>JALSGT010000045.1 GCA_026982555.1 Chromatiales bacterium
TTTCAGTCAGCCTGTTAATGCCGGTTTCCACTGAAAAAGGGGATACGCTGATAGGCAGCCCCGCATCTCAGTTTTTGCCCTGGCAAATTGAGCCCACGGCCCAGGGCAGTATTCGAGTGTTCGGTTTAACATTGGGAGAGTCTACGCTGCAAATGGCTGAAAATCAGTTTCAGGGGGGTGCCAAAGTCAGTTTGTTTGTTTCTCCTGAAGGCCGATACAAAGTCGAAGCCTATTTTGACAAGGTGATACTCGGTGGTTTTAGTGCCCAGCTGGTGATGGTAATGGCATTGAGTCAGGATCAGCAAGCAGCCATGTTTCAACGTGGAGCGAGAGTGAGTAACCTGGGGGGTGGTCGAAAAAAGGTGACGCTCGCCGGGGACGATGTGCAAACCGTCCTTGCTGCACCGATAATCAGCATTGCCTACCTGACACGCGCACGCCTGGATGATGAATTGTTACTCAAACGTTTTGGCGAGCCGGTACAACGCATTCGTGAACCGGAAAATAATACAGTACATTGGTTGTATCCTGAACTGGGACTGGATATTGCGTTGAGTGATAAAGGTCGAGCGGTGTTGCAATATGTATCACCTCAGGAATTTTCCGGCTTGGTGGCACCGTTGTTGCAACAAGAAGCGCAGCCATGATGATGCAATACGTTGGCAGGCATTATGTGCCGTATATCATCAGACATACGGCACAAGCAGGCACGCCGCCAGGTAATGCTCATTTTCGGGAAAAAATTGAGCAGAAATTAAAGACCTGGATGGGTCTGGCCCGGCCCGCTGGCCCCGCTAAAGGGCTTTGACCCCTTTTTACTAGCCGGCGGGAACCGCAAAAATTAAAACAAAGGCTAAAATAGTGCCAATAATCACAAATAAACACCGTTCTCTAATGTTGTTGCAAACAGAGAAAGCAACAACACATTGCAATAAGTAATAAAATGCAAATGCCCGGGATGCCAATGCAATGATCTCAAAAGTAGAACCGGACCAGGACAATAACATGGCAGTTACACCCACCAACACATAACCCCAGCGTGTATCAATGCGTTGCTTGCTTGTTTCTTTCAGGTTGGCTGCCGCCGCGAGCGTATCTGCCACTGCGGCGGAGAACTGGGACATACTGGCCGCAATAATTAATGGTATGGGTAAGAGCAATGATGCTGTGGCAGCCAGAACAATCAGACTGTTGTCATCATAAACGCCTTCTAATACTGATACCAAAGGTTGCGCCAGGGCAACAAACAAAATGTAAATGCTGAGTGAAAAATATTGTGACCAGCGTGAGGCCCGAATACGGGTTGATGTGTCAAAATGTTCTCCCAGGTATCGGGTTGTTTCAAACCCCTGAACAACAATAAGCGTGCCTGCGACAATGGTGACAATTTCCCAGGCGCTCCGGTCAGGCATGGCCGGTAGCGAAAACTGTTTGAGTGTGAGATATTGATTGACATCATAGACTGCAAACATAACCAGCAGTAATCCCAATATGATAATAGTGATATACAACGCCCAGCGTTCCAGTTTTTCCAGTGGTTTCAGGCCGCCAAAAAGGCCAATGACGGTAATTGCTGCAATAATAAGGGTGGTTAACAGGCTCTTGTTAAATGCGCTGTCAAGCTCAAAGCTGGCCAGTACAAACGAAGAAAGTATATGCACATACAAACAGACGGAGACGACATAAGCCGCCACCAGAGCATACGCAGAAAGCTGTTCTGCAATGATCGTCACAGATTGCTTTCCTTCGGCTAATACCGGCTCGGCACACCGTATATTATGTCTGACAATACTGCCGACCCAAAAAGCGATGAAAGCAACAATGATCATTGCGGGTAATGCGTAAGGACCAACCGCGCTTGCGAGGATGGGGACAACAACAAGAAAACCACTGCCAAAAATTGACGCCAGCGGAGTGCTCATGGCGGGAATGATCTGATTTGTCGGCGTGTTGCCTGTTTTTATATTACAATCAGAATCATTGCGCTGTGGTTTTTCCGGCATATTTCTTTACCCTTTATTTTGCACTTGATGGTGATGCGAACGACGTAATGACCTGGAAGGAGAGCAGGGGAGTATAAGCTGCCTTCCGGCCAAAATCCAAAGTAAGAAGGTGATGATGTTTACATTAATACAAAACACCAAATGACGGATTGAATACCACAATGTCTATTTTAACAATAAACGCGGGTAGTTCCTCTTTACGTTTGAGTCTGTTCGCTCACACTGAAAATGGTCTGGAACAGCTGGCCGGGGTTCATCACAAAAACATCGACACTGCCGACCTGTTTCTACTGGAAAATTTTATTGCGTCGATTGATGACGCGGATATTACACAGGTTGTGCATCGTGTGGTTCATGGCGGGATTCGGCTTACAGCGCCCTGTTTGATTGATGCCGCTGTGGAAGCGGAGATCAAGCGATTGATACCGCTGGCACCCTTGCATAATCCGCCTGCTCTTGAATGGATTCGACTTGCTCGCCATCTGCTGGGAGAGCAGGTGCGTCATATTGCGATATTTGACACTGCATTTTACCGGTCATTACCGACAGTGGCGAGTACTTATGCGTTGCCACAGGAGCTGTGTCGGAAGCATAATATTCGCCGGTATGGGTTTCATGGCGTTGCCCACCAGGCAATGTTACATCGCTGGAAGGAAATCAGGCCGGAGATTAAAAATGGTGGCCGGGTTATTTCCGTGCAGCTCGGGTCCGGTTGTTCCATTACGGCAATTGACCATGGCGTGCCCGTAGATACATCCATGGGTTTTTCACCATTGGAGGGTTTGCTTATGGCCACCCGTTCTGGCGATATTGACCCATCCGTGGTCATTTATTTACAACGACAAGCGGGATTGAACGCAGAGGAAATTGAGCAGCTGTTAAATAAACAAAGTGGTTTGCTGGGAATATCCGGTGAAAGTAATGATATGCAAGCGCTGCTGAATTCTGATCACCCTGATGCTGAATTAGCCGTTAATTTATATTGTTATCGTGTACGAAAATACATTGGCGCGTATCTGGCAGTATTAGAGGGAGCCGATGCCATTTTGTTTGGTGGTGGTGTGGGTGAAAACAGCTCACAGGTAAGGGCAAAAATTCTTCAAGGTATGGAATGGTCAGGTGTACAGCTGGATTTGTTCGATAATAATCGGGCCTCTGGAACCGAAGCGCGTATCAGCACTGTGGCAAGCCGGACGGATGTGTGGGTGATACCGGTGGACGAAGCACAGGTAATGGTACTTGATGCGGCAGCTATAATGAGTGATATGGAAGGTTCGCTATGAAAAACATGACCAGCACCAGTATGGTAGAACAGCCACTTTCCGTCAGTGAGTTGACACGAATCAACGCCTGGTGGCGAGCCGCCAATTACCTTTCAGTAGGGCAAATTTATTTGCTGGACAACCCTCTGCTGAAAAAACCGCTGACACTTGAACACGTCAAGGCAAGATTACTCGGCCATTGGGGTACAACACCGGGGCTGAATTTTATCTATACTCACCTGAACCGTGTGATCAAACGCGATGACCTGAATGTGATCTATCTTGCCGGGCCAGGACATGGTGGTCCTGGCCTGGTGGCTAATACTTACCTTGAAGGCACTTATAGCGAATTTTATCCCAACATCAGTCAGAATGCCGAAGGGATAAAAAAACTGTTCAAACAATTCTCGTTTCCCGGCGGCATTCCCAGTCATGTCGCGCCGGAAACGCCCGGCTCCATTCATGAAGGAGGTGAGCTGGGTTACGTGCTGTCCCATGCCTATGGAGCCGTACTGGACAATCCTGATTTAATCGCCGCCTGTGTAGTCGGCGATGGTGAGGCAGAAACCGGGCCACTGGCCACCGCCTGGCATTCCAATAAATTTCTGAACCCCGCTACCGACGGCGCAGTGTTACCGATATTGCACCTGAACGGCTAC
>JALSGT010000046.1 GCA_026982555.1 Chromatiales bacterium
CGGAACACGGCCTGTATCCATTGCTGCAAACCGTGCAAAACAATGACCTCATTGCCCTGTTTACCAGCCCGGAAAATACCCCGGACCGCATCGCACGCATGTTGCTCAGCGCCGGTTTCGGCAAACAATTTACCTTGTCAGTGGCCGCCGCGCTGTTGACCGGCGATGAAAATATTCAACGTGAATTGTCACTCAGTGATGCCGCAGGCAGCCGTTTTACCCATCCCAATATCGTGGTGTTGCAGCGCATAACATCAAATAGCGTACCGGTTAATCGTGCCCCTGTGTTTGGTTTGGCGGATGACTGTTATGCGCAGCGAAAACCCCACAAGGGGCTGATCACCAAGCGCGAAGTACGGGCAGTGTCACTGGCGCGCCTGCAACTGCATACCCAGAGCATTGTCTGGGACATTGGAGCCGGTTCCGGCTCTGTGGGTCTGGAAGCCGCACGTTTATGCCATGCGGGTTATGTTTATGCCATTGAAAAAAACCCGGATGATGTGGCCATAGCCCGGCAAAACCGCGAAAACATGGCGATCCATAATTACCGCATACAACAGGGCAAGGCACCGGAATTACTGACTGACTGGCCCGACCCGGATGCGGTGTTTGTGGGCGGCTCGGGCGGAGAATTAACCGCACTGATCCGGCAGTGTTTAGCGCGCCTGAAAGCGGGCGGCTGGCTGGTGATGAACTTTGTCACCCTGGAAAATCTGGCACAGGCAACGCAAACCCTCGACGCGGAAAACGTCCCATGGGATGTGACCCAATTACAGGCCAGCCGCAGCCAGCCGATTTTGCACATGCATCGCATGGCCGCAGAAAACCCGGTGTGGATTGTATGTGCCCAGGCAGCGGTAAACACCGGCAAAGGCCAACATCATGAATAGCGGTATTTTGTACGGCGTATCACTGGGGCCGGGTAACCCGGACTTGATAACACGCCGCGCCTGGGCATTGTTACAGACCGACAAAGTCTGGAGTTATCCCATCCGTAACCCAAAAAGTGACAGTTACGCACTGGATATTGTGTTACGCGCCGGACTGGCATTACCGGCGGAACCTATGCCGCTGATTTTCCCCATGACCCATGATGCCGAAAAACTGGCCAAATACTGGCTGCGTGCCGCAGAAGCCGTGCTGGGCAAATTACAAGCCGGGGAAGACGTTCTGTTTCTGGTGGAAGGTGATGCCTCAACCTATTCGACCTTTGGCCATCTGGCGAAAACCGTTGCTGCGCTGGATGCAACGGTGACGATTGAAACCGTTGCCGGTGTCTCCTCCTTTAATGCCGCCGCCGCGCGCGTGCAAATGCCCCTGGCGGATGTGGATGACACCATTGCAATTATTCCCGCCGGTTACGGACTGGATGTGATTAACACCATGTTGAATGAATTCGACACGTTGATTCTGCTGAAAGTCAAACCGCTACTTGATGACATTATTGATTTATTAAAAGCACGAGAACTCCTGTCGCACAGTCGTTTTATTGAAAAAGCCGGAGCGCCGGAAGAGCGGGTGGTCCATGATGTTCGCAGCCTGTACGGAGAAAAGGTCAACTACCTGTCTTTGTTGTTAATCAAAAATCCGCATCGACAACGCGGCGACATTATACGGGGCTGTCGTAAAAAAACGGATTTGAAAAACGTATCGTAACTGACCTGTAGGGTGGACACTGCCCACCCTACATAAAACCGGGAATTAATGTAAAAAGGGTTAACCATGAATAATGCCATAACATCCTCAACAACACCTCGCGTGGCCTTCATTGCCATTACCAAACACGGTGCCACCCAGGTGGCGACCATGGCCGCACGCATGGCTGAAGCCGATATTGTCGTCGCCGAAAAATTTGCGCCCTTAATGGCGGACGTGCCCAACAAAGTCAACGCCTATGTGGGCCCGTTACGCGAGCAAATGGCCGGTTTTTTTGCGGACTACGATCAGCTTGTTTTTTTCGTCTCACTGGGTGCCGTCGTGCGCCTGATCGCCCCGCACCTTAAATCCAAAGACGAAGACCCCGGCGTGCTGGTGGTGGATGATGCCGCCCGGTTCGTGATCCCGGTGTTATCCGGCCATGTGGGCGGTGCCAATGCCTATGCCGAACAATTGTCCGCCCTGCTGGGAGCCACCGCCGTACTGACCACCGCATCTGATGTGGGTAAAACCATCCCGGTGGATATTCTGGGCCGCGAACTGGGCTGGACAGTGGAAGCCCCCAAACTGAATATCACCCGCGTTTCAGCCCATGTGGTGAATGAAGAACCCATTGCCCTGATACAGGAATGCGGCTCAAAAGACTGGTGGACCCGACCCACACCCCTGCCCAAAAATATTCACCTGTTTACAAAATTTGAAGACGTGGACTTGGATAAATTTCCAGGGCTGCTATGGATCACCCAACGGGAAATAGCGGATAAAACCTGGGCGAGTCTGGACGAGCGCCTGGTGGTTTATCGCCCGCCACAAGGTCAGCCATGAAACAAAACCTGATTTTAGGCATAGGCTGTGATCGTAATGTTTCGCTGGAAACACTGAACACCGCGCTTGACCAAGCGCTGGAAAAGATCAAGCAAAACCGTGATGCAGTAACAGCACTGGCCAGCATCGACAAAAAAAATGACGAAGTGGCATTGTTGGCACTGGCCGCACAACAGTCCTGGCCCCTGCATTTTTTCAGTGCCGGGGAACTGGCAAAAGTGGACGTGCCCAACCCCTCTGCGGTAGTGATGAAATACATGGGAACACCCGCCGTGGCAGAAGCAGCGGCAATACTGGCAGCGCAAACCACACAGGAAGACCTGTTACTGGAAAAACACAAATACCGGGGTACCGACGGCAAAAACGCCACCGTATCCATTGTAAAAAGCACATTTTAACTCTTTGTCTTTTACGCCTTCTCTCCTTGAGGGGAGCGCCCACTGGGGCATAAAAAAGGCCGGGATGAAGGATGAGGCGCACAAGGCTTGTTTCACCCGCTGTGACCCTCACCCAACCAATGATCACAAATACGCTGCAATAGCAATTACATATAGAGGTCACACAATGAGTAAAGGTAAAATTCTACTGGTAGGCTTCGGCCCCGGAGCCAAAGAACACATGAGCGGCCGCGCCGTAGCGGCAATCAACGAAGCCGATGTGGTTATCGGCTACACCACCTATATCAAGTTAGTCCAGGATCAGCTTGAAGGTAAAACCGTCATTAAAAAAGGCATGACCGAAGAAATAGACCGCTGTATTGAAGCCTATGAGCAAGCGCAACAAGGCAAAATAGTGGCACTGATTTCCTCGGGAGATATCGGCGTTTACGGCATGGCAGGGCCAACCTATGAAGTGCTGCTGAAATCCGGCTGGACACCCGACAGCGACATCGAAATAGAAGTGGTGCCGGGCAGTACCGCACTGTCGGCCTGTGCTTCGCTGGTGGGCGCGCCGCTGACCCATGATTTTTGCTCCATCTCCCTGTCAGATTTACTGACCCCCTGGCCAGTGATTTCACAGCGCCTGGAAGCCGCAGCACGCAGTGATTTTGTGGTGGCACTGTACAACCCCAAAAGTGGTCGGCGTACCGGGCAGATTGTCGAAGCCCAGCGCATCTTGCTGCAACACCGCAAGCCCGAAACCCCGGTGGCCATCGTTAAATCCGCCTACCGTGAAGCACAGAACATACAGATTGTGCGCCTGGATGAAATGAAAGATTGTAAAATCGGCATGCTCACCACCGTACTGATAGGCAACAGCAGTACCTTTCTTGAACAGGGGTTAATGATTACCCCGCGTGGTTACGCCAACAAATACAGCAGTATCACCGGTGACATCAAAGACGGCGAAAGCCGTGGCCGCTCACTGAGTATGGGCCTGGATGGCTGGCAGGCCTGTGTGCGCGAATACTTACGTGACGGATTACA
>JALSGT010000047.1 GCA_026982555.1 Chromatiales bacterium
CACTGGCAGTCATGACGGCATCGTCAGACAACACAATCTGGTAATTGATATTGCCTCTGCCAGCGTTAACGGGCCCCTGATTGGTGGCCGTGAAGTTCACCTGGAAGGTGCCCTGAAGCCCAATGATCCCCGGACTTGAAAGAGCGGACACGACCAGGTCCACATTATCGCGAAGGGTGATGACTGTTGAGCTGACCACGAGGTTATTGTCCTCATTGGTTTCCGCGAAAGTGTTGTCTGGGTCGGCGATCACACCGAAATAATAATCCCCCAGCGGGAGATAGATTGCATCGGAAGTGATACTGAGGTTTCGGCTGCCGCCAGCGCCTAAATCAACACTGCTGGAACCCACCTGGTAATCGTCCGCTGTGATGATGCTATCGGTGGAGAGGTAGTAGCGGGCTTCCAGACCGTTCATGGCGTTAGTGCCATTGTTTTTCAGGGTAGCGCTCAGTTGCACGGTTGTGCCTTTGAGTAATGAGGAGCCGTTTCTCAGATTGCTGACCGCTGCATCCTGGGAAATGGTGATGACCTGTGTCGGTTGATTACGGGTGTTGTTGCTTTCATCCGCCTCGGCATAGCGGTTATCGGCGTCAATGATCACGCCCAGATAATAACTGCCGTTGGTGATGCTGGCAGGCAGGGTTATCGTGTGAGTGACATTTTTACTGCTGTTGGCTGCCAGGGGTGTCACGTAGCTGTATCGGCCTCTAATGGAACCGGATTCCAGAACCGTGTCACTGGCAGTCATGACGGCATCGTCAGACAACACAATCTGGTAATTGATATTGCCTCTGCCAGCGTTAACGGGCCCCTGATTGGTGGCCGTGAAGTTCACCTGGAAGGTGCCCTGAAGCCCAATGATATCGGGAGCTGTTAGAGACGAGATTATCAGATCCGGCTTTGGTATGACATTCAGTTGAGCTGAAGCTGTTTTGTTCCTGTTTTCATTACTGGCTCTGACCTGTAATTCGTGCAGTCCTCCTTGTGTCGATGCTGTAGTGGAAATATTTAAATTGGCTGTTGTAATTGCATCAGGATTTAATGTGACAGGGTTTTCTGAAAATGTGCCGACGATAGTGGCGTCATCGGTGTTAAATGACAGAGTTACCGGCCCGGTGAATTGCTCGATAGATTCCAATGTGACGGTATAGACGGCGCTTTGAGACCCATCGACGGTAATAGAGGAAGGGCTGAGTAATATTTCATAATCTGCCCCGCTCACATCAACAGTTGCTTCGATGGTTTTTTCAATATTGGCAGCGTCAGTAGCAAGCAGCCGGTATGTATAAGAGCCAGCGGAAAGACTGGCATCGGCGTTAATGGTCACCGTAACGGTATCGACATCACCAGGCTGAATATCGATCGTGGTTTTAGAGAGAGTGACGGTTAACCCTGGGCTGGAGTTGTCTATTTGCAGTAACAACGGACCATTAAATGTATTCAGAGCAATGATATCCAATGTTGCCGTTGCACTCTGGCCTGCACGAAGACTCAGGGCTCTGGGTGTTAACGTCAGTCCATAGTCAGAGTTCGACAACAGTGAATTGATATTCAAGCGACCACCTGTCACCATTTTTCCATCCAGCGCTGTAATGGGGTCAACGGAATCCATGATCCAGGTTTTCAATTCTGCTGTGGTTGACTGCGGGAGAACAGATTGCATTAACGCCGCTGCACCCGCGACATGAGGAGCGGCCATCGAAGTACCGTTTAACCATAGATAACCACTGCTATTACACAAGCGACAATTACTATAAGGCACGCTGGATAATATGCGCACACCAGGAGCTGCCAAATCAACTGATGTTAAACTGTATGTGGAAAATGAAGCCAGCGCATCATTATGGTCTGTTGCTGCAACAGAGATAATATTGTCAGAATCATAGGCGGCTGGATATAGGGGGAAGGTATCAGCATTTTTTCCGGAGTTTCCTGCGGCAGCAATAAACAGGCCACTGGCGTTTATTGCATCCAGCAATGCCTGAGAAAAGCGACTGCCCCCCCAACTGTTGTTGGTGATTGTGATGCCATTATTGTTGGCATATACAATCGAATTAATCGCGCCAGCGAGAGAACCGCTACCGTTGGCAGCAAGAAACTTGATCCCCACAATTTTGGCATTCCAGTTAACGCCCACCACGCCAATATTGTTATTACCCACTCCGGCGATGGTGCCGGCAACATGGGTACCATGACCGTGGTCGTCCATTGGGTCGCCACTGTTATTGACAAAATTGTAACCGTGGATATCGTCTACATAGCCATTGCCATCATCATCTATGCCGTTGCCAGGAATTTCGCCGGGGTTGGTCCACATGTTATCTTTTAGATCTTCGTGAGTGTAATCAACGCCGGTATCAATAACACCAATAATCACATCGCCATTCCCCGTAGCAATATCCCAGGCTTCAGGACCGTCAATATCGGCATCTGGTGTGCCACCGGTCTGGGCGATATTGTGCATATTCCACAATTCTGGATAACGCGGGTCGTTGGGTGTTGCGGCGATAGAGACTTCGTAGTTAGGTTCGGCGGTTTCTATGTCCGGGTCTTGCTTAAGGATTGTGACTGCTTCAATTACGGACATGTCTGTGGGCAATTTCACCAGATACCAGCGATTAATTGCAGGTTCTTTTAAAGCGCTGCGAGCCTTACCGACAGATTTTCTGGGTGTGATTCTGCCTAAAGGGTAGATGGAATATTCCCCACGTCCACGTAAGGATTCTATTACCTTTCCTTGTTTTGATTTTTGTACAGCCCTGGCCGAAGCTGTCAAAGGAGTAAGTTTTACCAGCACTTCACCCGCAATATATTGATCTTTTTTAACCTCAAGTGCCGGGTCCATGACCGCAGCTGTAACAAAATTTAACGGTAAGATGCCTGTGAATAACAATGTGATGATAAATGTCGTCCAGGTTATTCTTTTGGTTGTTTTAGCCATGTCATTCTCCCTGTTAAATTCTTTAAATGACTGTAACGTCATTTTTAAGGCCAGAAACTTATTGGTTTTTCTGTAGAGTGAATTTCCGCATTTTTTATTTTTGGTAAGGCTGCTTTTTACGTAATGACACATCCTGGCAGCAATAAAGTCCACCATTTCGATAAGTTGTGTTTTTCGTATATGATTTTTAATGGTTAATGATTGTATTGACAAAGTACTCCGCAGCAAGTTGTGGAAAATTAAATGCAAACAACTAAAATCATGGCATAGTTGCCATATAAAAAGACATTGTAAAATTATAAATAGGCTATATGTTATTCATCTTCTCGCCAACTACATGGTTGTCCATGGCTTGAAAATACGCAATCTATACCACTTATCCATTATTGCTTTTTTAGCGATTAAAAAATGTCGTGTGGTTTTTTCTTCAAAACCATTGCTACTACAATTTATGCGTTGAAGTGAGCGTTTTTATCCAGCTAAAGCCAGTTTGGGTGATAAAATGTGGGAAAGGTGGTTGTAACCGGTCCGGAAAATTCATAAATGCGGGATGACAGGGGATATGTGTACCAAATGATTTTAATTTGTGGTTAATTTTGCCAGCGTTTTATTGATGGCCCGTGAAGCTGCCACATTGCCAAACGCTGCCGTGACGGCCATGGTTGATCCATATCCCAGTGAGCAGTCCAGTGAAATGCCGTGAATGCCAGGCTTGGCATGGCTGACGCTGCCATCCGGCTTCGGGTACACCGGCTGCTGGCTGGAAAATACACATTCAATACGAAAGCTGCGTTTGCTGTTACGCGGAAAATGATATTCGCTGCGCAATTGTGCCCGGACTTTGGCCGCGAGGGGATCATTATAAGTGCGCGACAAGTCTTTAACCTGAATCGCCAGTGGGTCGGTGAGCCCGCCCGCTCCCCCGGTGGTGATGATCGGCATTTTATTGCGTCGGCAATGGTAAATAATGGCCGATTTAAATTTGATACTGTCGATGGCATCAATCACATAATCATACTGGCGCTCAGGTGACAGGTAATCCCGGATATTTCTTGTCGTCAAAAAATCATCAATGACCCTGCAATCACAGTGAGGGTTGATGCTGGCAATGCGTTGCTGCAAAACAGCGGATTTTTTTTCATCCAGAGTCGTGTCCAGTGCGGGTAATTGCCGGTTGATATTGCTTTTGCTGATAGTGTCGTAATCAATGAGCGTAAGCTGACCCACACCTGTGCGTGCCAGTGCTTCCACCGCCCAGGAGCCCACACCGCCCAGGCCGATAATACAGACATGCATGTGTTGAATGACATCCGCAGCAGCTTGTCCGTACAGGCGCTGTATGCCACCAAAACGTTCGGCGAAATCCTGATTGTTTGTCATGTATCTGTCCGGGAGAAATTGAATACGGCTTCGGCATTGGCCGTTGTTTGTGCGGCGATTTTGCTCATGCTTTCGGTGCGCAACTTTACTAATGCCTGAAAATATTCGGGTAAATATTCGGGGCTGTTGCGTTGCCCGTAATGACCGGCACCCGCCATATCCGGCGCATCGGTTTCCAGTACGATAGCTTCCAGCGGTAGTTGTTGGGCCAGGCGGTGCAGTTTATGTGAACGCGCAAAGCTTAACATACCCCCGAATCCCAGTTTAAAACCCAGATTAATGTATTGATGCGCCTGTTGCAGGCTGCCATTGAAGGCATGACAAATACCGCCGGTGACGGTTGTTTTACGCAAGCAGGCAAGTACTGCATCATGTGATTTTCGTACATGCAGCAATACCGGGAGTGCTGCATTGGCGGCCAGGGCAAGTTGTGCTTCAAACAATGTTCTCTGGCGGTTTCGATCCAGTGTCTGGCAATAAAAATCCAGACCAATTTCGCCCACAGCGATGGGCCGGTATTGTTGGATGTATTCAGCCAGCTTGTCGATATCATCGGGGTCATGTTGTTCCAGATAGACCGGATGCAGGCCGAAACTGGCGTACAGGGCTGGGCTGGATGCGCAGGTTTCCCGCAGCTTGTCCCAGGTGTTCGCCATAATGCCCGGTACGACGATATGTGAAATCCCCGCGTGTAGACAATGTTCAAGCACTGCACTGCGATCAGCATCAAATGCGGCAACATCAATATGCGCATGGGTATCGATCAGGTTCATCGGGTGCATTTTACGTGATTCGCCTTATGGACGGGAAGCGGGGATGAAAAAATATAGCATTATCACTGATTTATCGGGCAATATTCATCAGGATTCCAGATTTGAAAACAGTGTTTTATTCGTTACACTCGGAAAATTGCATTTTTGTCTTAGGGAGGAAGAGAAATGCGTTCAACTCTTCGAGGTGTGCTGTCAGCTGTCTCGGTTTTAGCGTTTGGTTGCAGTCTGACGGGGCTGGTGGGTGCGACAGATACGACGCTGTATGATAAAGGCCTTGCTGCGTACAATGCGGGTGACTATGAGGCTGCCTACAACTTTACACTGCCATTGGCCAGCCAGGGCAATCCTGCTGCAAAAAACCTGTTGGGAATGATGTATGAGCTGGGTAAAGGTGTGCCCCAGGATCTGCCCAGATCGGTGAGTTATTATCGCGAAGGAGCGAAACAGGGTGATCCGTATGCACAATACAACCTGGCTGTTTCGTTTGATTCCGGTACTGGCGTTCCACAAAATTATCGGGAGGCCGTTCGCTGGTTTCGACATGCGGCGGAGCAGGGCGTCAGTGCGGCGCAGTACGATCTTGGCGTGATGATCGAGCGAGGCCGTGGTACTGACAAGAATTTTCAAAAAGCCGCTCACTGGTATCAGAAAGCCGCGAAACAAGGGCACGTTCAGGCTCAAAACAATCTGGCATGGCTGTATGAAAAAGGTCAGGGGGTTGAACGGAATCTGGTGATGGCCTACGCATGGTTTGATGTTGCTGCGGCGCAGGGTTTTGAATCAGCACAACAAAAACGTGATGTGATCAGGGTTGAGTTAACGGCGGTGGATTTTCGTAAGGCGCAGGCAGAGTCAGCACGGCTGAAAAAAACAATCTTATCATCCGGCAACTGACATTTTTTCAGCAGCGTACTGACTATTGCTTCGAGGATGTATTAACATATTTGATAAATAGCTTGTTGGGTGATTTTGACGCATTCACTCTTGTTGAGTGAGTCGCTACGACCTGTATAGCGCGTTTTTTGCTGCGTCTGGCTGCGGTTGCGCATCGTCGCAATAGCGGGCTATGGCTCCTCACCACACCTTGCCAGCCACAAAATTCAATGCACTCTACAGGCCGTTCAACTGCGGAATCCAGGTTGAACGCAGAGTCTGCAATCAGGGTTTGTTCTCACCAGGTTTTTCATCGGCATAACGCCAAATATCCACATCCCGTCCTTGCTCTCTGAAATGATCTGCGTAATCCGTCAGGTAACGCTGAAAGCTGGGCTGTTTTTTATAACTTCCGCTGAGCACATAACTCAGTATTCCCTGGGTGTGGAAGACTTTGAAAAAGGCTTCGGTACGAATAATCTCTTTACCCTGTGGATTAAAAACCAGAATAGAGGGTGCGTATTCTACGTTGAGTTTTTTGGCCCATTCCCGCGCAGTCGTTTTTTCGCCTTCGGGGGTGATAACAGGTGTTTTTGACCACATGTCCAGCTGGACCACATCAAACTGCTTGATGATGCTCAGCAGCTCGGTATCAGGCAGGATTTTTTTGTGCAGAAAATCACAATTCGGACAGTCTTTTTGCTCAAAGAATACCGCGAAAGGCCGCTTGTTTCCCCTTGCCTTTGCTGAAAAATCGAAGGGTGGTTTGCTGAAAAAAGGTGCCACATTCAGTGTTTTACTCGCTTTGCTGGCTGGACGATTGGCCTGAATGAAATCCCGGTAGCTGATTTCTTTTTCTTTGCGTTGTGCGACATAGTCCAGATCCAGGCTGAAGCGTTGTGGTGAGCGGTAACCGTTGATGCGCAGCGCGACTTTTCCCTGTTCATCAAAAAAAATGATTGTTGGTGTAAATTGCACCTTGAGTTTTTTCGCGAAGGTTTTTTCTGTGTACTCTTGGCCGTCAAAGTGGATGACCGGGCGGTCTCCCCACATGTTAATGGCGATAATATCGAAGTTTTTCTGTGCTTTTTCTGTAATCTCTTTTTGCGAGAAATTACGTTGTACCAGTGCATTGCAGTATGGGCAGCCATCCTGATGGAAGAAAATTACCAATCGTTTCCCTTCGCTGGTTGCTTCTGTGAGATCCTCCGGGAAATCGAGAAAACTGTCTTTGAACCAGCTGGGGTAGTCAGTTTCAATTCCCCCAAAAAATTCCCCCTTTTTGGGGGAGGCGAAAGGCTCCAATGAAAAAAACATCAGGGTGGAGGCGAGCAACGGGACACTGAAAAGAGGGTATCGCATGTGATGGCTTCCCGGAAAAATATTTATCGATGTGTTTCGGTTGGTGTTTGAGTATAGCAGTGTAACGGTCACACTTCATGTTCATGCCTTTAGCGTAACTGTTATTGTAATTTATTGAGTATCATCGATATTTTCGATTTTCTTTGTTGATAAATCAACGGGTTGTGTGTAGCACAAAGGATTAGCTTATTAGCTGAATTGTTTATAAGTTAATCAATTCTTCAATTATGTGCGTGAATATTATTAAGTCATACTGCGCGTACATGTTTCGAGCGTTGAAGAAAATTTTATTATTTTTCCTGGTTTTCCAGGTTGTCATGATGCCTGTGTCGCAGGCGTTTGCTGCGCGGCACATGCATGATATTTCGCATGAGGCTGCTCATGAAACTTTCCATGAGACAATGAAGGTTTCTGCTTTTCCAGCATCAGCTATGGTGGGGACATTTCAACACCTTATTAAATTGAACAGAAAAGACAGCTTGTCAGATATGGCTCACGTCTTTCCCCAGTCACAGAAAGCCTATTTACAAAGCAGCGGGTGTGGCAAAAGAAATGGGCACAAAGGGGATTGTGATAGCTGCCAATGTATGCCGATTGTTGCTACCCCTGTTTTCATGCAAGTGACTTCAGCGTTTACAGCAGTGGAATCGTATAACGTTAAGTTGGTTTACCCTTTATACAACGTTATTATGGCTCCTCCTCTCAGACCACCCACTTCCTGAACATCCTGCGTATCTATTTTTAGTCAACTATCAACTATAAGTTGTGCTGAAAATGGTTATGTGCAAGGTATTTATTGGTTGCAGATTGATTTGTGGTTTTCTTGTTTATTCAGAAAACCACCAAAATATTCATTATCAGAGGTAGCGTAATGAAAAAATACAGTGAAAAAATATCTGAAATTAAGGGAAAACTTGTAATTAACACAAGCTTTAACTATATACCGGGGGGGCGTGCTGCTCTGCTCCACATTGGAGTGTGCCTGCGATGAATATTTTATCGTTGAATGAATTTATAGTTCGCTTGTTTTTAAACAGGCAGTCGAAACCAAACTTGGGGGCAACACAAATGAAGAAAGTCAGTATGAAAATGTCTACGTGTTTTTGTCGTATGGGAGCCATGTTTATGCTTCCGATAGTGGCGATAAGTATGTTCCTGGTTGATATTGGTGCCGCAGAAGCGGTACCGGCTTTTGCGCGAAAATTTCAGGCGAACTGTGCGTTGTGCCATACCAATGTACCCCGGCTTGCACCTTTCGGACAGCAATTTCTTGCCAATGGTTACCAGTTTCCGGGTACTACGGATGGTGGTGACACTGCCAAAATTAAATTGGATGGTGCCCAGGGTCCGGTGACTCTGGATACGCTGTCCAACATGATGGCTGTGCGTTTGCGTGGTGATATCCAAAGGGCTTCTTTCAAAGATGAGCCTGGTGATGGTGTTGATGACCGCTGGGCGATTGAAATGCCCAAAATCGTCAATTTTTTCTTTGGCGGAACGGTTGCGGAAAACATCAGTTATTTTATCGAGTCTGAATACAACACCATGGAAAGTAATGAACCTTCTGTAAAATTCGAACGGGCTGTCATGCAATTTAGTAACCTTGGTGGCGCACAAGGTGTTGCGAATGTGAAAGTGGGTCGGTTCGATCCTTCATCGCTGTTTTCATTTCCAACGCACCGTCAGCAATTGAATCCCATTTTGCCGATTGCAGATACCGGGACGTATCCACCTACGATTAAACGGATTCCGATGTTGCCATATGCATTTTCTGGAAAAATGTTTGGTTTGAGTAATGGCTCTGCCGCTGCTGGCAGTCTCATTGATGGCGGTTTCAGTGAAGGTTTTGCATTGTTGCCATTTGCTCCTACGCTTTATAACGCCCCGGTGCAAAATGGTGTTTCGATACATGGTCGCCCGGGTGGTGGTGGAAGCCCGTTACTGTACCAAATAGGGCTTGCATTGAATGATAAAGCCGATGGTACGGGTGAGCAGCGCACGGATGTTTACGCCATGTTGCGCTTTGACTTTCAGGCAGCAGGGGCCGATGCCCAGATTTCCGGATTCTGGTACAACGCTCCCGATGCGGCACGGGCAACGCTTGTTGGGATTAATCCTGGTGGCAATATGGGCTCGATGAATGATCCTTCTGATAATGTCATTATGTATGCGATGAATCCGACAGATATCACGCGTGTGGGTATTGGCGCACGAGCCCAGTGGGATACCGTTGATGTTTATTTTGCCTATACGCAAGACACTATTGATAACCCGGAATGGATGAATGCCGCAGCACAAACTTCTGTTTGGGAAGACACTGCAACGGGTCTGTCTCTGGAAGCCGATTGGCGTTTTCATTCTAACTGGATGTTGGGTGTGCGTTATGACCAGATGAATGCCGGTGGTTTGAAGCGCCTGCCAACAATGGCAACGGCGGCAGGTAGTGTTAATGATGAAATCAATGCCACCGTGCAAATGATCAGTCCTATCCTCAAATACTATCCCAGTCCGAACATTGCCTTATACGCGCGCGCGCACATCAACATAACTTCATCTACGACGCTGCCGGATACCGATAATGGTTCTGGTACAGCGAGGGTTACCGGGTTTGAAGGCCAGGAACACCCGGCTTCCAACCTGGAAAATGTGTTGACGTTTGGTGTTGATATGGCCTTCTAGATGTTATCTTGACGGGTGCAGGTATGCACCCGTCCTTCTGGTTCCCACGGTCCTCCGTGGGAACTCATATCTGGCTTTGTGGTAACAATTACGTACGTTTTTATACACTTTACTTGTTTTCACCACACATTTTATTTTTCAGAAAGTATGTACGATCCACTAATGCCTTTTGTGCAATATGACGCGAAACCGGGTACATTTCTCTGTGGATTCAACGTCGATAGTGCCACCGTGAATATCGATAATAGATTTGGCGATGGATAGTCCCAGCCCGGCACCTTCGTCACTGCGATGCCGTGAGGCATCAACACGATGAAAGCGGTTAAACAGTCGTGGAATGTGTTCGGCCGGAATAGCCGGGCCGGGATTTTCTACACTGATGGATATGGTTTCTTCGGACAATTGCTCAAGTCGCACATGCACGGTGTTGTCCGATGGCGTATGACGAATGGCGTTGGATAGCAGGTTACTTAGCACACGTCGCAACATGAGCCGGTCTGCGGGCATAGTGACCTTGCCGTGCAGGGCCAGGGTGACACCACGTTCTTCCGCCCATGCCTCGTAGTATTCAAAAAGATCCCGGGTTTCTTTGGCGAGATCAACATCTGTATGGTTCAGTTGATACTGTCCGTTATCTGCTTTGGCAAGGAACAGCATGTCACTTATCATCTGTGCCATGCGTTCATATTCTTCGATATTGGAATAGAGAATTTCGCGATATTCGTCGTTGCTGCGTGATTGAGACAGGGCGACCTGGGTCTGGGTCAGCAGGCTGGTGACTGGTGTGCGAAGTTCATGCGCGATGTCGGCTGAAAAATTTGATAAGCGCTGAAAGGCCTCTTCCATGCGTGCAAGCATGTCGTTGAATGAGTTTGCCAGATCGGTCAGTTCCCGGGGTACGGCTTCCGGAGACAGGCGGGTGTTCAGTTCGTTGGCACTGATGCGGTGGATTTGCGTGATAATGGTGTGCAATGGTGCATGTCCGCGACGTACGGCTATCCAGCCCATCAGACCCATGAGTACAGTGCCGCTGGCCACCATTAACCAGAGGGTGAGGCGAAAGTGATCAAGAAAGCGCAAGTGGCTGTTGATAGCTACAGCCACGGACATTGTATAATGACGTTGAGTCGTGGTGTTCTCTTCAAGGCGTCGGGTTAATACGCGGTAAGTGTGTTTGGCATCGCTCCAGTGGCGTATTTTGTCATTGGTATCATTGCCGAAAGTGGTTTGATTCAGAGAGGAAAGGTCAGGCCCGCCTGGACTGGAGAACAAGGTATATCCATCCGGGGTGGTAATGTGCAATACGGTACCATGATGCCCCACCAGCACGTCATTAAATCTTTGCGCCAGCGCCACAGGGCTGCTTGTTGCATCGTGGTTGGCCAGTGTTTGTGATACGGCATGGGCAACACTTTCAAGCTCGGCATCATCTTCAATGGCAAAATGACGTTCAATGGAACGCTCGATGATCCAACCAAAACCGGTTAAAACAATAGCCGCAGCAATGGCAAATAACAGAGTCAGGCGTAATGTTAATGAAGGCGGCTGGCGCATCTGTTTTTCAATTGTCATCTGACACGTCGAGCATGTAACCCATGCCGCGCACAGTGTGAATCAATCGAGTGTCAAAATCATCGTCAATTTTAGCGCGCACCCGGCGAATAGCGACATCAATGACATTGGTGTCGCTGTCGAAATTCATATCCCATACCTGGGAGGCGATCAGGGAGCGGGGCAGCACTTCGCCCTGGCGACGCATCAATAATTCCAGCAAGGCAAACTCTTTGGCGGTGAGTGTGATGCGTTGACCGTTACGGATAACCCGGCGACGCATAAGATCCAGTTCCAGGTCAGCGACTTTGAGTGTGGTTTCTGTTGCGATTGTTGCACCGCGTCGCAGCAGTGTGCGCACCCGCGCCAGTAATTCTGCGAAGGCAAAAGGTTTAACCAGATAATCATCCGCACCCAGTTCCAGGCCTTTGACACGATCTTCCACGCTATCCCGTGCAGTGAGAAACAACACAGGCACCGTTCTACCTGCTTCACGCAGTGATTGCAGGATACGCCAACCGTCTACGTCCGGCAGCATGACATCGAGAATGATCAGGTCATAGGGTTCGGTCATGGCAAAGTGGTGACCGTCCAGGCCGTTGCGGGCGAGGTCGGTGACAAAGCCTGCTTCACTAAGCCCCTGCTTGAGATAGTCTCCGATTTTGGTTTCGTCTTCGACGATGAGTATTTTCATTCATAACCTACAGTCGATATACCTGAGCCTTGATTGCTCCGGGTAGAGCATCCTTTGTATTTTACCTTGTGTACTTTATTCGCAAGATGCTGTCGAAAACATGACCGTATCATTACAAGATTGTAATGTTCTTGTCAGCTTAAGGACAGGGAAAGTTGGCTATAGTTCTGACATCAGCATAATTTGAATTGAACGTACTCTTGCAAAAGGATTAAAGCAGCATGAGAAAAATGTCCTCAAATACTCGCGTCATCCCAGACCCCTCACGTCGCCGGTTTTTACAGGGGCTTGCTGCGGGTGGTGTATTAATGGGTTTGTCGCCCTGGGTCAAACCGGGCTGGGCAGGTCAGGTGGCCACTACGGCTACGGGTATGGCTCCAGTGCTCAGTGGTACGGAGTTTGATCTCATTGTTGCGGAGACTGCGGTTAACTATACGGGTAGCCCGCGTATGGCAACCACAATCAACGGTTCCATTCCATCCCCCATTCTTCGTTGGCGCGAGGGTGACACGGTCACCATTCGTGTTACTAATCGCCTGAACACATCAACCTCCATTCATTGGCATGGCATCATTTTGCCCTATCAAATGGATGGTGTTCCCGGGATCAGTTTTGCGGGTATTCCCCCGGGTGAAACCTTTACTTACCGTTTCAAGGTAGAGCAGGCAGGCACTTATTGGTATCACTCCCACAGTGGTTTCCAGGAACAGACCGGCATGTACGGCACAATTATTGTTGAACCAAGAGGTGGTGAACACATTCGTGCTGATCGGGATTACGTCGTGCAGTTATCGGACTGGACTGACGAAGACCCCATGAAGGTCTTTGCGAAATTAAAAAAGCAAAGTGACTACTATAATTTCAATGCACCGACGGCGATGGACTTTTTCCGCGATGCTTCCGAACGCGGTCTGGGTAAAGCCATGGAGAGACGGCGCATGTGGAATCAAATGCGCATGAGTCCCACAGACCTGGCGGATATTTCTGCCCACACTTATACCTATCTTATGAATGGTACTACACCGGCGGGTAACTGGACCGGGTTGTTTAATCCTGGTGAGCGGGTGCGTTTGCGCTTTATCAGCAGTGGCACGCAGAGTTTCTTTGATGTGCGTATTCCCGGTCTGAAAATGACCGTAGTGCATGTGGATGGCCAGGATATCGAACCGGTCACTGTGGATGAATTCCGCTGCGGGCCAGGTGAAACCTATGACGTGCTGGTGACCCCTCAGGATGATGCCTACACTATTTTTGCGCAATCCATGGATCGTACCGGCTATGCGCGCGGCACGCTCGCGACCCGTGCGGATCTCACCGCACCCATCCCGGAACTGGATGAACCCGAATGGCTGACCATGACCGATATGATGGGGGCGATGGCCCAGGGGGGGGTTATGGGTGGAATGGGTGGCATGAATCACAGTGGTCATAGCATGTCAGGCAGCATGAATAAAAATACCACACCGGTACGTCACGCCAAAACTGAATACGGACCGAGTGTGGATATGCGTGTGGATATGCCGCGTACCAATCTGGATGATCCGGGGATCGGTCTGCGTAACAATGGCCGGCGAGTGCTGACTTACGCGGATATAAAAACGCCTGGAGAACCCGTTGATCCGCGTGATCCCGGCCGGGATATTGAGCTGCATCTAACTGGAAATATGGAGCGTTACACTTGGTCATTTGATGGTCTGGAATTTGGCAAGTCTACGCCAATACATTTCCGCTATGGTGAGCGTTTGCGGGTGATTCTACACAACGACACAATGATGACCCATCCCATGCATTTACACGGGATGTGGAGTGATATGGAAGATGCCAACGGAGAATTCCTGGCACGGCGACATACTATCAGTGTGCAACCGGCGCAGCGTATCAGTTTCCGAGTGACCGCCGATGCTCTCGGGCGCTGGGCCTGGCATTGCCATCTGCTTTACCACATGGATGCGGGTATGTTCCGCGAAGTGATTGTGTCATGAGTCTGATGATAAAAAAGGTGACAGCAATGCATAAACGACTGATATCAGGCTGCGTATTTTTGCTGGGCATCGGCGTTTTCCCCGCCTGGGCAGACAATGGAACGATACAGGAAGAACGTGCCATGAATGCGATGCCGATGGAGAACATGGACCATGCTAATGAGCAAAGCTCCGGTGGAAAACCGGGTGTAATGCCGGGCAGGGCACAAGGCGGACCGGCACCGGAAAATGCCCGTGACCCACATGCTTATTCGGGTGGTTATTCCATTGAGTCAGGTCAGTATGCTTTGCCCGGACCACGGATGTTAAAACTGGCGGATGAATATAGTTTTGCATCGCTGTTGATGGACAGGCTGGAAGCGGTACGTACTTCAGATAACCGCTCGATAACCTATGACCTGCAAGCCTGGTATGGGCGTGATTATGATCGCCTGGTGCTTAAGGCTGAAGGCAATGTGGATAACGGGAAAATAGAGGAAGCCAGTACTGAGTTGTTATGGAGTCACGCCTTGGCGACTTATTGGGATGGACAATTAGGTCTTCGTTACGATAGTGGTGAAGAGCCTGGGCTCACCTGGCTGGCTTTTGGCATGCAAGGCTTGGCACCTTATTGGTTTGAACTGGACATTACGGGTTATGTCGGTGAAGAAGGTCGCACAGCCCTGGGTCTGGAAGCAGAGTATGAAATATTGTTTACGCAAAAACTGATTCTGACACCGCGTATCGAAGCGAGTGTTTATGGTAAAGATGATGTTAAACGTGGCACGGGTTCCGGGTTGTCTGAACTTTCTGCGGGGCTTCGTTTACGTTATGAAATTCGGCGGGAGTTTGCACCTTATGCGGGTATTGAGTGGGCCAGCACATATGGCAGCACGGCTGATTATGCTCGTGCAGCGGGACTCGATACTCGTGAAACGCGTGCCGTAGCAGGTCTTCGATTCTGGTTTTGAAGGGTTATGGGTGCAGTGGTTGACGCTACACTTAACACCTGAATCTCATACACAGGTATATGAGGACGTTAAAGATGAAAAATATACTGACAGCTTTGTCAATCTTCACGTTATTGTTTCCCTTTATCACAAATGCACAGCCGTTGCTGTATGTCCCCACGGGTAACACGAATGATGTTGTGATTATTGATCTCAGTACAGACAAAATCATTGGGCGAATTGATGAGCTGGAAAATGCCCACGGTCTGTCGAGCAGTCGTCATACTGAATATCTGGTTGCAGGCAGTATGCAGGCACCGGGTACAAAAAAATCCGGTGCAGCCAAGCCCGCAAAAATGAGTGAGGCTGAACATGCTGCACACCATGAAAATACCAAGGACAAGGGTAAGGGTAAGGATAAAAAAACGGTTACCCCAAGTTATGTTTCAATTATTCATGCCAAGCATGGGCACGTCATGCGTCGTGTCGAAGTGCGCGCATTGACACATCATACCGCTGTATCACCTGATGGAAAAATAGCCATTGCCGTACATTCCGGGGCGGGCGGCATTTCTGTTATCAATCTCGATAAAATGAATGTTATCAAAACACTGCAAACCGGGACATGGCCTAATTATGCGGTGTTTAGCAGCGATGGAAATTTTCTTTATATCACGAATGCCGGAGTGGGTATGGTCAGTGAAATTAATACCCGGACATGGCAGGTCACACAAGAAATCAGCGTCGGTAAAGAACCGGAGCATATGGTGATCAGTGCAGACAATAAATTTCTTTATGTTGCTAATAAAGCTGGCGGGTCAGTTTCGGTTATCAATTTAACGAAGGGTAAGGTGACAAAAACCTGGTCCGTGGGGGAAAAGGTACATGGTATTGATTTGTCGGACGATGGTCGTTGGTTATTTGTTGCCAGTAAAGGTACTGACACGCTGAGCCGGATTAATCTTTCCAGCGGCAAAATCACCACGATTGATTTATCGCCTGCGCCATACCATGTTGCCTATATTACCGGGCTTAACAAACTTTATGTTTCCAGCCGGAAAATACCAAAAATTTGGGTGCTTAACGCACAAGCTCTGCGCGTCGAAAATGAAATCGATTTGGGTAAGGGTGTGGCACATCAGATGGTTATTCGTTCAGACAACAACAGATAGGACAACAAAATAGGAGTCATCCATGTTTACAGTTAGTGAATTAGCAAAGCGAACAGATGTCACACCGGATACGGTGCGTCATTATGTGCATATTGGTATGCTGAAGCCCGAGCGAAATCCTCATAACGGTTATAAATTGTTTACGGGTGAGGATGTTACCAAGCTGCGTTTCATTCGTCAGGCGCAAAGCCTGGGCTTCACACTGGCCGAAATTGGTGAAATTCTTAACCATTCCATGGCAGGGGGGTCTCCCTGTCCCCAGGTACGTGAATTGATGCAACGCCGGGTTGTTGAAAATAAAATTAAGCTGGATGCATTGAATGCCTTACAAAAACGCATGGAAGAAGCCTTGTTACTATGGGAAAACATACCCAATGGACAGCCTGATGGAGACTCGGTGTGTCATTTGATCGAATCGGTCACTTTATTGAACCCAAAAGCTTGACCTGTAAGCAGCGCATAGGTTCTACACTTGTCAGCAGAAAACAAATAAAAGGTTGTTTGTTTCCAAACAGATATCAAAGGAGATTGATCATGAAATTTACAATGAAACCAGTTTTAGGCACATCTATTTTGTTGATTGCATTGTTGGCAACCCCTCTGCTGTATGCAGGAGAACAGCATGCCAAAGACATGAACGGCATGTCCGGGCAACACAATAAGCAAATGATGAATATGGATAAGATGAAAGGCCAAATGGGTGAGATGTCGAAAATGATGGAAGAGGCACATGCGACAAAAGACATGGGTAAACGTCATGAGATGATGCGTAAGCACATGGATAAGATGCAAGACTTGATGGGTAACATGAAGGGCATGATGAGCGATAATATGTCGGGTACTATGAATATGGAACAACACCAGAAAATGATGTCAACGCGTATGGATATGATGCAGGGTATGATGGAACAGATGCTCAAACAGCAGTCCATGATGATGGATACAAAGAAATAATTGTTTCGTTATGTTTACCGGTTTATAACAATAAAAGCAGGCAGCAGGAGTGAGACAATGACCAAGGATCCAGTATGTGGGATGGATGTCGCCGAAACATCCGGGCACCACTCAGAATATGAAGGGGATACCTACTATTTTTGTAGTGAGCGTTGTCAACACAAGTTTGAGGATGCTCCTGTTTCATATGTGAAAAACAGCCAGCTTAAGGATCCTGTGTGTGGTATGGATGTTACCTCTGATTCTGACTTTCATACAACGCATGAAGGTGAGGATTATTATTTCTGTAGTGAAAACTGCCAGCATAAATTTGAAAAAAATCCACAACAGCATTTACACCAGCAGGAAAGTAATGGTTGCAGCCATGAGCACAAAAACGATGTGCGCCAGCAACCTGCTGATGACTCTGTGATTTATACCTGCCCTATGCATCCTGAGGTTGAGCAGCAGGGGCCGGGTGCCTGTCCTAAATGCGGTATGGCACTGGAGCCAAAAAATGTACCGTTGACTGCCAGCAAAACGAAATACACCTGCCCTATGCACCCGGAGATTGTTCAGGATCAGCCTGGCAGTTGTCCCAAATGTGGCATGGCATTGGAGGCTGTTACTGTCGAGGCGGAAGAAGATACCAGTGAACTGGAGTACATGAGTAAACGTTTCTGGGTCAGTGCGGCATTGGCCATTCCTGTGTTATTCAGTGCTATGGCTGCCGAATTCTGGCCTGAAGGTATGG
>JALSGT010000048.1 GCA_026982555.1 Chromatiales bacterium
TCGTTATGCCTGCCGCTGCGGAGATTTACAAGCGCACCAATCCCGACGGCAGTGTGGAGTTCACGGACGTTCCCCGGTCTGAGGAAGAAAAGCCGGTGCCATTGAGTCCCATGAGCACTTTCAAAACAACACCGGTACCGCAGGGAAGGACATCCACCGCCCGGGCTGACACCAAAAAATACAGCGCAATCAGTGTTGTCAGCCCTGCTCATGAGGCTACCATTCGTGACAATACCGGTACAGTCAAGGTCAACGTTTCCCTGTCACCTGCTCTGCGTTCCAGGCACAAGCTGGTATTGCTGGTTGATGGTGAGCAAAAGGGTGAATCCAGAACCGGCAGTTTTACGCTGAATAACCTTGATCGTGGCAGCCACAGTCTGGTCGCGCAAGTGGTGGATAAGGCTGGCAACGCACTCATCAGTTCCGCCCCGGTGACCATTTATTTGTTCCGGCAGTCCGTCATCAGACCAAATCGCGCCCGATAGCGTGCAGATCATTATCTGGCAAGATGCGCACTAATATGGTGCGCACCGTTTCCGTTTGCGCTATTCTCGTGGGGAGCACAGCGCTTTCCCAGTCAACATCAGTCTTTCGTACTTAAATATAACTGATTGTAGTTGCAGTAGTTTTTTTTCTGGGTGGTGAAAGCCCGGTGCATTTTACAGATTCCGTGTAATTTGGTTTGGTTCTTGCTACCTCTAATGTCATGAAAGCCCGTTCTTCGCAAACACCCTCGGCTGCCGCACTACATCAGCGCATTCTGGACAATCTGACTCATGCTGTGCTCATGTTTGATGCAGACCTGTGTCTGGATTACATCAACCCGGCGGGTGAAATGTTATTCGCAGTGAGTGCCAAACGGTTGATAGGTCAATGTGCCCCGGTACTGCTGCCTGCTGACAGCCACCTGTTGGAGGCCATAGAAACAGGGCTGGGCAGTGGCCACCCGTTTACTGAACACGAGGTGCAAATCACCCTGCCCGGACGTCGCGAAATCACCGTAGATTGCACCATTACCCCGTTGATTTCAGCGGCCAATGAGTCAGGCCTGTTGGTGGAGCTGCAACAACTGGATCGGCAATTGCGTATCTCCCGCGAGGGTCAGCAGCTGGCGCAGCAGGAAACCATGCGTTCTCTGGTGCGTGGTCTGGCGCATGAAATCAAAAACCCGCTGGGTGGTTTGCGCGGGGCAGCCCAGCTGCTGGAGCGTGAATTACCTGACCCGGAACTGAAAGAGTACACCAATATTATTATTGGTGAGGCTGATCGCCTGCGTAATCTGGTTAACCACATGCTTGGCCCCAATGCTCTGCCACAAAAAGAAGCCCTTAATATTCATCAGGTGCTGGAACATGTACGACAATTGATCAATGTGGAAAAGCGCGCTGATATCACTTTTGTCAACGATTATGACCCCAGCATCCCGGAGATTCTTGGTGATCGTGACCAGCTCATCCAGGCTGTGCTGAATATTGTGGGCAATGCCGTGCAGGCGATTGGTGACCGGGGTGAAATTATCCTGCGCACCCGCGCCCAGCGGCAGTTCACCATAGGTCAAACCCGCCACAAGCTGGTGTGCCGGGTGGAAATTATCGACAATGGTCCCGGCATTCCCGAAGATATGATGGAAAGCATTTTTTTCCCCATGGTCACTGGCCGTGCAGATGGCACCGGGCTGGGGCTGTCCATTTCCCAGTCATTGATCACCCAGCATGGCGGACTGATTCAATGCGAAAGTCGTCCTGGTCGCACCCGTTTTGCTTTGCTGCTGCCGCTGAGCCATGCGGAAAACAAGACTGAAACACAGAAACATCACTCTGCTTTGAGGCATAGCGCATGACTGATACACAAAACATCTGGGTTATTGATGATGACCGCTCCATTCGCTGGGTGCTGGAACGTGCGCTCAAGCAAGCAGGCATGGCGGTTAAAACGTTTGACAGTGCCGAAGGCGTGCTCGATAAGCTGGCAAGTGATATGCCCGCCGCCATCATCAGCGATGTGCGCATGCCTGGCATTGACGGCCTGCAATTGCTGGAAATGATCGGTGAGTGCTACCCCGATCTGCCAGTGATTATCATGACCGCCCACTCGGACCTGGATAGTGCCGTGTCTGCTTATCAGGGTGGTGCGTTTGAGTATTTGCCCAAGCCTTTTGACGTGGATGAAGCTATCGAACTGGTTAACCGTGCGATCCGGCATCGTCATATGTTGTTGCAGGGACAAGCCGGCACCAACATCAGCACCGCACCGGACACCACACCGGAAATTATCGGCGAAGCCGCCTCCATGCAGGAAGTGTTTCGTGCCATCGGACGGCTGGCGCGCTCGAAAATCACCGTGCTGATCAATGGCGAGTCCGGTACCGGCAAAGAGTTGGTGGCCCGTGCGTTACATCGTCACAGTCCTCGTGCCAACCAACCCTTTATTGCACTGAATACCGCAGCGATTCCACATGATCTTCTGGAGTCTGAATTGTTTGGCCATGAGCGTGGTTCTTTTACCGGCGCACAAAGTGCGCGTAGCGGTCGTTTTGAACAGGCCGATGGCGGCACCCTGTTTCTTGATGAAATTGGCGACATGCCCGCCGAATTACAAACCCGGTTGTTACGAGTACTGGCTGATGGTGAGTTTTACCGGGTTGGTGGCCACTCACCAACCAAGGTGGATGTGCGTATCGTCGCCGCCACCCACCAGAACCTGGAACAACGGGTGAAAGACGGCCAGTTTCGCGAAGACCTGTTTCACCGGCTCAACGTGATCCGTGTACATATGCCGCCACTGCGTGAACGCCGGGAAGACATCCCGTTGCTGGCCAAACACTTTCTCGCCGAAGCAGCAAAAGAACTCAACATGGAATCCAAGCAACTGGATGAAGAAACGGCCCGCTATCTGGCCGGGCAGGAATGGCCGGGTAATGTGCGTGAATTGGAAAACATCTGTCGCTGGCTCACGGTGATGTCACCGGGGCAAACTATTCACATGGACGATTTGCCGGCGGAGTTGAAAAAATCCAGCCGTACCCAGCCTGCCGATGACAATTGGGAAGCCAGCCTGCGCCGCTGGGCTGATCTGCGTTTTACCCAGGGCGAAGAAGCCTTGCTGACCGATGCTGTGCCGCGTTTTGAACGTATTATGATTGACATTGCACTCAAACACACCGGTGGCCGACGGCAGGATGCCGCCAAACTGCTCGGCTGGGGACGCAACACACTGACCCGCAAGATCAAGGAACTGGAAATGGAAGAACCCGCTGTGGATACCGTGTGAATAATGCGGGTAAGCACAATTATTTTCCGGCCATCTGCGTTGCTGCTACGATCACATCGCACACTATGATGTGAATATACCCCCTATTCCAATCACTATTGCCTTGATGATGATCTGAATAGAGCCCGTAGGTTGGCGGTGAGCTTGCGAACCCCAACGCAGTGCATCAATTTGTTGGGGTTCGCAAGCTCACCGCCAACCTACAACAAATAGAAATTCAACTTACTTAATGGCAGTGAGCGTCTTGAAGGCCAAAAATATCCTGCAAAAATCATATTTACGGACAGTGTCATCAGCAAGCACTATTTCTTTTTCACCGCATAATAGGGCCGACGAAGAATATAGTTCTGGTGTGCCGGAAACATGGCCATATAAAACTCACTCCAACCGCCCTGGCGCACGCGCACAAGGTCATATTTTTCGGGGTAAATAACCGCTTGTTCGT
>JALSGT010000049.1 GCA_026982555.1 Chromatiales bacterium
AATCGACATAGCGCAATGGATCAATGCCTCCATCCGCATCTGACAAATGAACACGAATCGCATCGTTGTCTGTGTCGATGCCAATCAACAACAGGTCGATAGAAGCACCGCAACAAAAACTGTTTTCAACACCTTGCTGAAATGCCTGCAAGCGTGATAACGCACCTTCAGCCGCTTTCACCGCATCACTACCATGTGCCGCACAACCTTCTACATCCGGGGCGCTTGTGCTGTAGTGATAAACAGCAGCCTTCAAATAGCGTGTCGCTGCATCCACACTGTTAGGCTTGGATTCCCGATGCCGCAACATTTCTGTTTCGACCCACTTTTGCAAACTGTCATCAATATCAAACATTGCGCCTGCATAAGACTTACGACGCACCGACTTGTAAGGCAGGCGCAGCACATATCGAATCACATGCGCCAAACGACCATCTGCACACGGCGATACATCTACAGTGTGAAAACCACACTTCTCGATAAACGCCTGAAAATCTCCGTCATCCAAACCCGCCAGAGGTCTATCTGTAAAAAACTCATCCGACATGTGGCGAAACGTTTCAAAAACACACCACACGTACAACCGGCCAACATCCACAGACTTTATCCAGGCATCCGCCAGCAAAACTTCTGGCAGTTCAAATCCCAAACGTTCACGAGCAACCGTTTGCGCACGATGTAAAAAATCCGCCTCATGCTGAAAACCGGAAATGGTTTTCAAGCACAGTTCAATGTTCGCAAAAGCCTGTTTTACTTTTTGCTCGTAGCGATAAAGGTGTAAATTCTCGCCCCCACCCGTTGATGCGTAACCAGCCTCATAAGCAACATTCGCACGCGGTGCAGAGGATCGCAGCATAGGCTGCGCACGCCGCAAAGGTCGTCTGCTTTTGGCTCTGGTATTAAACATTTTCTTTACTTACCTACGTCATCATTCCAGGGTTTGTCTTAAAAGACCCGGCGGGCTATCGCTCACCGGCTGCCAAGTCATTACAGATAAGGCAAGGTAAACCGTACCGACTACCCTCTAGCACCACCTGATACTGTTATCATTGCGCCTTTTTCAGTGTTTCCACTTCCACCCGTCACTTTCGAATCACTGGGGGGTACTTCTTCGTTACGCTTTGGTTCCACACCCGGCATTGCGTTCACAGGCCCGCGTATCGTCAGATTGCGACGGGTTGCAGAGCGCCCCTCAGTACCTGTTACACGCTTGCCCCGGTCCCAGTCATCACCCGTGATACTTAAACCGGTTGACAGGCCTTCACCTGTTACACGAGAAGCCGGAGCTTCCTCTGCATTTTCAAGCGGTGCTGTCGGTATAGCAACGGGGGCATCATCGCGACGACCACCGAACCTGAACTGTTCCGTACCTGTCACTTTTCCCTCACCCAGTGAGAAAGTCCCGCTGATGTGACTTTGGTCATGATTCATGTCATAGCTCGTACCCGTCACACTCGGTACAACTGCTGACGCCTCACTCGCGTGATTCGGTGTCGTAATACTAAAAGCTCCCCATGGGGCACCTTCCAATGGCTGCGGAAAATCACTTTCACCCACCTGGGCTGGCGTTGTGCCACAGACACTTATTTGCTCGTCACCCCCTAAATAAGCCGTTCCGCTTACCGACTGGCAACTTCCTTTTCCTGCTCCCGTCAATCCAGATAAACCGGGCTGTATACCACTGATGTCGCGGCCCGCATTACTTTTTGGCAGAGGTGTTCTTGCCTGTATGGTTTTGACTTCTTGCGGCATACAATAATCAAGTGTTTGCTCAACACCGGCATAGGGCGTTCCAGTCACGGCTTTGCACGTTCCGGACTCATCCCCGGTTACCGAACGAGATCTCGCGGGCTTTGAGCCTGATACAATCTGTCCCCGTGTTGTTTGCGAATGACTGACTTTCGCGCTTCCCGGTTCTGGTGCTGACTGGCAGAAATCATCGTATTGCTCACGGCCAACATACTCATTGCCCGTCACATTCCGACAACTGCCACGTTCATCGCCTGTTACACGTTCGCTACGTCCCACTTTCCCACCACCTGTCACTGTCGATCCACTGAGTGTTTCCGTGGCTTGAACTTTCGCAGGGACTACTCGCAGCGTTTTGGGCGAATCCGACTGGCAAAACTCAGTAAAAACCTCACTCGACATATAATCTGTACCTGTTACTGAACGGCACAACCCTGTCTCATCACCGGTTGTTTTTTCGCTATGAGCCACTTTCGTACCCGTGATACCTTTTTCGGGTCGAGGGCGCTTACGCCCGGCAGATGGTGATGCTACAGCACCTTGCGCACCTGTCGCACTCCGTTGTGCGCGTATACTCCGCGCCAACTGGCGACCGGATATATCCGGGTTCTGATGCTTTACCATCTGCGCAGAACTCAGACCTTTACGAAATACATCATTTCCACTTTTGCCATGTTTCGCCAACATCTCACGGCGCAACCGGGAATTAATCCGCCCTGCACTGCTTGGTGTCACCTTTTTTGGCTCCTGGCAACGACGACTGCGTCCGGGCTTGGGCAACACCTTTGCGGGCGAAGCCGACACTGCACGGTCTGCACAATTCCCTTCACCGTTGCAACCACAACCACAGTCTTTCTTTTTCTGCTGCTGCACCTGGTTGCGGGCTTTGCTCATCGTATCCGCCATGCGTTGACGATCCGTAGAAGAAACACCCGCCTTGCCTTGCGCAGACATGGCTCGTCTTCGTGCCTGGGATGCAACGCGCCCTGTGCTCGAGGGGCTTGTCACAACCGTGGCCGGGCGTTTTGCTATCGCAGCTGTTGCGGCGGGAGATGTACTCGACACGGCTGGAGCACTAACGCTGCTCCTGGCAGACAAGACATTTTTGCCACTCACTTGTGCTTGGCGACGCGCCATTGAGGCGGCACGACCTGTCAGCTTTTGCATGGCTTTTACTCCTTACTTGAACTCTCTAACCTTTTAGCTGGCCATGGAGACCTCTCCGCAGCCAGCCACCCCTACTGATTTACCAGGACTTGGCGCGATACACGACAAAGCAAACACCCTGGCTTTGTGTGTAGCTGTCATAGCCAATCAGTCTTACATGGTGATCCGGGTAAGCACGATGACAAGCTTCAAGCTCGCTCACCACGTTGCTTAACTCAGTTTCACCAAAGAACGGAAGCTTCCACATAGGCCAGTAATGTTCTGCTGCCTGGGCGGGTGCTTCATGCTCAATCGCTGGTGTCAGCCCCTGAGAAAGCATGTAGTTTATTTGCTCATAAACTTCTTCTTGCGTTAATGCGGGCAAAAACGAGAAAGTTTCGAGTGTGTGCTGGGTGCGGTAATCACCCATCTGTGAATCTGCATTCATAATTTTCTCCTAATCTTCTTGGGCAAACAGGACTTTAAGCTACGTCCAACTTGTCAACGGTATCGAATTCAAACTTGATTTCTTTCCAGGTTTCCATTGCGATAGCCAATTCAGGACTGTGTCTGGCAGCACCTTCCATGATGTCACGTGCTTCACGCTCCAGTTCACGACCTTCGTTACGCGCCTTCACACATGCTTCCAATGCAACACGGTTAGCTGCTGCACCTGCTGCGTTACCCCATGGGTGTCCCTGCGTACCGCCACCGAACTGGAGAATGGAGTCATCACCAAAGATGCTCACCAGCGCAGGCATGTGCCATACGTGGATACCGCCCGATGCCACGGCAAATACACCCGGCATTGAGCCCCA
>JALSGT010000050.1 GCA_026982555.1 Chromatiales bacterium
AATTTAGGCTGAGTAGTTACTAATAGAATATGATTTAAACGCTAAAAATACGCTATTTTTTAAAAAACCACCGGTGTATTTACACACGGAGGACACAATAGCAAAAAACAGGACACCCATCTGAATGATTGACAACCCAGCCCAATAAATTCACCATAAAACCTTTAAGGAACCCCACTGGTTAAAGGCGTTAACCATGCCCAAACCCCGCTATGCCCAGGTCTCGCTTGAGGCCGCTCCCTACTATCACTGCATCTCCCGTTGCGTTCGCCGGGCTTTTCTGTGTGGGCGTGATCAACTTTCCGGCAACTGTCAAAAGACCAGAGGTCAATCCTATTGTATAATCCTCAAAACAGGATTGACTCCGCTCTTTCAATGACAAGCCAAACTAGGGTTGCACGAATTCAAGCAGCGGGTTGATGTCGTGGCTGTCAGCGGCACGAAGAGCGGCAATATAAGCATCCCGTGTTTCACTTGCATCTATCAGATTTTCCCGGCCCCATGAAAAACGGGGACGTCCCATTGCTGCAAGCAACAGGTCTGTTGCCAGGTGCGCATGGGGTCCATTACCGTTTGGAAAGATGTGAATCCACACAAGTCGATGATGGAATCGGGTGGCAATCTCATCCGGCTCATAGGTAGCATTTTCGATCCAATACCGGCAATCGTCCAGAAGCTGTCTCAGTTCCGTCGGGATACGATAGGCGTCAATCCCAATATTCTTTCCACTTTTACGAGATTTTCCCGCCCAGCGCCAGACTCTGCCCAGCATTCGTTTGTGCAAATTACGCAGGAAGCGCTCATCCAGCACATCACGTTTACGCGCAAAAGCCCATTCCTCGGCTTCATTCAGTTCTGAGCGCAGTGTGATATAGGTGAGAATTAACGGTTCCTGCTCTTCCTCCGACAGCGGCGTGGAGCCGTCAATCTGTTCCTCCAGAGGATCTGGTCATACATCGTTCTCCCACAGCTCGGAGCCCGTTTTTTCGAGCAGACGCTGAACCATGTGATTGAGTTGCTCTTCTTCATCAAGCTTATCAACGTGCTGGACTTCAAGTGCCATGCTATGGCTTGTTGACTCCAGACGTTTCTTTGCGAGACGTTGGGCGCGCTCGGTAACCAGCTCGTCGAGTGGTTTCCTTGGCACTAAGGCATAGACCAGACGGCAATCCATGGCGTGGGCTGCCTTTTCCAGGCTATTAAGCGTTATTGCGCCCTTGACCTCTGCTTGTTCAATAGCCACAGCGCGTGACTGAACGACCCCCAGCCGCTTTGCCAGCTGGGTGGTCGTCATGCCAAGCGCTTCTCGAATTGCTTTCAGCCAGCCCCGTGGCGGGCGGGCGAACAGGTCTGCGTTTTGCAGGGCAATAAACCGTTTATCGAGTTGTCTGCGGGCGGATACTCGATCAATCGGGCGCATTATAATCACCTTTATATGATAACAAATAATTTAATTATCTTATATTGGTGATAATAGATCAAAAATTTATTATTTATAGATGATTAAATTTAATGCGGCATAAAGTGCTAAGAAGTGAAAAAAGGGGGGGTTATATAAAAGGCCGAGGGGGCTGATATTTTTTGTTTTTGTCGGTATCCCGAAAAAACCATTTGGTGATCGAGAAATGTCCTGTCGGTGGTTTCGTCGGGAAAATTTTCTAAAGATGGGTTTGGGCAGGATGGAACAGGTCTATGGCTTGGAAACTGATTAACATTATGCCGGAAAAGTTATGTCGGCGTTGGATAATCCACCCATTGTGATGATCGTGGATCAGATGGTTTGGATGGTCAATTTTGAGGTGCTTTTGCCACCTGTACCCGTATTGCGGCAGGTGCCCAGGCTGGCAGAAGGTCGCTAACAGCTGAAAAGCGTTGTAAAAAATAACATTCAGCTGTTTGTTGTTAAATGTGCGGAATAATGACAATTGTTTAGCCATATTCGTATGAAAACAAACAGTTAACCGTGATATGGTAAAAGCGTTATCACAAATAATTGATTTAATGAGGATACTCTAATGATGATATCCAATCTTGAACTGATCCCGGGTAAGCGTATTTCCAAACACCTGGGGCTGGTACAGGGTAGTACCGTCCGCTCCAAGCATGTTGGGCGTGACTTCATGGCCGGGCTGAAAAATATTTTTGGCGGGGAGCTCAAGGGTTACACCGAATTATTACAGGATGCACGCGAAGAAGCGGTGGCCAGGATGGTTGAACAAGCCAGCTCTATCGGTGCCAATGCGGTACTCAATGTGCGTTTCTCAACATCGTCAATAACATCGGGTGCTGCTGAACTTTTTGCTTACGGTAGCGCTGTCGTCATGGAATAAATGTCATGTCGGGGATTATTACATTTCTCGTTTTGTTAGCCTTTGGGTACGGGTTTGGCCAGTGGTTTGAGCGCAGCCACTATCGTTCCATCCGTGAACGCGAACAAGAGCTTAAAGATCTTTTGATCATACAAACCAAAATTATTCCGCCCCCTTTCTCATCGGGTCATGAAACCTTTCTGGTCAATGGCAGCGTGGTTATTTCTGTGGATTATTTTAAACAGTTCGTGGCCGGGTTGCGCAACGTTGTGGGTGGCCGTGTCACCCCTTATGAGACCTTGCTCGACAGGGCGCGCAGAGAAGCCATATTAAGAATGAAGGAAGAAGCCAAGGCATCCGGGGCGGGCGTCATACTGAATGTGAAATATGAAATGTGCTCCATTTACAAAGGGCGGCGTAACAGCATTGGCTCTGTGGAGGCGCTTGCTTATGGCACCGCTTTTTTGCCGGCAAAAACAATGCCCGGGGAGCACTGACTCTGGACATCTCGAATCCACAGCCTTCTGAAGGTATCAACACCACTAAAACTCACCCACTTAAAGAATTCGTTCTTTTGAGCGGGGGAGTGCTCGCAGTCATCGCCGTTATTATCGTTGTCTTAAGTTTCCTCGCAGACACTCTCATCCAATACATTCCTTTTGACGTTGAGCGTACGCTGGTGCGTACAGTGAACATTGACACACCTGCGAGTAAGACTGGACAGGTGCCCGATTACCTGCAATCGCTGGCGAATGATTTACGGCAAAAAATGGATCTGCCAGAAGGCATGGATATTACGGTATCCGTGATCAATAGTGATACCGTTAATGCTTTCGCCACACTCGGTGGCAATGTTGTATTTTTCACCGGCTTGCTGGATGTCATGCCCAATGAAAATACGCTGGCCATGGTTATGGCGCACGAGATAGCCCACATCAAACTTCGCCATCCTTTGAGGGCGCTGGGGCGTGGTGTCGTCGTCGGTGTTGCGGTTGCAACAATGGCAGGCGTCGCAGGCAATGATATCGTGGCAAAGCTGATAGGGGATACGAGCCTGTTAACCACTCTGAATTTCAGCAGAAGCCAGGAGAATGCAGCAGATAAACTGGCATTGGACGCTTTGGTAAAACAGTATGGGCATTCCAATGGATCAATACAGTTATTTGAATTGTTCAGCCAGCAACAGGGAGAATCCAGTGGCAAAATACCGGAGTTTTTTACAACCCACCCCCTGAATCAAAATCGTATTGCCACCCTACAAAAATATGCCCAGCAAAATAACTGGTCCATGGCAGGTGATACCAATGAAATTCCCAAATCGGTAAGGGATGAACTCAATCGATTGCGTATGGAATTGTCGAATAAAGCAGAACAGGAAAAATCATAATTTCTCAGTTTGTATCAGTTTGGTACAATCATTTTTTCACTCAACGGAATATCTCGCCATCATGTTGATTATTATCTCGCCCGCCAAGACGTTGGATTACGAAACGCCTGCCAAAACCAAAATTTTCACTCAGCCTGATTACCTTAATGATTCCGAGGAATTGATCAGCCGTTTACGCCAATTCTCATCCCTTGATATTAGTGAGCTGATGAACGTCAGCATTAACATTGCCGACCTCAATTTTGACCGTTATGAAGCATGGAGCAAAGCATTTAACGAGGAAAATGCCAAGCAGGCAGTATTGGCTTTTAAAGGCGATGTTTATACCGGACTTGATGCCGAATCGTTTAACCGCAAGGATTTTAGTTTTGCGCAAAAACATTTGCGTATTCTTTCCGGGCTGTATGGTTTGTTGCGACCGCTGGATTTAATGCAGCCTTATCGCCTGGAAATGGGCACAAGATTAACAACAGACCGTGGCAAGAATTTATACGAATTTTGGGGGTCAGCCATTACCCGGGGGTTGAGTGCGCAACTGAAAAAAATTCAATCAGATTATGTAATCAACCTGGCATCCAATGAATATTTTAAAGCGGTGAAACCCAAAGAACTGGATGCACACGTTATCACGCCTGCGTTCAAGGACTATAAAGACGGTAAATATAAAATGATTGGTGTTTATGCCAAAAAAGCCCGGGGTATGCTCAGTCGTTACATTATTAAAAACCAACTGACTGACCCGGAAGATATTAAAACGTTTAATGAGGACGGCTATGCGTTCGATAAAAAACTGTCTCAGGATAACGTGTGGGTTTTTAGTCGCAAGAAAAGTTAGCGCCGGGAAAATTTTGGCTTAACGATTACCCCAGATTTTAGCCACGGCACGGTCGGTACCCAAAAAACCCACGACCAGTGTAACCAGTGACACAATGCAGAAAACGACAACAGGAATCATAAAGCCTGCGTCACCCATATCAAATGCCAAATAAGCCACAATGGATGCCAGCCCCAAAAAAAGCACACCAATAATGATCAATATCTTTCGACTCAGCGGTTTCACTGAATAAGGCCCGTCACCGGCCTCAAATATATTCAGGATGGGTGAAAATAATCTGCGCAGCAATGTTTTCATCAGAACCTTTCAGGTTTACCAGGAAAAAAATGGATCGGCAGACATTTTACACCAGGATCAAAAAATGCCTAATTTAGCGTATAATCCACCATTCAGCAGATAACCTGCTCACAACTGATAAAAGCACCTTTCCCATGTTACGTTTCCAGTCTGTCACCCTGCGTCGCGGCCCCCGTGTATTATTGCAGGATGTTGACCTCACTATTCAAACGGGCGAACACTGGGGCATTGTAGGCCGCAATGGCAGCGGTAAATCCAGCCTGCTGGCGCTGGTGCTCGGCACGCGGGATGCTGTCGGCTTGCAGGCTGATAAAGGCGAAATAAAACTGGCAGCCAGTCTGGCCATGGCGCATGTCGCACAGGAAACACCGGCCACAGATCGCAGCGCCATCGATTATGTCATGGATGGTGATCGCGAATTGCGCAAACTGGAGCAGCAGCTCGCCGCCTGTGCTGATGGTGACAACGATGGCGAAAAACAGGGCTCACTGTTTGGTGAGCTGGAAGCCATCGGTGGCTACACTGCACCGGCGCGTGCCGCACGGCTCATGGATGGTCTGGGTTTTAGTGAGGCCCAGCTGCAAACACCGGTATCTGATTTTTCCGGCGGTTGGCGCATGCGTCTTAACCTGGCTCAGGCTCTGATGTGCCGCTCCGATGTTTTGCTGCTCGACGAACCTACCAACCACCTCGATCTTGATGCCGTGCTGTGGCTGCAAAGCTGGTTGCAAAATTATCCTGGCACGGTATTGCTGATTTCACATGACCGCGACTTCCTCGACAACTGCGTTGGTCACATCGCCCTGCTCAGTGAAGAAACGCTGCACGTCTACACCGGCAATTACAGTGCCTACGAAAAACAACATGCCAGCCGCCTCGAACAACAACAGGCCGCCCATCAGAAACAACAGCGCACCATCTCGCACCTGCACAGCTACATAGACCGCTTTCGTGCCAAAGCCACCAAGGCCAAACAGGCACAAAGCCGCCTGAAAGCACTGGCCAGGCTGGAAGAGATTGCCCCCGCGCACGTAGATTCACCTTTTGAGTTTACCTTTCTACCCCCTAAACACATCCCCAATCCCTTGTTGAAACTGACGGATGCCCGGCTGGGGTATGACAATAAAACCTTGTTGGACGATATCAGCATCAACCTGTTACCCGGTGACCGCATTGGCCTGCTGGGTCCCAATGGTGCGGGTAAATCCACACTTATCAAGGCTCTGACCGGTGAGCTGCCGCTGCTTGCTGGTACACACGCCCCAGCACAGAATCTGCGCGTTGGTTATTTTGCACAGCACCAGCTCGAACAATTGCAGGCTGACGATACACCTCTCATGCATCTGCAACGCCTGGACAAGCAGGCGTCTGAGCAACAACTGCGCAACTACCTCGGTGGTTTTGGTTTTGTGGGTGATCAGGCGCTTGACCCGGTAGGCCCATTCTCCGGCGGTGAAAAAGCACGACTGGTACTGGCCCTGCTTATTTATCAGCGTCCGAATCTGTTGCTGCTCGACGAGCCCACCAATCATCTTGACCTGGAAATGCGTCATGCGTTGACGCTGGCATTACAGGGTTTTGAAGGCGCACTACTTGTGGTTTCCCATGACCGCCATTTGCTGCGCACGGTGTGTGACCAGTTTGTACTGGTGGCCAATGGCGGTGCCCGGGTCTACGACGGCGACCTTGATGACTATGCGCAATGGCTGAATGAACACCGGCGCGGAAATACCCAGGAGAAGGTCAGCACAACGAGCAAAACCACCGGCATCGACAAACGCCAGCTTCGCCAGCAGGAAGCCGCCCGTCGCCAGCAACTCAAGCCGTATCTCGACCAGGTACGAAAAAGTGAGAAGTTATTGGGTGAGTTTCAGCAACAACTACAGGACATTGAACAAAAACTGACAGACAGTACACTTTATGAAGCGGACAACAAAGATCGCTTGAAAGAACTGCTGGCACGACAGACAACATTGAAACAGCAGCTGCAACAAACCGAAAATGATTGGTTGGAGGCCGCCGAAACATTGGAATTGGCGGAGAGCAGCGTCTGAGTTCGGGTTATTTATAGTGCCGAACAGCACGCATAATCGCAGGGTGGGCATTGCCCGCCGATAATGCCGGCATGAAAAACCCTTTTATCAGGTCCGGTGTTGTAAATGCGAAATATTGGAGTTGGCAGCGCGCGCCACCTGACGTAGGGTATGTGGGCAGACACATTACCGATCATTTCTACAGGACCACTGAAACACCATGTCAGAAGATAAACAGGAAACCCCCTTTTTTGAACTCGCCGATCAATTCATCCACCTTGCCAACAAGCTGGCGCAGGCAGAAGGTTCGGCCAGTGTTGGCACTGCGCTGCGTTACGCTGCTGCGCGTTACAACACCTTTGAAGCCTCACTCAGCACCAAAGAGCTGGCAAAGGATGAAGCCAAAATGACCGACATGCTCTGTGATGATTTCCGCGAAATGCTCAAGGTTAACATGCAGGATTATATTCAGCGTCTGGCGAAAAAGGATTAATCAGACCAATGCCCGGCAAAAAAACAAACACGGATGCACTGGATAAAATCGTCAGTGACGCCCGTCGTCATCAGGACGAGCGCGCAAAAACCTATCGCGAACAAGCACTGAAACTTTATCCGTGGATTTGCGGCCGCTGCGAACGGGAATTTACCCGCGCTAACCTGCCTGAGCTTACCGTGCATCACCGCAATCACAATCACGATGACAACCCGGCCGATGGCAGCAACTGGGAACTGCTGTGTCTTTATTGTCACGACAACGAGCATCAGCGACAACTGGAAGCACATGGACACAGCAGCACAGGCTCAGCAGCCGGTACCGTGTCGGGTGCCACCCACAACCCCTTCGCCGACCTGAAAGGTCTGCTGGATAAAAAATAGGCTTATCCATGGCTGTGCGATTATTTCCCCTGCGAAGTGTGCCGGATGACGAAGCGGATGATATCCGCGAATTGTTAACCGATAACAACGTTGAATTTTACGAAACCTCAGCAGGCAATTGGGGTATCTCAATGCCCGCAATCTGGTTGCGGGATGACGACCAGCTGCCGCGCGCCAAAGCACTTATTGCGGACTATCAGGCCAAACGTGCAGTGCAGCAGCGTGAAATTTATGAACAACTGAAACGCGAAGGTAAACACCGTACCTTTTGGGTATTGCTTCAGGAAGAGCCACTAAAGGTTATTGCCTACATTGGTATTGTGTTGGCGATCCTGTATTTTTCCACCAAACCCTTTTTGTCGCTGGGTCAGTAAGAAAGGCGTTTTAACAATCATTTTGATATTGTTAATCGCAAATCAGTAACGAGCCCGGTAAGAGTTTAAGTTTATTTAATAAAAACAATGAGTTAGGTGCTTGGCATAAAATATGCTTTTTACTTTAGTCTGGTCGTGAATTCATCCTGCATCTGGATACGGGTGCATTGTTTTCTAAACGCGGCATTGCTAAATAAAGGGACTATTTATAATGAAAGCTCAAAATTCACGAAGGGGTACAAATGACAAGCGACAGCATCAACACTGTGGGGTCGGCAGGTTAAAGCGGTTGGTTTTCGCGCTCATCACAGTTGTCACCAGTACGTCTGCATATGCCATTCCCGTGTCCGTCAGTAGCAACATTGGTGATGACGTGCTGTTAGGTTATTCGACTTATGCAGGACTCTTTGATATTCGATCCGAATTAACACCGTCAACAAACTACAATTATCCCCTTGATATCAATTCGGTCACGTTCGAGTTTACTTTTAGTGATGACTTTAATGATCCTATCAGAGCCTCTTTAACCAGAAGAGATCCATCTGATGTATATACTAATGGAGGAGGGGATAACTATTATAACAATACCAGAGTCCGTCTTTATGAGGGAGATGATGAGTCTGCCACGCTGGTGTTGGGGGCGCAAAGTGAATCCGGCCAAACAACTCTCCGCACGACGACCGAAATAAATGACTATTTTGTTGGCAGGCGCGACGGAAGGAATCTCTTTCGTCGAACAATTGTTACCACAACAGGTTTTGCCGGAGACTTTACGATAAGCGGTACACTCAACGACGCATCGGTACTGGATCTTGCGATGGATGGGCTGCTGGATTTCAGCCTTTTCGTTCAGGGTGATTTAATACTCAGGAGTTCTACCTTGTCATTTAATGTGACGCCATCATCAATCACCCGTGTTCCCGAGCCTTCTACGTTGTCACTTCTGGCAGGGATAGGCATGCTGAGTTTAGTCGCCCGGCGAAAGAATAAAGCAATCAGGCCTGTCCGCCAGGCGTAGCGCGGGCACAATGATGGGGGGAGTTGAAGCCCTTGCAGGTCTGTTTTCCGGCGCAAGGGTTTTATTTCTGTTTGTCTGTGGTGTTTGCGATTTTTCTTGCCACAACAGCAACGCACTCTACAGGCTGTTCAACTGCGGATTCCAGGTTTAATCAGAAAAGAAGATATCTCCAAAATACGCAGTCGCCGATTGCCCGGTATTGTCACCATCCACCATTACGGCAATGGCATCCACTTTTTTCACGTCTTCACCAAAGAATTTTTTCAGGTCTTCACGCACGTTGCGGCGTTCGGTGATCCATTGTCCCAGCTGTTTTTCACCCGAACGCACAGCCAGCATTTTGGCATTGCCGGTGAACGCATTGGGCCATTCACTGCCTATGGGCTGATTGCTGGACCACACATAATTAATGGCTTTGGTGTTCCAGAAAAAAACGCCGCCGGATACCACGACATAAATACGTGCGGGATAATCATCGCCATCTTTGCTGCGCTCGTCATTATCCTTAAACAGGTCTTGCACCTGCCACGACCAATTAAGATAGGGGGTTTTGGTCAGGTCGATATTCACTTCCTTGAACAGGCCGGAGGCCTTTCCCTGGGTGCTGGCACGCAACACCTGCTGTTTATCGTTTATTTCCTGGCTGTTGATGCCTGCTGTTTGTGCATTAACAAAGCGATACTGACTGTTACCCTCAAATGATTTTTCTTCCCAGCCCGCCAGGTCTCCTTCACTGAAATTAGCGACTTTGCTGATAACCCCGGCAAATGACAGGACAGGTGCAAACAGTATTGTGATCAACAACGATCTCTGCAAAAAGACAGAAGGGCGCATATTACTTTTCCTCAGGATTCAGGTTTCAGTCATCACCGGATAATGTGCGGGGTAAGGCAGCTGTGCCACGCCACTATCCACCGCAGCTCTGGCAACGGCAGAGGCAACAAACGCCAGCAGGCGTGGATGAAAGGGTTTGGGGATAATGTAATCCGGGCCAAAGGTCATGCTTTCAACACCGTAAGCTTTGCAGACTTCAGCGGGAACCGGTTCATGGGTCAGTTTTTGCAGGGCATGCACAGCGGCGATCATCATGTCCTCATTGATGCGCCGGGCGCGCACATCAAGCGCACCGCGAAAGATAAAGGGAAAACCCAGTACATTATTCACCTGGTTGGGATGGTCGCTGCGTCCCGTGGCCATGACCATGTCATCACGTAACCGGTGCGCCAGTTCCGGGTCAATTTCCGGGTCCGGATTGGAGAGCGCGAAGACAATCGGTTTTGGTGCCATGGCCATTAATGCCGCCTCACCCAGCAGGTTGGCACCGGAAACACCAATAAATACGTCGGCCCCGGTCATGGCGTCGAGCAGGGTGTTTTTGCTGGTATCTTCACTGGCAAAAGACCACTTGTACGGATTAAGCCCTTTGCGGTCAGTGTGAATCACCCCTTTGCGATCCAGCATGAGAATGTTATTACGGTGTGCGCCAAGCGATACCAGAAGCCGCATGGAGGCAATGCCAGCCGAACCTGCGCCGAGGCAGACGATTTTTGCAGTATCCAGTTTTTTACCCTGAATCTGTAATGCGTTGAGCAGGCCAGCGGCGACAATAATGGCCGTACCGTGCTGGTCATCATGGAACACCGGAATATCCAGCTGGTCGATAAGTGTCTGCTCAATTTCAAAACAACGTGGTGCGGCAATATCTTCCAGGTTGATGCCGCCAAACGTGGGCGCAATACCCGCCACCGTGCTGATAAATTCAGCGGTGGAAGCGGCATCGACTTCGATATCAAATACATCAACGTCAGCAAATTTTTTAAACAGCACACCCTTGCCTTCCATCACGGGCTTGGCCGCTAATGCACCGGTATTCCCCAGCCCCAGCACCGCACTGCCATCGGTGACCACGGCCACCAGATTGCCCTTGGCTGTATATTGGTAGGCGGCCTCGGGGTTTTCGGCAATGGCTCGCACTGGCTCCGCCACGCCCGGCGTATATGCCAGTGACAATTCCTGTTGAGTGTCACAGGGTTTGGTGATTTCGATGGCGATCTTGCCAGGGCGCTTGCCTGCCTGATTGGCCACATTAATTCCGGCGTGATAATCCAGTGCCTTTTGTTTTGTGTCTTCGCTCATAGTTTTTCCGTTTTTTTGTTTTATGGTCATGGCGTTCTTTGTCAGACCCGCCTTTTGGTGGAATGTTACGTGTCGGATGTTACGGTACAATTTCCATACTGGCCGGGTGTCGCAGTTGCATCACCAACTGTTTTTTATACGGCGACAGCCAGCCGCGCACGATAATATTTTTTCCTCGCAAGGAGTGTAGCTGTCCATCGCCAAACCATTCCAGGTCGGTACGCGCAATGCGTACGGCGACCCCTTCGCGCGGCCCTTGGTCGGGGCGCGGCTGAAAATTCAGCCACACTGAACGTCGGCTTTCGCCTACCTGCAACACACGACCGCGAATAATACGAAACCCGCGTGTGTTGGGCGAAATCTCTTTCACCGGGACAGGACGATAAACATGCTGCCATACCCCCTTCCCGGTTTTGCGCGCGCTGTTTTCTGCCGTTTGGTAGCACTCAAGCTGCATCACATTGGGGGGTACCACGATGTGCGCCGCCAGGCCTGCGGTGAGCAAGGCCGCCTCAACACTTGTGCCATCCAATAAATAAACATGTGCCAGCAAACGCCCATAACGGTCCCGTTTTTCCCGGTCAAAACGCAAATTTACAGTGGCTGTTTTGCCCAGTAATGTTTGCAGGGCTTTGCGGGCCGCTTTGGCCAGTGGCTGGGATGGTCTGCCTTCCCGTCCGATTTCCGGGGTGTTGATACCGATCAAACGTACCAGGCGTCCGTCACGCAGCCGCAGGGTATCTCCATCAACCACCTGAGACACCGTAACGGTTTCAGTTACAGTGCCGACCGCGCAATTTGGTTGCTCGGCCTGTGCCGCCATGGCTGGTGAACCGGTAATGACAAAACAAAACAGCAGACAAACAAAAAACAGCAGACAAACAAAAAGGGCGTCCTGCGAGGACGCCCTTTTTTTGCTGGTTTTCTTTATGCCGCTACACCATATGCCATTGCTACAGCAAAAATTGCACGCCTGTACCGTGTTGCGATACGCGCGAATCAGCAATGCGGGTTTTATTTTGTGCCGTATTTCTGGCGGAATTTATCAACACGACCACCAGTATCCACAATTTTCTGCTTGCCCGTGTAAAACGGATGACACGCGGAGCAGACATCCAGAAGCAGTTCTTTATCCAGGTTCAGTGTGGAGCGGGTTTCGAAGGTATTCCCGCAACTGCATTTCACTTTGATTTCGTGGTAAGCGGGATGAGTTTCCAACTTCATGCTATCAGCCTCAAATCTGTTATATGAGCGCCCTGTGGACAAACCACGTTGAGAGAACGCCTGAGAGCCGCGCATTCTAAGGGATTTTTTCCACCACAGCAAGCTGTTCAACTGCGGATTTCAGGTTAAATGCGGTGCGCGCGAGCCGGGCTTACCTGAAATGATTTGCCCGGATATTTTCACGAACACCATTGTACTGCTTCCACACCGCAAGGGCATTGCCGTTGTTATCCAGTGCTATTTGAGGTTTGAAAGCATCTCCCCTGTTGTCGGTTTCGATCAGTTCGGCGGTACCCCAGTTTGACCCGTCAAAGCGGTTTGCCCGGATATTATAACGAGCGCCATCGTTTTGGACCCATACCACGAAAGCGCTGCCAGTGTCGTCAAACGCAAGTTGAGGTCCAAAGGCGTTTCCTGCATCGTCGGTTTCAATCAGTTCAGCGGTCCCCCAGTCTGTGCCGTTAAACCGGTTTGCCCAGATGTTGGTGCGAGCGCCATCGTATTGCCCCCACAATGCGAGGGCATTGCCGTTGTTATCAAAGGCGATTTGCGGCTTGAACGCATCTTCTGCATTATCGGTTTCGATCAGTTCGGCGGTGCCCCAGTCTGTGCCGTTAAACCGGTTTGCCCAGATGTGATAGCGGGTGCCGTCGTTTTGGGCCCACACGGCGAGGGCACTACCGCGACGGTCAAACGCGATCTGGGGCCACAAAACATCGCCCGCATTGTCGTTCTCAAGCAGTTCGGCAGTCCCCCACTGTGAGCCATTAAACCGGTTTGCCCAGACGCTGGTGCGGCTGCCATCACTTTGAATCCACACGGCGAGGGCATTGCCGGTGTCATCAAATCGGATTTGGGGCCACAAGGCACTTCCTGCATTATCTGTCTCAAGCAGTTCGGCAGTGCCCCAGTCTGTGCCGTTAAACCGGTTTGCCCAGATGTTGGTGTGGACACCATCGTTCTGAGCCCACACGGCGAGGGCATTGCCGCGATTATCCAGGGCAATCTGAGGCCACAAGGCGTCTCCTTTATTATCAGTCTCAATCAGTTTGGCAGTGCCCCAGTCGGACCCGTTAAACCGGTTTGCTCTGATATTGGTGCGGGCACCATCGCTCTGAGCCCACACGGCGAGGGCATTGCCGCGGTTATCCAGGGCAATCTGAGGCCATAAAGAGTCCCCTTCATGGTCGGTCTCAATCAATTCGGCAGTGCCCCAGCCGGACCCATTGAACCGGTTTGCCTGAATATTCGTACGGGCACCTTCTTTTTGGACCCACACTACGAGGGCATTGCCGTTGTTGTCCAGAGTGACCTGAGGCCAAAATACATCCTTTGTTTTGTCGGCTGCAATCAGCTCGGCGGTTCCCCATGCTGATTCACTAAAATCATGTGCCGGGATGTCAGAGGGAGCATCATCATTTTGATCCGGCATTTCGGGGGCAGGGTCGTTATTATCCAGCGTAAGTTGTGGGACGGGTGCATTTTCTGCGTTGTCGGGTTCAATCAGTTCGGCGCTTGTCCTCGGGACTTTGGTCGCCATGTCGGCTGGATTATTTTCTTCACCACATGCGGATAAAAAAAAGAGTACCAATAGAAACAGGTATACATTCCACTGGCCAGATATTGTTATATGTTTGTCCATTTAATTAAATTCTCCCTCCTGGAGTTTATTTATGTCAGGTTTTAGTAATGCGTACACCATGCCTGTCATTGACGCGAACCTTATTTTAGGCGCATTGAAATTCAATCGTTTTCTTGCGTGGGTGTTAATGGGGGGTGTAATACCTATAACCGTCAGGCTAAGCCGGGCAGGGTGAAACAAGCGCAGCGGGCCCACCCAACGGGAAAGGGACATTAAGGTTCGATCAGTTATTGATGTCCACCTTGAGTCGCCATTTGCCAGTGAACCGTTATCACATGAAGGCTTTTTCTCCTGTTTCAGGTACCCGGATTGTTGATTTTTTGTCAGTGGCGATGGGTACAGAGGCTATCTGTTGTTTTTTATCGCCCATTTCACCCATTGGTGGAACTGCTGCGCTTGTTCCACCTTACCGTTTTACGCTGTATTGAAGAGAGCAGAACAAAAAACCGCTGATACTCCAGCTTCATTCCCTTTCCGGATAGAGCTTAGCCTGACGGTTATGGTTTAATCCCCCTTCTTTAATATGCCCCTGAATTTCTGTCACATGAGGCGCTTGCAAAATTACCCCAGTCATCTTGCAAGGCAAAAACGGTGAAAAACGCAACCTGTGCGGAGTCTATCATTTCACGACACCGTATTTGAACCCGTTTTTTAATGGTATGAGAAAGCATACCAAGAGTGATGGGCTAACAAGTAGTAGTTGGCATCTGTTTTGATTTAATGGCGGTGATCCTTTACACCGGGTTGTCGATATCGACAAATTCCACAGCCAGCCCGAAGTGCGTGGCAAGGTGTGCGCCCAGCGCCTGTACGCCACCACGTTCCGTGGCATGGTGGCCTGCGCTGAAAAAATGTACACCCCGTTCACGGGCCACATGCACCGTTTGCTCGGAAATCTCCCCCGTCACAAAGGCATCCACGCCCAGTGCGGCAGCTTGTTCAAGGTAAGATTGTGCAGCGCCGGTACACCAGGCAACGGTATGAATGGTATCGCTGGCTCCGGCAATATGCAGAGGTTCACGGCCCAGCTTGCGAGCCAGCAATTTGCCGAAAGCCTCGGCATTCACGGTTTGTGTCAGCCGACCGTATTGGCCGATGGGTGTGCCGGTTTCGCTGCCAAAAACCCCTTCCTGTTGCAGGCCCAGCAGTTTTGCCAATTGTGTGTTATTGCCCAGCCCCGGGTGTGCATCCAGCGGCAAATGGTAGGCCAGCAGGTTGATATCAGCTGCCAGCAGGGTTCCGAGCCGCTGTTTTTTCATACCGACGATGCGGGTGTCTTCGCCTTTCCAGAAATACCCGTGGTGTACCAGTAATGCATCGGCTTTTCGTTCCACTGCTGCATCCACTAATGCCTGACAAGCTGTGACACCGGTGACTATTTTTTTTATGTTGGCGCGGCCTTCCACTTGCAGGCCATTGGGTGCGTAGTCGGCAAAGGCCTGTACATCGAGCATTTCCGCCAGATACGCCAGTAATTCATCGCGTTGTACCATTATTTTTTCCTGTTGTTACGTGATACTTTCATCATAATCCGAAAAGCCGAAAGCAGGGAGCCGTGGTATTCTTTTGCCCCATGAAAAAAGCCAACCTTTATCTGTTTTTATTCAAAGCCGTCGTCGCCGGGCTGGCTGCCGCTTTTGTGGTTTTGTTGCTGCGCCCTGATCTGTTGGGCCACCAGCGCCCGGTGGTGGAACTCAAGCAAAGCCCGGCACTCCATGCCGAATCGGAGCAATTCGGTAACGGCCCGGTGTCTTATGCACAGGCTGTAGAGGCCGCCGCGCCTGCCGTGGTCAATATATACACTACCAAGGTCATCACCGAGCGGGTTAATCCCTTGCTGCGTTATTTTTTTGGTGATCAATATGTCCCTCGCCAGCGTTTGGAAAATAATCTGGGCTCCGGGGTTATCGTCAGCGACCAGGGTTTCATTCTCACCAATAATCATGTCATCGCCGGTGCCGCCGGCATCGAAGTGCTGCTGCGTGATGGCCGCAGCGCCGAGGCAAAACTGGTAGGCACCGACCCGGAATCCGATATCGCCGTGCTGAAAATAGACCTCGACATCGTGCCCACCATCACCTTCAACCTTGCCAACAGTATGCGTGTGGGTGATGTGGTACTGGCCATCGGCAATCCCTTTGGTGTGGGGCAAACCGTGACCATGGGCATCATCAGCGCCACCGGTCGTGACCACATGGGGATTAATACCTTTGAGAATTTTATTCAGACCGACGCGGCTATCAACCCCGGCAATTCCGGCGGTGCGCTTATTGACGCCTACGGTAATCTGGTGGGCATCAATACCGCCATCTTTACCAAATCCGGCGGGTCACAGGGGATTGGTTTTGCCATCCCCATGAGCATTGCCCGCGATGTGATGGAACAGCTCATCGAAACCGGGCGTGTTTCGCGTGGCTGGCTGGGAGTGGAAACGCAGGATATCACTCCGCAACTGGCCGAATCATTTAACCTGCAAGACATCACCGGTGTCATTATTGCGGGTATCCAGCGCACTGGCCCCGCCGCGCAGGCCGGGTTGCGTCCGGGCGATATTATTCTTTCCGTCAATGGCGAGCCGGCGAGTGACAGCAAAACGGTGATGAATCAAATTGCCCGGACCTCATCCGGTGAAAAATTACGCCTGAAAATTCTGCGTAACGGTCGTGAGTTTGATGCCGAGGCTATCGTTGGCGAACGGCCGCCACCGACTCGCCGACCGCGTAATCGTAGTTAGGGTCTGTTGACGTTGGATTTTATCGCGATAAAAAACCACCGATGAAACGTGTGCATGAACTTGTGGTCTATGATGAGAGTATCCAGATAACAATTCCCAAACAAGGAGGCCTTCGATGAACAAAATTGCCATCATTGGTGCAGGCCGGGTCGGTGAATCCACCGCACAAATTCTCGCCAAAGAAGAGTTGTGCAGGGAGTTGGTCTTACTCGATATCCACGAAGGCATGCCGCAGGGTGTCGCTCTGGATATTCAGGAATCCGCCTCGTTGCTGCGTTTTGATACGCGCGTTACCGGCACTACCGATCCCGCTGCTATTGCGGGTGCAGATATCATCATTGTTACGGCCGGTATCCCGCGCAAGCCGGGGATGTCGCGCTCGGATGTCCTGGAGACCAACCTCGCCATCATCGATAAAATCGTTGCCGATGCACTTGAGCACGCACCTGACGCCATGCTCATCATGGTCACCAATCCGGTGGACGTACTTACCTGGTATGCCTGGCAAAAATCCGGCTGGCCCCGTCACCGGGTGTTTGGCCAGTCCGGCGCACTGGATACGGCACGCATGACCAGCTTTATCGCCATGGAAACAGGGTATTCGATAAAAGATATTTCTGCTCTGGTGCTGGGCGGGCACGGTGATGCCATGGTGCCGTTACCCCGTTTTACCGACATTGCAGGCATTCCCATTACGCATTTTTTGAGTGAAGAAAGAATTCATCAAATCAATCAGCGTACACGACAGGGCGGTGGTGAAATTCTTGCCTTGAAACAACATTCCAGTGCCTACGATTCTCCGGCCGCTGCGGTTGCCATTATGGTGGATGCCATCAGCCACAATCGTCGCCGTATCCTGCCCTGTGTGAGTGTACTGGATGGTGAATACGGCCAGCATGAAATTGCCATGGGCGTGCCTGCGGTACTGACAGAAGCCGGGCTCACCGACATTATCGAGTTGCAGCTCAATGCCGATGAACAGGCCGCGTTTCAGGCCTCGGCAGACATGGTGGCTGCGGATATTGCCACTTTGCGTTAGCGTGCGCAGGTTATAGGGTTACCCATCTTTTTCAGGGTTTTGTTACATCCTGCTCGGCAAGCAGCGTCACCTGTGAAGGATAATCAAACGCTGCTTGTTGCAGCTGTGTATGCCCTGCCACCAATGCCTGTTTTGCCCGTGCCAATAACATTTTATCGCCATTGCGTTGTGCCACGCGCAATGAAATTCTTAACAGGGTGCTCGACGGTGAGGGCAGTGGGCTTTCATCCAGAATCGCCACACCAAAACCACTGGGCAACAGCGTTTGGTCCGACAACAGCCAGCCCGTGTCGCTGTAAAAGCGTTGCCAGGCATCATTCACCCAGCGCGCAACCAACTGGAAATCGTCATCATGGTTGGTAAGCTCCGCCCAGGCCAGCAAGCCCTGTGCGGCGAAGGCATAATCCTCCAGCCCGGCCTGACCCAGTTCACCACGCTTCCCTTTGGCGCGTAACAATCGCTGGCCGTCCCACAGGGTATTCAGTAAATAATCGCGCACATCTTTTGCCGCATCCCGATATTTTTTGCCGCTGGGCAATCTTGCGGCTTCAGCCAGCGCTGTCAGTGCCAAACCATTCCAGGCTGCCAGTCGTTTGTCGTCTACCGGTAAATGACGGCAGGCACGTACATTCAAGAGTTTTTCACGCGCCGACGAATAGTGTTTTTGCGCCAGGCCTTTGTTGATTTGCAATTGGCTGGCAGCGTCAGCCAGTGACATTTGCACACGCGGCAGATATCCCGCAGAAAAATCAGCATGTCCTTCCAGTCCCCAAAGTATTTTCATCAACCGGTATTCGTCGCGGGTCAAAGTATCCAGCAATGTTTCACTTTCCCACAGGTAATAACCCCCTTCCACATCGTCCGCATCCACAGCGGAAAAACTGGCGACCAGTGCGCCTTGTGATCCACGCATGTTATCTAACATAAAATCGAGAGTGTCCCGGGCGATGTCTGCATAATCTGCCCGTTTGAATATTGTTGCGGCACGCAAATACAACCCGGCCAGCAATGCATTGTCGTACAACATTTTTTCAAAGTGCGGCGTTTGCCAGTCAGGGTCGCTGGTGTAACGAAAAAACCCGCCGCCCAGGTGGTCTCGCATTCCCTGTGTGGCCATACTATCAAGCGTGAGTGTTAAAAAGTTTTTCAACGATGGCATAGCGTGATGCGCATAAGCACTGAGCAATGCATCAAGCTGGGGTACCATGGGGAATTTGCTTTGCTCACCGAAACCACCGTCCATTTCATCGCCCAATTGCAAAGCCTGTTGCACCAGTATGGTTTCATAACGCTGGCCATCACCTGCCTTGAGTGCCGGATCAGGCCGGGCATGCTCAGCGCTCATTGTTGCAGCGGCCTTGGCAGCGGTTTGTGCAAGATACAGCGGTGCCTGTCGCCACTGCTGTTGCAGATCAGCGAGCAGGGCAAGGAAGCGCTCTTTTGGTGCATAAGTCAGGCCGACCAGAGGATGGCCTTCCGGGGTGAGAAACACATTCAATGGCCAACCGGCAACACCACGAGTGCGTTGCACAAACTCAATGAGTCTGGCATCCAGCGCAGGATTGAGTTCACGATCCACCTTCACGGAAATAAAATGCTCATTGAGCAATTTGGCAACCTGCGGGTCACGATATGTTTCGCGCTGCATCACATGGCACCAGTGGCAGGCAAAATAACCGATGGATACAAACAGTAACTTGTTCTCTTTTTTTGCTCGCGCCAGCACCTCCGCCGACCACGTATGCCATGCCACGGGATCATCACCGTGCATGGCCAGATAGGGCGAGTCATGCTTGCTCAGCGCGTTAGCCAGCGCTGGTCCGGCCGTCAGCAAGAGCGTGACCATCAAAGCCCATATCGTCAATTTACGTGCACAGGTCATTCGCTGTTATCCTGACAATGTTAAACCTAATTCCGCAGTTGACGGTTTAGAGAGTGTAATAACACATGTTATGTTTTGAGTTTTTGTCAGCGCCCGTGAGGGCATTAGCCTGCTGGTGGAACCGCTGCGCTTGTTCCACCCTACGGTTTTAGTTGCATAGCGCGGAACAAAAAATTGATAACACCCCAACTCAGAACACAAAACACCCCGGTTGTTACCTTTAATTCCACAAAAACTGAACGCCTCAGTCCACCCAAAATCAAACACAGCTAATAACCCCCGCAGAATGCACGTATTTCTCCGCTGCCGGGAGTGCTAAAATCACATCATTGCCCTCCCTTGCAGGGCCAAATGACAAACCACCGGAGCATATTATGAGCGCATTACCCGAATACAAAACCACCATTACCGATGAAATCACCGTTATGCCTGCCGCCCACGAAAAACTCGTGGAACTGCTGAAAAGCGAAGAAGAGATCAACGGCGTGCGCATTTTCGTTTCCGGCGGCGGTTGCGGCGGTATGACTTACGGCATGACTTTTTCCGAAGCGCCCGGCGCACACGATGCCATTCTCGAACAGGACGGCCTTACCTTGTACGTGGATGCCGTAGCTCTGGGCTTCCTCAACGGTGTGGAAATCGACTTTATACAGCAAGGCATGGGGGCCAGCTTTGTGTTCAAAAACGCCTTTGCTGCCACCGGAGGTTCCGGTGCCTGTGGCGGTTGTGGCGCAGCGAGCAGTGGTTGCGGCTAATATAAAGAGGCAAGAATACGCGGCTCCCAAATAAGCGTTTTCCCGGCTTTTGCCGGGAAAACCACCTCGGCCGGATGTCCCATCAAGTGCCCACCCCCCCTTTAAAAAACAAACACCCCCGCCTGCTGCTGGTGGCCCCCCACAGCAGCTATCGCATTGCCCCCTACCTGAATGCCGCCCGCGCCCAGAGCGTTGATGTACTTGTCGCCTCCACCAGTGAACACTCACTGGTAAGCGCCGTGGCCGAAGGCCTGCGCATCGACCTCGCACAACCCGAACAGGCTCTCGACACCCTGCTTGCTGCTGCCAATGAGCGACCGTTTGCCGGTGTCATTGCCACCGACGACAGCGCCGTCGAACTTGCTGCCCGCATCGCAAAAAAACTCGACCTGCCGCACAACCCGCCAGACGCCGTGCAGCTCACTCATCGTAAAGATCTGGCCCGTGCCCGGCTGGCACAACACGGTGTACCTGTACCCGGCTTCACCCGCATCGACCTGCACACCGACCTTGCCGCGCAAGTCGCAACACTCAGCTACCCCTGCGTCATCAAACCCCTCAACCTCTCCGGTAGTTGCGGCGTCATCCGTGCCAACAACATCGAAGAGGCGATGGTGGCCGTACAGCGCATCGCCGCCATTATCGAAAAACGATGTGGCGAACACGAGCGCCGCTATTTGTTGGCAGAAGACTACCTGCCGGGCATGGAAGTCGCACTGGAAGGCATGCTGCACAATGGCAAACTGCAAGTGCTGGCGCTGTTTGACAAACCCGACTTACTGGAAGGCCCGTACTTTGAAGAAACCTACTACATCACCCCTTCACGCTTAACAGAAACACAACAGGCGCTTATCGCACAACGAGTACGCGAAGCCTGTGCTGCCTACGGACTGACACATGGCCCGGTGCATGCCGAACTGCGGCTGAACGCCCATTCACACAATGGCCAACCGCAAGCGTGGATACTCGAAGTCGCCGCCCGCACCATCGGTGGTCAATGCGCACAACTGTTAAAACAGGGCAGTGGCTACGGACTGGAAGAGCTGGTTATTGCACAAGCCATAGGCAGACCCCTGCCCATACAAAATACCGGCAGCGCCGCTGGTGTATTAATGATCCCCATTCCCAAAGCAGGCATTTTGCGCCGCGTCGAAGGCCTGCCCGCCGCGCGTAACGTTCCCTGCATTCTTGATGTGGAAATTTATGTGCGCGAAGGCTACGAACTGGTGCCGCTGCCAGAAGGGGCAGCGTACCTTGGGTTCATTTTTGCCCGGGCAGCCAAACCGGAACAGGTAGAAGCTGCTTTGCGGGAAGCGCATGCGCGGCTGAGTTTTGTGACGGCACCCGTCTGGACGTTGAGCTAACGACGGGAACTGCTTCCGGTTTTGTCTTGTTCGTGTTCAGTCGTCAGAAGAAAAGCTGTTTTTGTACATATTGGGCATGACTCAACAACTCCTGTACCGTGCGTATATCCTGCCCCGACATCAAAAGGTGCGTAGCAAAGCTGTGCCGCAAAGAATGACAATTGACCTTTTTTTGAAATGTCAGCTTTCTGGGCCGCACTCTTTACGACTTTATCAGTTTTACCCGGTTCTCTGGAAACAGAAACCTCTCTAGCAAGAGTGGCATGACTCTGGGGCAAAGTATGAGCAAAAGATCGCCAATGTGCCCAATCCACTTTATCGAGGCATGGCGCATCGATCATAATAAACAAATTCTGTATAGCATCGACAGTTTGAATGAACTGCCAGTCTTTTAGTTGGGTATTCCTGCCTTCATTTTCCAAAAACCGGATGACTAATTCAGGTGTATGTGTGAGCAGTTTTTGATCAGGGTAAGCTTGGGTATACTGTTCTATCCGTTTTACGTACCAACGACAGGCACCTCCC
>JALSGT010000051.1 GCA_026982555.1 Chromatiales bacterium
TTCGATATTTTGCGGGAAAAACCAAATGGTACATAAGTACTGTTACGTTATGACTTTTATGAATATATTCGCTCATCCACCAATAATCGCAGCAAGCTGCGGGGAATTAAACCCAAAGAGATTAAAGCAGCTGATGACGGCCGATTTGCCAGTGATGCTGAAATGGATCGCATATTCAACAAATACAATGATGGTACCAAGTGAAGGTTATCTGGACGAACCCGGCTGCGGCAGCACTGGAAAATATCCAGGACCATATTGCCAGAGATAGCTCTCGTGCTGCCCTGGAAGCTGCACTGAAGATCAGGAATGCGACGTCACTATTAGCAGAGCACCCAAAGCCTGGACGTGCCGGGCGGGTTCGCGGCACGCATGAATTGGTGATTGCAGGTCTGCCGTATGTTGCGCCTTATCGGGTTAAAGAGAAACAAATCCAAACTCTAACTGTGTACCATGCTTCGAGAAAATGGCCGACTGACTTTTCCTGAACTGTTGATAAATTGCCATCTCTGGTCATCCACAGCAGGTCATTTTAGAATGAACGAGAGTACTGAACACAAGCAGTATCGGCCTGGGTGGCGTATAGAAATGCGATTAAAAACGAAATGAACTGACATTTAATTTATTGAGTTGAACGACATCAGCGATTCCAGCAGTTCGCTCACCTGCTGCATACCACCTTTCAGGGTTTTCTCGATATCTGCCATGGTGATGATGTCACCACTTTTCCCTGCTGCCCAATTGGCCACCACCGCACAACAGGCGTAACACAGCGCCAGCTCACGGGCGAGGGCCGCCTCCGGCATTCCTGTCATGCCCACCAGATGACAGCCATCACGTTCCAGGCGCTCAATTTCTGCACCAGTTTCCAGCCGGGGGCCCTGCGTTGCCGCATAGGTACCACCATCCACCACAGTGATATTGCCCGAAAAAGCCGCCTTGAGTAGCTGCTGACGCAGCTCGTCACAATAAGGCTTTGTGAAATCGATATGTGTCACCGACTCACTTCTACCGCCAGAGCCACTCTCAAAAAAAGTACCAGGCCGACCCCAGGTGTAATCAATAATTTGATCCGGGATAATCAAACGCCCCGGCCCCATATCAGCACGAATGCCACCCACCGCCGCCACCGCCAGCACCTTGTCAGCACCAGCCTCACGTAATGCCCAAAGGTTGGCACGGTAATTCACCTGATGAGGTGGAAAATTGTGGTTGTAACCATGACGCGGCAAAAACAAGACTTCCTGCCCAAACAAACTGCCACGGGCAAGCGGCCCGGAAGGTTCGCCAAATGGCGTATTCACAAGCTCGTATTTATCGATATGCAGGGCACCGAGTGCATCAAGCCCGGTACCTCCAATAATGGCTAGTGTGCCCATTGTTTTATCACATTCCTTTCACAGCAAAAATGCCCGCCGCATTCCGCAGGTAACCTTTATAATCCATGCCATAACCAAACAAATACCGGTCTTCCACTTCCAGACCAACATAATCAGCCTTGATGCCATGTTTCCGGTCATGGCGCTTTTCGACCAACACCACTGTTTCCACACTGCGTGCTCCGGCCTGCTGACAATATGCAACAATGGCAGCCAGTGTATAGCCTTCATCAAGGATGTCATCAACCACTAACACATGACGGTCTTTGAGTGAGCTTCCCGGCTTGACCAGCCATTTCAGTTCACCCCCTTGTGTTTTTCCACGGTAACGGGTGGCGTGCAAATAATCCTGTTCTAACGGGAAATCGAGCCTCAGCAACAGTTCACCCGTGACAATCAGGCCGCCGTTCATTACACACAGCACCAGTGGATTATTATCACGGTGTCTGGCGGAAATCTTTTCCGCCATATTATTCAGCACGGCTGTCACCTGCTCTGCGTTAAACAGACAATCAGCCTCAGCACGTACTCTCAAGATGTGTTTTTGTGTAACCGTCATCGTATCTTTTTTAATGTGAATTAAGCGCTAAAAATATCCTGTCGAATAAAGTCATTGCTTTACATTCGATGGAACGGGCTGCTCCTCGACCACGAAATCATAACGGCATAAAATCTAACTCGAAGGCGCATAGAAACAAAGAACGCAGAGATCCACAGCATTTGAGATTTTTTATTTCCATTTACTCGTCACCGTCATAACCCTTTGCGCTACTGAAGCTTTCCGGATTAGTCAATGCGGGAACGAAACTGCACTATTGGTTAGCCAGATCTGTATCCATGGCTAATTCTGTGAACCCTTTATTTTTACACCCGTTTTTTATGGTTTTTATTGCGGTCAGCTTAATAAGTAAACGTCACCGTATCATCATCCATGGCCTCACTGATAATGTACGCAGCGCCTACCGTTTCATCAATTTCCGGGATCAGGTTTTCACCCCACAGCTCCAGAGTAGAAGCACATATTTTCAGCTTCGCTCCCGCTGCCACGGCATCACACATCAGATCATAAACCGTTTTTTTACTGCCTGTGGGAAAACGCAGATTTTCAGCAACACCGACATTAGCCAGCTCACCTGCACGCCCTGTGAGCACAACCTCCACATCATATTCCATGGCAGCTGCCACGCTGGCCTGCATAAAGGGGGTGCCCAGTTCCGAAGGATTAGTCGGGTCGGTATTCATTAATACGATTAACAGTTTGTCTGCCATGATGGTCTCAGTCTCAATTCAAGCGTTAACAAAAATTAACCCGGCTCAATATTCATTGTCGGCGCATTACTGGCTAATACAATACCATCCGGCACATGCACTGTGGAGGTGGGAAAGGCCATTTCTGCACCATGCTGTTCAACGATATCAGCAATTTTCAATAACACATCCTGTTTAATGGTGTGAAATTCAACCCATACCGTGGTTTTGGTAAAAGTGTATACAAAAAAATCCACAGACGATGGCGCGCAGGAAACAAAATTCACCATCAACGTCTGCGCTGTATCAATGGCCGGGTGATTTTTCAACATGGTTTCCACATCGGCAGTAATCGCGGACATTTTACCAATATCGTCATAACGGAGACCAAAAGTTTCGTAAATGCGCCGGTTGGTCATGCGTGAGGGGTTTTCCACGGCGATGTTGGCAAACACCGAATTGGGTACATACAGGGGACGTTTATCGAAAGTGCGAATCATGGTCAACCGCCAGCCAATCTGTTCCACGGTACCTTCAATTTCACGATCCGGTGAGCGTACCCAGTCACCCACAGAAAAGGGCCGATCAAGATAAATCATCAGGCCGCCAAAAAAATTGGCAAGCAGGTCACGGGCAGCAAAACCTACGGCAATGCCCCCCACCCCACCAAAGGCCAGCACACCGGAGATACTGAAACCCAGTGTCTGCAACATCACTAATCCGGCGGTAATGATCACAGAGAGGCGTAGCAGTTTGACAACAGCATCCAGCGTGGTGCGGTCTACCGGATCGCCCCTGGCTTCGCGGGCAGCAATGATATTGCCTTCAGCCTGGCGAATAAAACGCACAAGAAACCAGGTAAGCGCGATAATAACCAAAACATCCCGCACCGGTTCAATGATGGCAAACACTTCTGCCTCGGTTTGTGCGGCGGCAATTTGTGCCGCCAGGCTGATGCCCACCACCCAGATCAGCAGACTGAGTGGTCGGCGTATAGCTTCCAGCAAGGCATCATCCCAGGGGTTTCGGGTTTTTTCAAAACGTCTTGCCAGACTGTGCAGAACACGCCGCTGCACAAAATCCGCCAACAGGGCAATAAATACCACGGCAAATATTTGCGTGATCCACACGCTGTCGCTCTGCCAAAAGTCGCTTTGTAAAAAATCAATATTCATTCACACACCCTTGTCACCGCTTGAAACCAGGCGCCTATCATAGCGAAAAAAAGCGGGGGGCGCGCCACTGACATATGCGGCAAATTTCAGGGTGTTTGTGGTGCAACCCCACGGGCAGGCAGGGACTGACGCTGATACCAGACACGCACCAGCAACAAAGCCAATAAAATGGCCGCGTGGATCAGTGGCAGCAGGTAATCTGCTTTCACTAACCAGAGATAGTGCAAAATGCCAAAGACAGCAATCACATACACCAGCTGATGCAATTGTCCCCAGCGTTTACCAAGGCGACGCATCATGGCATTGGTGGAAGTGATGGCTAACGGGACCAGCAACACAAAAGCGCTAAAGCCGATGGTAATATAGGGGCGTTTGATGATGTCCTTGAGAATTTCATCCCAATCAAAAAACTGATCCAGCACAAAGTAAGTCAACAAATGCAGACAGGCGTAAAAAAATGCAAACAGACCCAGCATACGTCGCACCCGTAGCAGCCAACCCCAACCCAACATACGCCGCAATGGTGTTACGGCCAGAGTGATCAGCAACAGGCGCAGAGCCCAATCACCGGTACGATGGGTAATTTCTTCGATGGGATTAGCACCAAGCTGATCGGTGAAGCCCGCCCAGATACCGAAAATCAGAGGAAACAGGCAGGCTATAAAAACCAGTGATTTTATTAATGCGGGTTTCATGCGGTGCATCGTCATGATGAGGTATTAATAGTTGCGCCGCAAATCCATGCCCGAATACAAGCTGGCCACCTGTTCTTCGTAACCATTAAACATTTTTGTTTTACGTTTAAAAAATTCACCGATTCGCCGCTCACGGCTTTGACTCCAGCGCGGATGATCCACTTCGGGATTCACGTTAGCGTAAAAACCATACTCCTGTGGCCCGGATAAATGCCAGGTGGTGTTGGGCATGGTTTCAGTAAAACGAATTTTGACAATGGACTTGATGTTTTTGAACCCGTATTTCCACGGTACCACCAGTCGAATTGGCGCACCATTTTGCTTGGGTAATACTTTTCCGTACAAACCCACTGCCAATAATGTCAGAGGGTGCATGGCCTCATCCATACGCAGGCCTTCCACATAAGGCCAGTTTAACACGCTACGTTTTTGTCCCGGCATTTGCGCAGGGTCATACAGAGTGGTGAACTCCACATACCGGGCCTTCGATGTGGGCTTGAAGCGTTTGATCAATGTGCTCAACGGAATACCCACCCAGGGAATCACCATGGACCAGGCCTCCACGCAGCGCATCCGGTAAATACGCTCTTCCAGCTGACTCTCTCTGATTAAATCCTCTAACTGATAATCGGCAGGTTTTTCCACTTCGCCTTCCACACGTACATTCCAGGGGGTCGTCTTCAGTGTGTGTGCGTATTTCGCCGGGTCTTTTTTGTCGGTGCCAAATTCATAAAAATTATTATAACGAGTGATATCTTTCAGTGAATTGACTTCTTCATCGGTGGAAAACCGGGAATTCTTTTTGAATTGCAGAGCAGCAGCCTGTGCCGCTGCATCACCAGGAAGCATCAACCCCGGCAATACTGCACCCGCAGCCACTGCCAGGGCAGCACGGGAGCCTGCCTGCAAAAAGGCACGTCGTTGATGATAAATTTTTTCATCCGTAATTTCGGATGGTGTGATATCGTCAGAGCGTTTGATCAACATTGTCATTCCTCATTTACTTCCATGACCCAATAGGTTCCAGATTACCCATCGGCCAAAATGCGCCAAAGATAATGCTTCTTTGCTACCCTCTCTTCCCTGCACAGCCACTGTGAACTTATCATCCAGGCAACAGTCGGACCCCGAAACGCCACATCAAAATCAATCAACAACCCATAAGCGACAACTTTAAACCCGGAGTTTGGCTTGATGAGACCACTTCATACCCAAAAGCATGAACACTGCAAAAATTAAGCCTGGATTAATAAAACCATGCCAGACTGATGAATAACAGCACATTCCTAATGCCTGCAAGCCGTTAATCATGCACCGAATTTGTCACAACACTGTCACAATGCAAATATATATTCCCACACCATTGCCTTTTGCCCAATAATTTTGAGGTCAACCCAACATGTTTTCCCGTTTACCCGCACTTTCGGTCACTCTGCTCCTCTTCTTCAGCTTGCCAGCTTTCGCCGTAGAACCTGCTCCTGACTTCACCCTGCCCACTTTTCCTGATAACCGTGAAATCAGTCTGAAGGATTTCAAAGGCCGTGTGGTGTACCTGGATTTCTGGGCCACCTGGTGCCCGCCCTGTCGTAAATCCTTTCCCTGGATGGATGAAATGCATGAACGTTACAAAGACGAGGGGTTGAGCATCATTGCGGTCAGTGTGGACAAAAAACGCGAGCAGATCGAACAATTCATTAAAAAAACAGAACCCGCGTTTATTGTCGCTCACGACCCTGCCGGTACAGTCGCCAAAGCCTATGAACTGCGCGCCATGCCCACCACCTACCTGATCAACAGAAATGGCCAGGTGGTAATGACCCACATGGGGTTTCGCTCCTCAGACAAAGATAAACTGGAAGCCACCATTCAATCGCTACTGGAAGAATAAGTATGATCAAAATCGCCCTGTTTTCAGCTTTTATCAGCCTTGTACTGAGTGCATGCAGCCTGGAACCCGTGCAACCCTGGGACCGGGATTTACTGGCGCAGAAAAAAATGCAGCTGGTCGCTGATCCGTTGGAAATCTATCTTGATGAACATACCTATTTCAGCAAAGAGGCCTCCAGTGGCGGCCAAAGCGTAGGAGGCGGAGGCTGCGGATGCAATTGAAAAAAACACGACAAGGAGCTGGTCCGCGTAACATTCGCCGTCAACTGGCGGCAGCCACCTGCGGTTTACTGGCCGGCACCAGCCATGCGGGCGGTTTGATTGCTTCCGGTGATAACTGGAAAATTGATTCTGCACTGTTGATTTATGCCGAGAAAGATCGCGTGTCACTGGCAGAAGGGATATTGAGTATCAGCAAGGAAATTGATGACGACGAGTTCATCAACGCCCGCATAGTAACCGATGTGTTAACCGGGTCTTCTCCCAATGGTGCCGTGCCTTCCAATACGGCACAAACTTTTACCAATCCCTCCGGTAATTCACGTTATACCGAAGCGGCAAACACCACTCCGCTAAACCACACGTTCAAAGATCTCCGCAATGCACTGAGTGTAGAATGGGATACCCCACTAAGCAGAAGCCTGCGCGGCACTCTTGGCGGTAATATATCCAGAGAATATGATTATCTTTCCACCGGAATTTCCGCCTCCCTCGCGCAGGATATCAACCAGCGCAATACCACACTCACCTTCGGTCTCTCTTTGAACAAAGACACCTGGGATCCAGTAGGTGGTGTTCCTGTTGGTTTTACCGTTATGCCCGCTTTCCCTGCCAAAAAAACTATCGAAGGCGCCAACACCGATAAAACCGTTAAAGAAATATTGTTTGGTGTAACCCAGATCATCAACCGTCAAACATTGATGCAGGTCAATTACAGCCGGGGCCAGAGTGATGGTTACCTCACTGACCCGTACAAAATATTGAGTGTACTGGAAAATGATGGCAGCGGAAATTTACGTGGCAGCAATCCGTATGTTTATGAAAACCGGCCTGACCAGCGCACATACCAAAGTCTGTACTGGAAAGGTGTACATCAGTTCCCTAATGAAAATGTACTCAACCTGTCCTATCGCTATTTTTGGGATGACTGGGGAATTCAATCGCACACGGTGGACTTGCGTTACCGTTTTGATTTCGATGGCGGCCATTATTTGCAACCACACCTGCGTTACTACCAGCAGGGTGCCGCTGATTTTTACCGGCAAACGCTCATTGATGGCGAAGAAACCACATTGCCATATGCCAGCGCCGATTACCGGCTGGGCGAGTTTGTCACGCAAACTATCGGCCTGAAATACGGCTATGAATTCAAAAACGGTGCTGAAATCAATTTCCGCGCAGAAATGATCACCCAGAAAGGTAAAGACCGCAGTGCAGACGCTGTGGGCATATTACAAAACCAGAAGCTGTTCCCGGATAACGAGGCTTATCTTTTACAAGGCGGGTTGTCACTGGACTCTGACATGGTGATTAAATACATCATGAGCTTTTTCAAATAAACCGTGCCGGGCCTCGAACGCAGGGCAGATTATTTTGTTGGCCACTTCGAAGCCATGGCCAGCAACTGTGAAATATTGATCGACACCGATGATGACCACCTGGCACAGGAAATAACCCACCTTGCTGCCACCGAAGTCTGTCGTATTGAACAAAAGTACAGTCGCTATCAAGACAGTAATATTCTGCATCGAATCAACCGTGGTGAGGCCGTCAGGGTTGATGAAGAAACCGCCCGCCTGCTGGATTACGCACAACAGCTTTATCAATTGAGTGAGACACGGTTTGATATCACTTCCGGCGTATTACGTCGTGCCTGGCATTTTGACGGCAGTGATAACATTCCCTCTGCCACCCGGATTGACGCCCTGCTGCCACTGGTCGGCTGGGAAAAAGTGCACTGGCATCATCCACACATTCAGCTGGCACAGGGAATGGAAATTGATTTCGGCGGCATCGGTAAAGAATATGCCGCAGATCGCGCAGCACTGAGTATTCGTACATTTGTTGCAGGACAATCGGATACACGGGCACGCAGCACCTCGGTGCTGGTTAATCTCGGTGGCGACCTGGCCGTCACTGGCCCCCGCAAAAATGGCAATGGCTGGCAGGTCGGGGTCAATTCCGGCACAGCAACACTATCATCACAAGCCGCTGATTTTTCACTCCGGCAAGGCGGTGTTGCCACCAGTGGCGATGCCAACCGCTATCTGGAAAAAGACGGTGTGCGCTACGGTCATGTACTGGACCCGCGTACCGGATGGCCCGTCGAAGGTGCGCCTGCCTCTGTCACCGTGGTTGCTGCCAGTTGCACAGATGCCGGTATGCTCAGTACCATGGCCTTGTTACATGGCCCGACAGCCGAAGACTTTTTGCGCAAACAGGATGTGCCTTACTGGTGCCAGTGGCATAACGGGGAAATTTTCGAAAGAATTCCGTATTCGTAATGACGAGCGATTAAAAAAATACTTTCTGTGGAATCAACAGGCAAGTGAGAAAATTCATCATTTGTGAGTTTTCCGGATTAGCTCTTGATTCACATCCGATGGCTGACCTGTCTTGCCCGGACGAAATTTTCACCTGCCGGAATGACCGGCCTGGCTCAGCCTTACACCCCTCTCTCCTGGCTGCCTCTCCTCGCATTACCATGCACTATTATCGTTTTATCGTTTTATCGTATTAACTTGATAGACTCTGATAGTCACTGACTATAATTCCACTATACCCGATACGGTATTTTACTTTCGGTGAGTTGCAATTTCCACACCTTGCCATGAGCATGATTTTCCGAAATTGCGATGCAATTTTTCCTGGAATTATTAGTTTGCAAAATACTCGGAGAGATATTTACAAAAAAATAAAACACCAATAGATTTTCTAAAAAGCTACATGCTAGGATCAATGCCCGCCATATTATAAGAAAATAAACCGGCCTTCTTAAAAGCTCAAAAAAATGAATTTATAACATCTATGCGCTCAATTTATATTGTTTGTCTGCAGGCTCTGGTGCGCCGCGCATTCAAAATCATCATTGATGAGTTTGACAAAGAGTATGTAATCGGGGAACACGGTAATTGTACCGACTTTTTATGCGGTAATGTTTCATCGGAAATATCAATCATATTAATCGATCTTGACGAGGAAAACCCTTCTTCCCTAAAACGGTTGCATGACCGACACCCTGAATCAAAACTCATTCTGTACTCTGCTTTCGATAAAAACAGCTTTCATAAATATCAATCATTGATCAATGTTCGTGGCTATCTGTCAAAGTATACTGCGTTCGATACAGCCCGGTTATGCATTGAGTCAGTTACGGAAGGGTATACTTTCATTGATCCTGCCATTTCCGAAAACATGCTTTCCAGCCTGAAAAATCGCCCGGACTCAATGTTGAGCAAGCGTGAAATGAGTGTCATTCAGCTTATGTCAAAGGGAATGCGCAACAAAGAAATAGCCAATGCATTATATATTACAGAGCGTACCGTCAAGTTTCATGTCAGTCAGATTTTTAAAAAACTGGGCGTGAAAAACAGAACGGAAGCAGTACACATGGCTATGGCAGATGGAATTGTTTAATTGTAACCTTACCCTCACATTACTGTACTAAAGTACAGCTACACACTGTACTCCCCGCCAATTACTTTTCATGCTCTCTTCGGGCAGAATGCGTTGTATAACAACATCAACAATCGTAAAAAATATACAAAAATCAGGGAGAAGGTTTTTCATGAAATCAGTAAACAAAAAATTTACCTGCATTATATTATCAGTATTTGTAATGATTTTATTTTCTGGTTATACATGGGCGGAAATTGGGCCTGTTAAAACCCCGGACGATGCCCGTTCCCATGGACTTGAAGATTTACGCAAGGCAATCAATATTGATGGCGGCGTTCCTTTGCCAGATCTGTCAGATGTGCTCAAGCCTGGAAAAAAAGCAAAAAAAGCCTTTCAGCAACTGGGAAAATTGCTTTTTTGGGATCAGTCTGTCGGCAGCAAAGGCCAGGCATGTGCAAGCTGTCATTTTCATGCTGGCGCGGATAACCGCACAAAAAATCAGCTCAACCCTGATCTCTTGCGTGTGCGCAATGATCGGGAAGGTAGCATTTTGGGTTTCCATAATGCTGAATCAGTCCCTGACACAACGTTTCAAACCCGGCAGCCAAACCGGGTTCTGAGACCGGGTGATTTCCCTTTTATCAAAACGATTCAAGAAGTCATTCATGCACCTGGTGGCATCATCGAACCGTATCCTGGTAACAGTAACGATATCGCCTCCAGCCAGGGTGTCCTGCGCGAGACATTCATCAAGGTAAGAAAAGGGCTGCCCAATGACAAGTGCAAGTCATTTGATGACCCGGTATTTCAGACCATTCATGGACAAAAGGTTCGCCGGGTCGCACCTCGAAATACGCCAACCACTTATAATGCTGTACTTAATGCATTCAATTTCTGGGACGGGCGCGCCAACCACTTCTTTAATGGTCGAAATGTCTTTGGCGTCCAGGATCCCGCTGCACGAATTCTTGTTTTTGAGGATCAACAGATTAAGGAAAAACAGGTTGCATTTCCCAATTCCTCATTAGCATCACAAGCTGTAGGGCCACCATTGAACGATTTTGAAATGAGCTGTGGCGTACCCACGATAAACAATGCCCGCACCTTTCCTGAACTTGGCAAGAAGCTGCTTCGGAAACGTCATGGCCGGGCAATCACCCCATTGAAAAATCAGTTTATTCACCCAAAAGACAGCCTTATCGGCACTCTTTCCAATGCACCTGAAAATGGCGCAAACATAACATATCGCAAGCTCATAAAAATGGCATTCAAAGAAAAATACTGGCGTGCCCCCGGTTTTCGTGTAGCTTTTGATGGCATCAAACCGGTCATTCGTCCACCCGGTGAAGGACTGGCTGATCCAGCCAACACAACGATTTTGTCGGCCACCGTAATGGAAAGACAGGCTGATACACAAACGCCCGGTAATACAATACTGGAGGAACCAATGGATACAGCATCTGTTTCTTCCCGGCCTGTGCATTTACCACGGTTCACGTTAATGGAGGCCAATTTTTCACTCTTCTGGGGGCTTTCTGTTCAGGCGTATCAGGCATTATTGCTCTCCGATAACTCTTCCTTTGACAAATGGATGAGAAATGGAAAGTTTACGAAAAAATTTGGTAAAGCAGAGCTTGAAGGACTGAATGTATTTATTGAAAAAGGTAAATGTATTAATTGTCACGGTGGACCAGAGCTGACCAATGCATCCGTGCGAAACTTTCAGGGAGGAAAAAACTTAATTGAGCCAATGTTGATGGGAAATAACAAACCTGCTATTTACGATAATGGCTTTTATAACATCGGTGTTACTCCCACTGTTGAGGATATTGGCAGAGGTGGTCAGGGGCTGACAGGCGCACCGCTTTCCTCATCGCGGCAGCGTTTATTTGAAGAGGTTCTTAATATTGACATACCTTTCAAAATTGTCGGCATAGACAACGTAACATCCATGATTGGAGCCACAGGCAAGCCTGTCTGTCATGATGTCAATGGCGATGGCTTTTGCAGTGCAAAGGAACCTTTATCTGATGACTTTCATCGTACTGCGGTCGATGGAGCCATGAAGACACCAGGGCTTCGCAACATCGTGTTACAAGGCCCCTATTTTCATAATGGCAGTACGGCAAGTTTGCGCCAGGTCGTAGAGTTTTATGATAACGGGGGAAATTTTTGCCGGATAAACAGATCAGATCTCAGTTCTGATATTCTGCCGCTTGGGTTAACTGAAGGTGAGAAAAAGAACCTGGTAAAGTTCCTTGTTTCACTGACAGACCGACGTGTACAGTTTAGAAAAGCGCCATTTGACCACCCCTCTCTGGTTATTCCGCTTGACGGTCGAAAGGGTAAATCCACACTCAAGATTCCAGCAGTGGGTAAAAACGGTGCGAAAAAGCCACTGGATACATTTTTAGGTCTGAAGCCGCAATTTATCGGCAAGGCACCAGTGAATGTGGTGTGCAGCATATATTGATTTTCTCCCTGCTTGTTGTTTAGCGGAATTACGGGATACCAGAGCCGGTATCCCGTAATTTTATAAAATACCCGGTTGCAAGCGATCCGATTCTGTTCGCAAAAACAAAACGCTCGTTTTAGCGCAAATACACAACCCTGTTAATTTAATGGGGTTCCAGTGTGTGTTTTGTTTATTCCCGGCTCATTCTCGATACCCGCACTACCCGGCACCCGAACCGGATCCCGAAAAAATCGCCATGGCTGGCAAGCTGAGGCACTTCAGACACATCAATACGTGTCACCACAGACTGCTGATTTCTCACTGAAACACGGCAGGGTTGCCACCCGTTGCACAGATGCTGATATGCTCAGTACCATGGCGCTGTAACATGGCCCGGCAGCCGAAAATACAGCCGAAGATTTTTGCGCAAACTAGCGGTGCCTTACTTGGCGCCAGTGACACGACAAGGGAACCCGGCTGTCAGCCTGTTGTCTCCCTGGATTCAATCCAGTAGTGCCTGGCACCATAGCCATCAGTATCGCAAAGAACACAACATTTCTCTTTGCATCCCCTGCGCCCTTGCAATTTTGGCGTGAAATACTCATTGTTTTTAAAACGAGGTGTTTTTAGCGCTTGATTCACATTAAAGAACCCTCTTTCTTCTGCCGCTACCCGGCAAAGATATTGACCTCACAATCACCCAAAAGGATTGGACATGGCAAATGCAGACATCGGCCTCATCGGCCTGGCGGTAATGGGACAAAACCTGGTACTGAACATGGCGGACCACGGTTTTACCGTTGCCGTGTACAACCGCACCACGGCAAAAGTGGATGATTTCACCGCTGGCCCGGCAGCCGGAAAATCCATCATCGGCACCCACTCTCTCGAAGCATTCTGCCAGTCACTGAAAGCCCCCCGGCGCATTATGTTAATGGTGAAAGCGGGCAGCCCGGTGGATGATTTTATCGAATTACTGAAACCCCATCTCGATGAAGGCGACATTATCATCGACGGCGGTAACTCCCTGTACACGGATACCCAGCGGCGTGTCGATACGCTTGCCGGGCAGGGTCTGCGCTTTTTAGGTGTGGGCGTTTCCGGTGGTGAAGAAGGTGCGCGTCACGGCCCCGCATTAATGCCGGGCGGCGACCCCGCAGCCTGGCCCGCAGTAAAGGATATTTTTCAATCCATCGCTGCCAAAGTGGATGGCGAAGCCTGTTGCCAGTGGATGGGTGAAGGCGGTGCAGGCCATTATGTGAAAATGGTACACAACGGTATCGAATACGGCGACATGCAGCTGATTTGTGAGGCTTACCAGTTATTGCGTGAAGGCTTGAGTATTCCTTTTGAGGATTTACAAGGTATTTTCACACAATGGAATGAGGGTGTGCTGGATTCCTATCTGATCGAAATCACCCGCGATATTCTCGGTGTGCGTGACGATGACGGCGAGCCTCTGGTGGATAAGGTACTGGATACCGCCGGGCAAAAAGGCACCGGCAAATGGACCGGCATTAATGCACTGGAAAGCGGTATCCCGCTCACGCTGATTGGTGAAGCGGTGTTTGCCCGTTTTCTCTCAGCACTGAAAGACCAGCGCGTGCAGGCCTCAGCACAACTGCAAGGCCCGGAGCCCGGCATAAACGATGTGCCCTCCTCCATGACTCAGGACATTCACGATGCCCTGTATGCTTCAAAAATTATTTCTTATGCCCAGGGTTTCATGCTGCTGGCCAGCACCTCGGAGGAAAAGGGCTGGAACCTCAACTACGGCAATATCGCTCTGGTGTGGCGCGGCGGCTGTATTATTCGCAGCCGCTTTCTCAACAACATCAAACAGGCATTTGAAGCTGACCCCAAGCTGAGCAACTTGCTGTTAGATAATTTTTTCCGCGATGCCGTTCATGCCTCACAAACCGGCTGGCGCAATGCTGTCCAGTTTGCCGTGGGTGCGGGCATTCCTGCACCGGCCTTTTCCTCGGCACTGGCATTTTATGACGGTTACCGTTCAGCCACCCTTCCCGCCAATCTGTTGCAGGCACAACGGGATTATTTTGGCGCACATACTTACGAACGTATCGACAAACCACGCGGTGAAGTATTCCACAGCGACTGGTCAGGGAAGAAACCATCATGAATGAGCCTTGCACTTATATTATTTTCGGTGCCACGGGTAATCTTTCCCGTCTCAAGCTCATGCCAGCACTGTACCACCTTGAAGCCGAAGGACGGCTGCCGGAGGGCACCATGATCATCGCTGTTGGCCGACGCGAAATGGATAACCCGGGCTGGCTGGACGAATTACGCAGCATGTTGGTGGACAAGGCACGCGGAGGGCTGGATGAAAGTGTATTTCAGCGTTTCAGTGCGCGCATGCAATATCACCGGGGTGATTTAAACACGGAAGCACTCTACAAAGATATTCGCAACACCATTGAAAACGACAGCAATTTCTCAAAAAACTGCGCCATTTACATGGCGCTGCAACCGGCACAATTCGGTATCGTCATCGACAAGCTCGCCGAAGCAGAATTACTTGACGAAGCCCATGGCTGGCGACGCATTATTATCGAAAAGCCCTTTGGTTATGATCAGGACAGCGCGCAAATGCTGGAGAAACGCCTGCACCGGCACTTGCGCGAGGAACAGATTTATCGCATTGACCACTACCTGGGCAAAGGCACCGTGCAGAATATTCTGGTTTTCCGTTTCGCCAATGTGATGCTGGAGCCACTGTGGAATCGAAATTACATTGATCATGTGCAGATCACCCATTCAGAAACAATGGGCATCGGTGGACGAGGTGATTATTACGATCACTCCGGCGCACTGCGTGACATGATTCAAAGCCACCTCATGCAATTGTTAACTTTGGTGGCCATGGAACCCCCTGCGGCCATGGACGCGGAATCACTACGTGACGAAAAAGTAAAAGTACTGAAAGCTATCAGGCCTATCCCTACCAGTGCGGTACATGCGCAATCCTTTCGTGCCCAATACAGCAATGGTCTCATCGATGGCCAGGCTGTTCCCGGCTACCTGGAAGAAGATAACATTGCTGAGCACTCCACCACCGAAACCTACGCAGCAATGAAGCTTTACATCGATAACTGGCGCTGGCGCGACGTGCCCTTTTATTTGCGCACAGGAAAACGCATGGCAGAAACCAAGTCGGCCATCAGCATTCGTTTCAAACAACCCCCGCAACATTTGTTTCGCAACACACCCGTTGAGAAAATGAAACCGGACTGGGTGATCATTGGCATTCAGCCTAAAGAATGTCTGCGCATCGAAATGCAGGTGAAAGAACCCGGGCCCAGCATGAAAACACGCACTATCAGCCTGGATGCCAGCCTGCGCACGGAAGATGAAAAATCCTATGACGCTTACGAGGATTTATTGCTCGATGTCATCAAGGGAGATCAAAGCCAGTTCCTGCGCTTTGATGAAGTGGATGGAGCCTGGAAAGTGGTCGATCCTGTATTACGTGTATGGGCCACCGAGCGTGATTACATCCCCACTTATCCGGCGGGCACCTGGGGGCCACAGGAAACACGCCGCCTGTTTGAACGTGAAGATCAGTTCTGGCGGCATTCTCTGGAACCCGATGCTGAATAAACACTTAAGAAATTGCTAATAAGCTCCTGATTAACCAAATGTAGTCGGACTGCATTCCCTTTATCACGAATTGCAATAAAAAGCCCACCGACAGCAAATCATCCGTGGGGTTTTCTGCTAACTGCAATTCGTACCCCTTCCGGAAAACACTGGCTGTTGATAATAGGGAACATTTTAGCCTGAAATTTCGTAGACCCTTGATAGATTAAAAATTTCTTAACAAAAAACTGCCGTAGCCTGCGGCATTCCAACACCGATACATGCTTCTATTGTGCTGCAACACAATTTTTTGTACCCTGAAATTCCACATTACTTATCGTAAGAATATTGACTCTGCGCTGCGTACAGTGCATCGTGAACATATTCATTCTCGTACTCTCAACCAACCGTAGAAGGAACTATCGTGACTACTCAACTTACATCTACTCTGGCAACCAACCTTGCCGTCACACCGACCGTATTCATCGTGGACGACGACGACGCTGTACGACACTCATTACAGACTCTGGTAGAGTCCATGAATATTCGAGCCTGTGCTTTTGCTGACGTACAATCATTCCTTGACACCTATGACCCGAAACAGCCTGGCTGTCTGGTGCTGGATGTCCGCTTGCCCCAATTAAGCGGACTGGAATTGCAGGAATACCTGCAACGACAGGGTATAAAAACACCGGTTATTTTTGTCTCCGGACACAGCACCGTTTCCATGGCAGTACGCACCCTCAGAGCAGGTGCTATCGACTTTCTGGAAAAACCGTTTGACGATCAAGCTTTGCTGGACAGTATTCAACGCGCACTGGAAAGCGACCGACAAATACGGTTAGACGAACAATGGCGACAAAACGTATTACAGTACCTTGGTCAGCTGTCACGCCGTGAAGAAGAAGTGTTACGCCTGCTGATCCAGGGGAAAGCCAACAAAACCATCGCCCATGAAATGAGCCTCAGCACAAAAACCATAGAAACACACCGTGCGCACATCATGCGTAAGCTGGGCGTCAATTCGTTAGCAGGGCTGGTGTGGATGGCATTGACATCCGGCGAATATCATGAAGTGCCTGAGCACCTGCCGTTTCCGTTACCGGAGCAAAATCCAGCGCTATTGTCGCTGCGTTAACAAAATGTGTTTCACGTAAAATATCAGCTGAAGTAAAAACGCCGATATGAGTCATGAGCGAAATCCTGAATTCAGATTATCCGGCTTTTCGCTCAGGCTTAATCGGCTGTTCTCAGATTAACGTTTACGTTTAACAAATTTCTTCAACCGCTGACGCTTATCAATCTGGCGTTTGCTCAGCTTGTTTTTCCTGCCTTCAAACGGATTGGTACCCGTCCTGAAATCAATACGCACCGGCGTACCTTCCAGCTTGAGCACCTTGCGAAACGTGTTTTGCAAATAACGCCGATAAGCATCCGGCACATCTTTGGTCTGATTGCCGTGAATAACAATCATCGGTGGATTGCGCCCCCCCTGATGGGCATAACGCAATTTAATGCGCCGACCACGTACCAGCGGTGGCTGATGGTTGTTTACGGCGGTTTCCAGAATACGCGACAGTTCTGGCGTGGAAAAATGGCGTGTTGCGGAAGTATAGGCTTTCTGAATCGGTTTGAACAAATCACCAACGCCAGTACCGTGCAGTGCCGAGATAAAAAACAGCTTTGCAAAATCCACAAACTGTAATTTTCGCCCCAGCTCGTATTTCACCCGCTCCCGCTCAGAGGCCTCCAGCCCATCCCATTTATTGACGGCAATCACCAGCGCCCTGCCTTCGTCCAGCACAAAGCCCAGCAAATGCGCATCCTGATCACTGATGCCTTCGTGGGCATCAATCACCAACACCACCACATGCGCACGTTCAATGGCCTGCAGCGCTTTGATCACGCTGAATTTTTCCAGCTTGTCATGGACGTTTTTGCGCCGCCGCACACCAGCAGTATCAATAAAGGTATATTTCTGGCCGCGACGTTCAAAGGGAACAAAAATACTGTCGCGCGTTGTGCCGGGCATATCAAAGGCCAGCACACGCTCTTCCCCCAGAATACGGTTAATCAGCGTCGATTTCCCCACATTGGGCTTGCCCACAATGGCGATTTTAATACCCAGATCTTCTTCATCTTCGCCAATATCGGATTCAGGCAATTCCGGCAAAATTTCTGCCATCAAATCACGCACCCCGCCACCCTGACTGGCTGTGATACCCAGCGGATCACCCAGGCCAAGCCGATAAAAATCAGCGATCACCACCGCCAGCTCTGCGCCATCAATTTTGTTCACCACCAGATGTACACACTTGTTTGCTGTACGCAGCCGTTTAGCAATTTCCTGATCGCCAGCCACCAAACCATCACGCGCGTCCACCAAAAACAAAACCACGTCGGCTTCTTCAACGGCCAACCAGGCCTGATCTGCCATCAGCTCGTCGATGCCTTCCTTTTCACCACTGAGGCCACCGGTATCCACCACTAAGTAGGGATAATCACCCACACGGCCTTCACCGTATTTACGGTCACGGGTGAGGCCGGGCTGATCAGCCACCAGCGCATCACGCGAGCGCGTCAGGCAATTAAACAAAGTGGATTTGCCGACGTTAGGACGACCAACAAGTGCGATAACCGGTTTCATAATAATTTACATACCTATCCACAAAACTCAGTCTAAACATAACCGGCTCTGTTTTCGTAGGGTGGGCATTGCCCACCAGTTGTGTTTTATTCAACCCCGAAAAAGGCGAACAAAACAACCTGGACATCCAATGTCATCCGTTAACAAATTGCGGTATCGCGTCGGTGGGCGGTGCCCACCCTGCCCGGGAATCATGTTTTTCCAGAAGAAAAGCCTGATGATTTATTTTGTGGCGGCGTGTTCCGGCACAGTTTGTTTTAAAAGCGCAAACGCGGCCAACGCACCGGTATTATCACGCACATACAGTGTGTCGGCAGCCACCAGCGGAGAAACACTGACCGAGCGGTAAACTTTCTCGGCGGGTTCGTCACTGTCCCAGACATAGCGCATGGTTGACCACACTTTATCGAGACTTTTTCGCGCCACAAAATCACCATCATCCCGCGACAGCCAGTGTACAAAACCGTCATAGTCAGCAACCACCACCGTATCCCCCTGCACCACCGGCACGCTCAGCTCCCGTTTCAGCAGGCCGTCCTGCCGCCACAGGGTTGCACCCGTGCGCCCGTCCAACGCCCACACCCTGCTGGTCGCGTCGGTGATGAAAATCTGCTCCCTGCTCACCGTCAGACCGGTATACGATGACATGTCCCGCGCCCACAACACATTTCCATTCGTGATGGAAACCGCCGCTACCCGCCCCTGATAACTGCTTACATACACCACACCATCGGCGGCACGAAACAAGCCATCAATATCAACCAGACGCTCCAGGTCGGTGCGCCCATGGGGTACAGCAATAGTGGTTTCCCATAACAATTCACCCGTGGCCAGACTGAGACTCAGTAAACGCCCATCCGAAAACCCGGCCAGCACAGTCTCATTCACCACCAGCGGCACACTGGTGCCACGTAAAGTCAATTTTGGAATGCTGCGCTCATACGACCACAGTTTTTTACCCGTTGTCGTTTTATGCGCGCTGATTCTGCCATCAATCGTCTGCACAATCAGCAACTCTCCCGCCACAACCGGGGTGGCCAGCATTTCACTGCTGATGCGCTGACGCCAGCGCTCAGTGCCATTGTTTTTATCCAGCGCCACCAGCTCTGCCTCACGCGTACCCACAAACAACAAGCCTGCACCGACACCGGGGCCGCCCGTCAGCGCTTCACCCATACTGATCTGCCACAGCACATCACCATTTTCTGGGGCGTGCGCAGCCACATCACCTTTACGGCTGGCGACATAAATCTTTTTGTCGCCACCGGCGGCACTGTCCATGACCACTGGCAATTGCGCATGCGCATACTCCGGCACATCACCCGTGGGTATTGCCCAAAGCGCCTTGACCGACACACTTGTATTGATTGCATTCAACGGCGTTGCATCGGAATAATCCTTTGGTGATGAGCCACAGGCAACCAGTAACAGGCCGGACATCAGCGCCACCGGCATCCGGCATATTTTTTTCATGCGCAACAACATCATTACGACATGTCACCCGAAGCGGGCTGTCCAAGATTATCCAGTTTCATCTGCAACAGCTCGTGCCCGCGCTCCCCCGGCGACGCACTGGCCAGAGCACGCATGAATGCGGTACGTGCAGACTCCGGCTGCCCCATGGCAACATAAATATCGCCTTTCAATTGTTCGTAGGTTGACTCATAAACCCCTGCCTCAATACCCGAAATAAAACGCAGGGCATCATCATACTTCCCTTCCGCCATCATGATCCTGGCCAGGCGCAAACGCGCTTCATGGCGCACGGCATCACTTTCGGTATTGTCCAATGCCCAGCGTAAATGTGCGCTGGCAGCGGCGGCATTCCCCTCTTCCAGTTTGGTTTTGGCCATGATCAACGCAGCTAGCGAAGCATAGGCGGTATCTGAAAACTGTCCCAACAGTTGAGCACCCTGTGTTGCCGCGTCCTCATTTTTACCTTGCGATACATTTTCCAGCATCATTTGATAAACCGCAGACGCTGCTTCTGAGTAGTGCTGCTGATTATCCAGCCAGGCACGACCGCCCCACAGCGCACCCACGCCGATAACCACGCCACCGATCAATGACCATTTATTTTCATCCCACCACTTTCTGATGGCGGCGACCTGTTGCTCTTCTGTTGTGTATATATCCACGGTACTCTCCGTACATTGCCTGGCGGTTTTACGCCAAAAAAATTATATGTTTGTCAGCTTTCCTTCCAACCACGCCGGCAAATCATCCTGCGCCAGCGTTTCCTGATTTTGAGAGTGATCACCTCGCAAAAACTTGATACTCACCGTTTTTTGCGCCACCTCATCCTCACCCAGCACCAGCGCAAACTGCGCGCCACACTTGTCGGCCTTTTTAAACTGGCTTTTAAAACTGCCGCCCCCGCAGTTTGTCATGATGCGCAACGACGATATGGCGTCACGCAACTGCTCGGCCATCAACACGCCTTTTTTCTGCGCAGCATCCCCCACCAGCACCAGATAAAGGTGAGGCCTGTTATCCGGCTGAAGATTTTCACGCACCAGTTCCAGCAAACGCTCCAGCCCGATGGCAAAACCGGCAGAGGGCGTTGCTTTTCCGCCTAACTGTTCCACCAGACCATCAAACCGGCCACCCGCACAAATCGTACCCTGCGCACCCAGTTGGTCCGTCACCCATTCAAACACCGTGCGGCTGTAATAATCCAGCCCGCGCACCAGACACGGGTTCACACGATAGGCAATACCGGCGTCATCTAACAGACCACACAGTGTCTCAAAATGTTCACGCGATTCGTCATCGAGATGCGCCATCAACTTGGGCGCATCGGCCACCACCTCTCGCAGCGCAGGATTTTTTGTATCCAGAATACGCAGCGGATTGCTGTTCAGGCGTCGCAGGCTGTCTTCGTCAAGCAGGTGTTTGTGCTGCTCAAAATAGTGAACCAGTTCTTTGCGGTATATCGCACGCGACTCGCGTGTACCCAGTGAATTCAGCTGCAATTCCACATTGTCCAGACCCAGTTGCTGCCACAAACGCGCCGTCATTAAAATCAGTTCTGCATCCAGATCCGGGCTGGCCATGCCAAAGGTTTCGACACCCACCTGATGGAACTGCCGATAACGCCCCTTCTGCGGGCGCTCGTGACGAAACATCGGTCCCGTGTACCACAAACGCTGCACCTGATTGTGCAACAAACCATTCTGAATGGCCGCACGCACGCAGGGCGCGGTGCCTTCAGGGCGCAAGGTCAGATTGTCACCATTACGATCCGCGAAGGTGTACATTTCCTTTTCAACGATATCGGTGACTTCACCAATGGAGCGCTTGA
>JALSGT010000052.1 GCA_026982555.1 Chromatiales bacterium
CCGTAGGCCGGTTCAGTCAATACGGGAAAGTGCTGGGCACCGGACTGGTGGCGATTGACTTCACCAACCGTATTGGTAATGTGCAGAACGCCTACAAAGCCGAGGGTGACTGGGAAAAGGAATTGTTTGTGGAGTCGAGTAGTTTTGTGGCGAGTGCAATGGCAGGCACAATTGCTGTGAACGTAGGCACCAAAGCGTTGATGTTTTTAACGGTAGCAACACCAGTGGGCTGGGTTGGTCTTATTGTCGTGGCAGCTACTGCCTCTATGGCGATGAATTATGCTGTAAAAGAAAACAGTGGTGGTTGGTACGATGACATAATGGACTGGGTAGATTCTTTATGAGTTTTTCCACCCTTTTAGGGGTCGCAGTTGCTATGATGTTTGTTTCAGCCATTTTGTTCGTTATTTTCGGTCAGGTGACCGTGCGTAAACTCAGAAAAAACCCGGAAACCCGAGATGAACTCGGTATTGAATTTATCAGCGGATGGGATGTTTTTAATGTGGCAGGAGCATTAGCCCTGCCAAAAGCAATCACCCGAAGAATTAAGCGCAATTCTATTTCGATGGGAATGGGACAGGGCTTTGAAGCAGATCCCGATATATTATATAAACACACAACGGTGTTTGACCGGGTGTTGGCGCGCGTGTTTTATACATTGTATATTTTTTCCGGATTAGGGGGGATTATATTAGTGCTACTGAATTGGTTCGGGGTTTTCGATTGAGGTAAACAATGTAAAACGAAAACCTTCGCAGAGATGAACATTAGCGTCTCTTTCTAACGAACAACTGCAAAGCCGTTTCAAGCAGGGTGGGCACTGCCCGCCAATGCAGGCCGGCAGTATTGGCGGAATTCAGGTTGAACCTAGATTGAACTGGCTGTGCCATACCCCGCTTTCGCGTAGCGAAAGTCGAGTGTCAGCGAGATAGCTTACTGCGGGGTCGTTTGTTTGTTTTTTTTACGCCTTCCTCTATGCCTTCAATAATGGGGCAACCATTTTCACTGCCCGTACACAGGTTTACCAGCAGGGTGAGTTCGTTGCGCAGGGTAGTGAGGTCTTGCAGGTGAATTTCAATTTCAGCCAGTTTACGGTGACTTAACTCGCGTACTTCCGCACGGGCATGCTGTGGGTCTTCACGCATTTGCAACAAGTCTTTGATTTCCGCCAGGGTAAAATTCATTTTTTGTGCGCGCTGGATGAATTTGAGGCGGGAAATATTTTTATCATTATAGATACGGATTCCCGATGCCGTGCGATGGATGTTTTGTAACAGGCCAATTTTTTCATAGTAACGCAAAGTGTCGGCGGTGAGCCCAAGTTGTTTGCTGATGTCGCCGATGCGATAGTCGTTCATGGTTATTCCTGTTTTATCAATACCTGTCGGGACTGAATGGCTTTGCGCAAGGTCTTTGTATCGGGCATCGCCGTAAAAACCAGCACCCCGTTAATGACGATGCCGGGTGTCGCACGAATGCCCAGATTAACGGCATAATCCAGTTCGTCCACAATATTAACCCGGCGCAGGTTTACCGATTCATTACCGGGTTCCTTTAACACAGCTTCCACCAACTGAAAGGCCTTGCCGCATTTGCTGCAACCGGGTGCGGAGAATATTTCGATATTAATGGTGTTATCGGGCGTGTGCATTTATTTTCCAGGACGCCATTTTTGTACCTGATGATTGGCATAGTCTGCCACGAATACACTGCCATCATCAGCTTCTGCAACGGCAATGGATGTGTGTGTTGGCCCGGTGCTTTTGATGCCGAAGGCATTCAGAAATACACCGTCCTGGGTGAATTTCTGCACCCGGTCATTATAAAAGTCAGCGACAAACACATGACCACCGGGCCCAACAGATATTCCGGTAACAGTGGCAAACCAGCCATTGAATGGGCCAAAAATATTCATCGCAAAAGGGCCGCCCCATTGGTTAAGCCGTTGCCCGTCAGGGCCAATGGCCAGCACCCGGTCATTGTAACCATCGGCAATGAACAGTGTGCCATCTTTTGACAGGGCAACGTCAGTGGGATAACGCAATTTTTCGCCAAAGGTGCCCACCTCGCCGGTAATGCCCCATTGACGCACGAAACTGCCATCAGCACGTAATTGCTGCACCCGTTGTGTGGTGAAACCCGGCACATAAAGATCGCCGTTTTCAGCCACAGCAACGCCACCCGGGATACTGAATTCTCCCGGTCCGCTGCCAGGTTTACCGATGCTGCGCCGATAATCTCCTTGTAGTGAAAATACCTTGATTTGATCTGCAAAATAATCCGCCACATAAAGCTCATCTTTTGTAATGGTGAGATTCATGGGGCGCTCAAGATCATTCATGCCAAACTGACGCAGTATCGTGCCATCGAGATCAAATACCTGAATACGGTGATTGCGACCATCACTGACAAATACTTCGCCACGCTTTACCGTGATACCCGTGGGTTCATTAAACTGTCCCGCTGCACGACCTTTTCCTCCCCAGGTTTTTTCCAGAACGTATGCAGGCTCTTGTGCTGAAGGCATCCAGAAAAAATAAATAACACCTGTGAGAATAAGCACGATAAAGAGTAACCATTGAATGATTTTCACTATTTTTTTCATAAATTGTTCTCGGTCACGCTTTTCATGGTGAAGCCGGAATCATTAATAATTTCTCTCAGCTTTTCTTCCTTGAAGGTTTTTCCTTCGCGGGTTTTTACAATGACCAGGCCTTTTTGTAAATCAATATCCACAGAATCGACGCCTTCAGTTTTGGTAAATTTCTTTTCGATGCCGTATGCACAGAAAGGACAGGCAAGGCCATCGACACGCATATTGTATTGAGTGCCTGCGGCGAAACCTGAACCGCTCCATAGCAGGGTAATTGCCGAAAAAAACAAAAGTGTGTTAGTGAGTGAAAGTTTCATGTTGTTGACTCCCGGGAGTATTTATAGGAGGTGTTAATCACCATTATGTATCAGAGGTGCCATTCAAATGTGGCTTTAAAGCGATAATCAGATGTGTTCTGTATACCATTCATGTCACTGGATACGGGAATCTGGATGCCGGATTTAATGGCGAAATTGCGGAGGGTCCAGAAAATCCCGGGAGACATAAACCATTCTGTGCCTCCGCTGTTGGCCAGTGTCTTGCCGTTCAATGTTGCCTTGTCAGTCATTTCACCATTCAGTTCCAGCAGCCATACGGTATCTGGTTTTTTGTATTCCGGTGGGGTGGGACGCCATCCACCGACAAAATCTATTTTCCATTTATTACCCATCTGAAAACCGGCCGTGTTTTTACCGGGTAGCGCATAACGTGTACTGGCCCAGCGGTACCATTTAATGCTTTCGTAGCCCCAGGTGATTCCGGTGGTAATGTCAGTAGCACCGTTACCCAGAGGCGGACTGGCTTTGTCGTCACCGTTTTCACCATTGATGGCCAGCATGAGTGCAGCGGATTTCTGTAGTCCCAGTGAATCTTCACGCCAGAAGCGGTATTTGGTAAATGCCTGGATATCGGTCTGCCCGCTGGAAGAGTCTATACCGTTGTCTTTAAATGAATAGGGCACCTTAATACCCGCAGCCCATTCGCCAGTAATACCGTAAGTCACCTCCAGACCCAGCTCAGCGTTGATTTCTTCGCCGGATTTTTCACGATATATCTCAAGAGCTGCTTCCATGCCATTTTTGAATAATACATGTGGACCAATGCCGAACACGGGGTCGTGGGCAAGTGCGCTGCTACTGTGTATGGCCAGCAATATACTTATCCCCCAAAGAGGCCAATTGACAAATTTCATGAGGTTTCTCCTGTGATGTTGGGCACAGAATACACCCTGGAGTTAACTCCAGGTCAAGTGGGTGTCAGCGATTATGAATATGAATGACAGACTAAATTGCTTTGTTAACTCTCATGCCATTAAGTTAACAAATAATGATGCCTGTGTAGGTTGGGGTTCGTACGCTCACCATTAACCTGCGACAAGCAGAAGATCCGGTTTCGGATTGATCGATAAATTATTGTTCCATTTTGACAGTGTATCGTGAAAATTGAAAAATAGTGTTTTCTGTCATCGGGCACTGATAATGACATCGATATCATTGAAATGATATGGGGAAAAATCAAGTATCACTGGCTTCTTTCAGGTCAATGGTGGAACCGCTGCGCTTGTTCCACCCTACCCAGTACCACCCCAGCCGTAGGGTGGAACAAGCGCAGCGGTTCCACCTTGTGCCAGCGGAAAAATCATAAATACAAAAATGACAATGATTGTTCGAGCGATCCTTAACTTTATGACATTGCCGCAGGTTAATTTAACAGCAGTGTGTTTTTAGCATTCAATTCACACGGGATTGAGCGTCAATAAAAAGAGGTGCTACCGCACCCGGAAATATGAGAAAGGAGAAAATGCCGCTCATTATGTGATTTATAGAAAGTAGAGTGGATGAAGACACCGGGTATAACTGAAAAATGTCATACAATGTTATGCCCGGGTTATCCCAGCCGTTTTTCTGGTATTTTCGCACAGAATGACGTGATTTTTTCCTTTATAAACAAAGGCGCCTTTCTAAAAGTATCTTTGATTGTCGTGTGCGAAGTGAAGTATCATTGCCCGATAATTTTAAGACATTGTGATGTTTTTCGATGCCTGCCTGCTCGCCATAAAACAACAAGGAAGATACTTGTCGTTGTGTCATTGGCAAGTAATAGAAAACATGCACAACGATTTTCACTAAAAAACCAATTCGGTCAGTTGTTATGAAATTGTCATACTATTTTACGTTTGCAAGTTTATGTGTTCTTTTGTTTTCAGGATGTGAGAGTAATAGTGATAATGCCGCTCCGACAAGCATTGATTTGAATCCGGTTTTTCAGACACAGGAAGATGAAAGTATTGATTTCGATATCGTTCCCGTCACTTCAGAGTTGTTTTTGGCGACACTTGAACAGCCTGAAAACGGGGAAATCATCAGTGCAGGTGTTGGGCAATATTTGTATGTGCCGGAAAAGCATTTTAATGGGCGCGATGTTGTTGATTTTACATTGTCGGATAATACGCAAGGCACCATTACCTTTGAGGTGACTCCGGTCAATGATGCACCCGTGGCAGGTGATGATGTCATCGTCAGTATCGACGGTGAAAAAGTGACTATTCCGGTGCTCTTCAATGACCTGGAATTTGACACGGGCGACAGTCTGCACATTAGCAGTGTGACACAGCCTGACAGGGGTGAAGTGATCAATAATGGTGACGGTACGGTCGATTTTTCGCCACCTGTCAATTTTGTGGGCACGGTACGTTTTAGTTATGAAGTCAGTGATCAGTCCGCTGCCAGTGACCGCGCAGATGTTGCCGTGTTTGTGATTTCGGGAGAGGCGCGCTTAACCGGTATCGAGCTGACACCGGCTGTTCTCACCTTGCAGCAAGGGACACCGGTTCAATTTAAAGCCGTGGCGACGTTTGCTGATATGACCCGCGCCGATATCACCACCGTGACGGAGTGGGCATCATCTGATCCGGCGCTATTACGTTTCAGTGACAAGCCGGAAGCCAGAGGGCTTGCAACAGCGAAGGCAAGAGGGGCAGTGTCCGTCAGTGCATCGTTTAATGGCATTTCTGTTTCCACAACGACGGTCACTATTTTATCAAAAGCACCCGCAGCCCCGGTGTCCGTGACAGGAAGGTATGTGGGTGAGGGCACCATTACGCTTGACTGGTCAACGGCGGTTGATGTTGATCATTATAATATTTACTGGTTTACGGCTAACCAGAGGACTCAGGTCATTAGTCATGTAACGCCCCCTTTTCTGCATACCGGTAATGCGCTGGGTACTACCTACTATTACACCATCAGAGCTGTTAACGCTGATGGCCTGGAAGGAAAACCCAGCACCCGGATAGCCGTCAAACCGCAGGTACTGTCAGCAGAGCCTGAGCTGCTTCCACCCGCCGCAGTTGAGGCAGTGGTGACGAGTCAGCAAGTACAATTAAGCTGGCAGGCTGCCGACAATGCGGAATCTTATGTGTTGTACTGGTCGAATACATTACCGCTTGAGCCCGCAAGCGCTAACCGTATCGCCGTGATGGACACCACGTTTGTTCACGAAAACCTGGATAATGGACGGGATTATCATTATGTTATTGCCTCCGCAGATGCAGAGACAGAAAGTACGCCGGGTGCGGTTGTTTCCGTTACTTTGTCGCCGGATGCACCTGCATTAACTGCCGAGGCGGGTGATGCAAGCATCACGCTGAGCTGGGATGCCGTTATCGGTGTTGATACTTATTGGCTTTATTGGTCAACCACTTCGCCCGTTGTGCGGGATGATTCCCGCCGCTTTGAAATAGCAGCCACCGACCCTCTAACCATCAATCACGATGGCTTAAACAATGGCGAGACTTATCATTATCTCATCCTTGCCGTGAACAAGGGTGGAGAGAGTCTGCCAGGATTGGCCACAGCAGTCCCCATGTCCCTGCAAGAGCCACCTGCACCGCCGGGAAATATCAACGCAACGCTGAATTCAAATCAGATCGAGCTTGACTGGGATCCGGTGGATAATGCCAGTTACATTGTTTACTGGTCCACGGAAACACCGGTGGATATTGCTGTCGCTGAGAGTGTATCGGTGACCGGTCCGGACTATATCCTTCAGAATCCTCTACCGGCCACACGTTATTATTTTGTGGTGAGCGCGGTTATCAACAATGTTGAAAGCATGCCATCCTCGCCAGAAATAGAATTAAGTGTGCCACCCGATATGCCAGAGGTCAGCGCCCGTGGCGGCAGGCAACAGGTCACCCTGAGCTGGGACAGTGTTACCGGTGCAGACGATTATACCGTTTATTGGGCGGAGAAAGACCGGGCCGGGAATGCAGACGCTGCACTGTTATTCGATAATGTTATCTCTGTCGATGTGGATGTGAACGACGAACTTGTTACTTATACGCATGATAATTTAATCAATGGTAATACGTATTATTATTATGTAACAGCGAATTATAATGGCGAAGAAAGCGACAGCATGGAGGTGCGTGCAATCCCCCGGGATTATACCGTCACAAAAACGGAAGATACCGCCGATGGCAGTTGTGACGCAGACTGCTCCTTGCGCGAAGCCATTATCGCTGCCAACGCCAATGCGGGAAAAGAAACGATCATTGTGCCCCGGGGAACCTATGTCTTGAGTATTCCCGGAGCAGAGGAGCAGGAGGGGTTAACCGGCGATCTTGATATTTCCGATGATTTTATATTGCTGGGTGACGATGCAGCAACAACGATTATTGATGCCAATAATCTGGACAGAGTATTGGATCTTTCGGCAAATACTGGTCATATTGCCAGTATCACTATCCGTAATGGTTTTTCAGGTCGTGAGCTGGGGGGTGGCATTCAGCACCGTTCGGGTGAGCTTCGTATTGATAACAGTATCATTACCGGTAACAGAAGCGAACAATACGGCGGCGCTATTGCCAGTCGCGGCGTTATTGAATGCGCCCGGGGAAGTGATGGCGGTCTTGGCGCGTTAGGCGGCGGGTGTCCTGTTCTTACCATTAATGACAGTGTTTTATCGGATAATTGTGCAGCCGGATCAGGGTCAGCCGTTGAAAATTTTGGTTTGTTAATGATTAACAGCAGCACAGTATCTGCCAATGGCCTGGTCGAAGATGTGTGCTCAGATGCCTTTGGAGTTATTCATACCCAGTATGGTGTGACGCTTATTCATCAGTCCACACTCATTGATAATACTGCGGGCTCCGTGTTGAGTGCGTGGAACGGCACCGTCGTTATAACGAGTTCAACCATTGCCAATAATCAGACCCGGGCAGGCGCGGTTGCGACGGGGGCACTGGGTAAGCTGAGCTTGGTCAACAGCACGGTCAGCGGCAATAAAAATGTACAAAATCGTTCCGCCGGCGTTGGTGCGCCTTTGGAAATGGTGAATACTCTGGTTGCAGGTAACGTTAACGCCGAAAATGCCAGCTCGGACTGTTCCGCTATTATGGTTGGTCGATCTGCTACCGTTTTGCTGTTTGTTTCGCTTGGAAACAACCTGATCGGCAATAGCATTACCGACTGTGATTCTTTTCTGTCTCTGGAAGAAAGTGATTTGACGGGCGATGCCGGTCTGGGTGCATTTGTTGATAATGGTACACCGGGAGGGGGTTATTATCCTTTGCTGACCGACAGTCAGGCCGTCGATGCCGGTGGCAGTGAATACTGCACAGGTGCCGATCAGCGTGGCAATGTGCGTCCGGCAGACGGCAATGGTGACACCGTGGCTGAGTGTGATATCGGTGCTTTTGAATTGGCCTCGCAAGCCAGTAATCGTCCGCTGTTAATGGCACCGCTGGTGCACGCTATTGGTGGTGATGCGCAAGTGACATTAATGTGGAACGGCGTGAGTAATGCCGTGGGTTATAATATTTACTGGGCCGAAAATGAAAACGTGGTGCCATCATCAGACAATGTTATTCCGATAAACAGTCGTGCCACATCCAACGTCTACCTGCATCAGCCGGTAAATAATGGCAGTACCTATTTTTATCTTATCAAAGCCGTTTCGTCAGACGGGAAGGAAGGCCCGGCTCGCCAGGTAAGTGCCGTCGCCAGTGTGCCTGACTCTACCGGGGAACAGTAACCAGGCATCGGGTGGCCTGTCATATATTAATACACCCTCCAAGCGGTCAACTGCGGAATCCAGGATCATGCACATCACCACAAGAACGCATTATATTTATTATTTACTGACACTGTTTTTGAGTGTTTATTCTGCTTGCGCATTTGCCATACCGCCCATCGCAGGCAATGTCAGCGTCAATACACCACAGGGCGTACCGTTGGATATCGATTTATCAAACGCAATAACCGGTGGAGAGGGTGTGCTCAGCATTTCCATTCCTGAACCCCCTGATGAAACCCAGGGCGTTGTCAGCATTACAGAGGCACTGGGTTTATTGTTTACGCCCTCTGTCAACTTTAAGGGTATTGTTCGATTCGCTTATCAGGTGAATGACACAGCAAACCCGGACTCGCCCGCCAGTGCAACAATTACGGTCACCGTAGCAGAAGCCGACAATGAAATTTTGCCCGTGGTCGCCCGGCAGGACACACCTGGCGCAGCGCTGGGTGGCGTGCTGGATGCCAGCTGCCCGGGTTTGCAGGGTGTTGATACCAGTCTGCTCAACGACGCGGAACGCGAGTTACTGGCCCGTTGCAATGATCTGCTGGCTGCATCGGCGCAGGGATTAACGGCGGAGGTGCTTGCTGCACTCCGGCAAATCGCACCGGAGGACGTTGTCGCACAGATTCGTGCCGGAAGGAGCCTGTCCGAACGCCAGATGAGTAACATCGGCGGTCGCTTGTCCGCCTTGCGACGGGGTTCCGCAGGGGTGTCGCTGGCCGGTTTGTCGTTGCGGACACAACAGGGTGCCAGTATTCCGGGCGAGTTGTTTAACGGTGTATTTGATACCGGAGGCAGTGCGGGTGAATCAATGACCAGCCCCTGGGGAGTGTTTGTCAGCGGTGTGTTTGGTCGCGTAAAACGGGAGCAGACATCCCAGGAAGATGGCTTTACCCTGCAAACCCTGGGCATGACCCTGGGTGCGGATTATCGCCTCAATGAGAAATTGATTGCGGGTGGTGCCATGGGGTTTGCTCGTAGTGATGTGGATATAAGCAACAACGCGGGTGACATGGCGGTTGACGGCATTAATTTTGCGGGTTATGCCACCTACTATATTTCTCAAAAAACCTACATTGATGGCATCGTGTCGTATAACCGCCATCGTTATGACTCGACACGAAACATTCGTTTTGTATTGAACAACAATGCCGTTGATGCCCAGGCGAAAAGCAAACCCGATGGACGCTTGCTGGCGCTGAGCATGGGTGCCGGTCACGAATTCTATGTCAAACAGGGATGGGTGGCCAGCGCGGAAGGGCGACTTGATTACGCCAGCTCCACCATTGGCGCTTACGATGAAACGGGGGCCGGAGGGTTAAATCTGTCCCTTGAAGAGCAGCAATCCGATTCCCTGGTCAGCAGCCTGGGTTTGCAGGCGAGCTATGCGCACAGTACCCGCTGGGGGGTGCTGGTACCGCAACTGAATATGGGCTGGCAGCATCAGTTTAAAGGGGATGCGATACGCATTAAAGGCCAGTTTATCAATGACCGGTTTGGTACCACTTTTCAATTTAAAACAGACAACCCCGACCGGGATTATTTTGGCCTGGGCTTGGGGCTGTCAGCGGTACTTCCAAACGGGAATATGGTTTTCATACAAGCGGCAACCACGTTAGGCAGGGACAAGTATGAAGATTATTACCTGAGTGCCGGTGCGCGTTTTGAGCTTTAACCTAAATCCTGCAAGTATGAGGACTTGCAGGATTTAGGTTTTAAACCCAAGACACAAGGTGGAACCGCTGCGCTTGTTCCACCCTACGGTTGAGGTGGTACTGGGTAGGGTGGAACAAGCGCAGCGGTTCCACCAGTGACTTGAAAGGAGTGGGCTTTGCAAGCTCACCACCAGCCTACTGTATCATTATTTGTTAACGTAATGGCATTGGTTTATGTGTTGAGTTTCTGCCGGGCTTACCTTGCCAGTCACAACATTCAACGCACTCTTCCAGCCATTCAACGGCGGATTTCAGGTTAGCATGCGTGTTGTGTAATCAGGGATACAGAATGATACAATTCCCCTGATGTTGAACTTTTCCCTGAAATCCCTGCCTTTTTTTCCCAAAATAAAACGCATCGTCATTGCTTACAGCGGTGGCATGGATTCCCATGTTTTACTCCATGGGGTTGCCGCCATGCGTGCAGGGCCGATGGGCTGCGAACGCATTGCCTTGCATATTAACCATGGTTTAAGCGAGAAGGCCGGGCAGTGGACAGCACATTGCGCACGTCAATGTGCAGCACTGGATATGCCCTTTGCAAACATCAACGTTGATGCCAAAAACAAAACCGGTGAAAGCCCGGAGGCGGTGGCGCGCGCAGCACGTTATCAGGCCTTTCGTGAATTCATGCAGCCGGGGGATTGTTTGCTGACGGCACATCATCAGGATGATCAGGCTGAAACATTATTGATTCAATTATTGCGTGGTGCCGGACCACGGGGGCTGGCGGCCATGCCGTATTATTCCGATTTTGCTGAAGGCTGGCATGCGCGGCCGCTGTTGCATTTTTCACGCGATGAGTTGCATGAATACGCGCAGCAGATTCTTGCACAAAACAAACAGTCATTATGGATCGATGATGAGAGTAACAGTGATACACGTTTCGACCGTAATTTTTTACGGCACGAAATCATACCGAAACTTAAATCACGTTTTCCCGGAATGGCAGCGACGTTGTCGCGCTCGGCCAGTTTGTGTGCAGAGGCAGCGGGGTTGCTGGTGAGTGTCGCTGCGGATGACTTAAAGCAGGCAGCAGGCCATGACGGGGTGTTTTCAGTGACAGGATTGCGGGCATTGGGGGAGGTGCGGGCGCGCAACCTGTTACATCAGTGTTGTCGTGACCGGGGTCTGCCAACACCTTCAGCAGCGCAATTGCAGTGCGTCTGGAATGAAGTGATTGGTGCCTCGGAGGATCGTGAGCCGGTGGTGAGCTGGGCTGGTGGTGAGGTGCGGCGCTATCGGGATGCATTGTTTATGGGTACACCGTTGTCGCCGCATGACGCCACATTGGCTTTGTCCTGGAATGGACAGGAGGTGTTACCGGTTCCCGGTCTGGGCAGACTGTATGGCGAATCTGTGACAGGGCAGGGTATCGCACTACGGGTATTGGAAGGTCAGCATCTTGCTGTTCGTTTTCGCCAGGGCGGAGAAAAACTACGCCCGGTTGGCCGCACGGGCCATCATGCCTTGAAAAAACTGTTTCAGGAGGCCGGTATTCCGCCATGGCAGCGTGAGCGTATTCCCCTGCTTTACGCTGATGGACAACTGCTGGCAGTGGCTGGTCAGTGGGTGGCGCATGAGGCTGCGGCGCAGCCGGACGAGCAGGGAGTGTGTTTGCGCTGGTTACCCTCAGGCTGATTACCCTAAATTCCGCCGTTGACCGCTTAGAGGCCAAGCTGAGTCGTTGAGTAGGGTGGAACAAGCGCAGCGGTTCCACCAATGGGCGATAAGAAACAGCAATAGCCTCTATACCCACCGGCAAATGGCGACTCAAGGTGGACACCGGTAATTGATCGAACCTTGATGCACTTTTCCCGTTTGGTGGAACCGCTGCGCTTGTTCCACCCTACTGTTTTACGCGGTATTGAAGCGAGCAGAGCAAAGGATTTCAGGGTTGCCGGTCTGTGCTACCATTGGCGTATTTTTCAGGCCACATTTGAATTATTCGTTATGCCACTTCTGTTCTTTTTTCCTGCTTTTATCACGCTGGTTTTTTCTTCGATGACGGTTGCGGAAGCATCGCCACCGCCCGCCGAAAAATACGTGCATTCACAACAGCAATGTGTCCGTTGTCATGACGATAAAGCCGAGTTGCAACAGATACTCACGGTAAGCCTGGGTAAGTGCCAGAGCTGTCACGAAACGGCAACGCCAAACAAAGCGCCTGCCAGACATCAACAGAGTGTACGTGAGTCATCGACACAACTGGACATACCGAAACGCGCCGTGGTCCCCAATCGTAAAGCGGATTATGGTATGCGTTATCCACCGTATGCGCAGCGCTCACGTTTGGGAGATGCGGTCAACAAGATGATATTGATTCCTGCGGGTGAATTTATTATGGGCACCAATGATCGTTTGCCCGATGAAGGACCGGAGCATACGGTATACCTGCCTGCTTTTTATATCGATCAATTTGAGGTCACGAATTTACAGTATAAAAAATTTAATGATGTCACGCGAGGGCGCTCACCGGATCACTGGCGCAATCGCACGTTTCCACCGGGCAAGGCAGATCATCCTGTGGTTTATGTGAGCTGGAAGAATGCCGAAGCCTATTGTCATTGGGCGGGGAAACGTCTGCCCACAGATGCTGAGTGGGAAAAAGCAGCGCGGGGCACCGATGGGCGCATGTTTCCCTGGGGCGATGAGTTTGATACGGCCAAGGCCAATACGCCAGTGCGCTGGCAGGAAATTGGTGTGTTTGGTGACACCAGTCCGGTGGGCGCGTTTGAGGCGGGCAAGAGCCCCTATGGCGTTTACGATATGACGGGTAATGTCTGGGAATGGACAGCATCCTGGTACAAGGCCTATCCCGGGAATACGACAGCGGCTGAAAGTTATGGTGAGCGCTACAAAACCTTGAAAGGTGGCTCATGGTTTGATTGTTCATTTTACAAATGCGGTATTTCTGCCCCCGTCTTTAATCGCTCCTTTTTTGCCAAAAAAGTGAAAAATGACAGCTTTGGTTTTCGGTGCGCAAAGAGCATAGAGTAAATCCCGATACCCATTCCGGTCTCAGGTTGTGACTTGTAGTCCGTAGACTTATAATCATCACACCTCGACTATCAGGCCGTTGGTTTTTAACGGGCTCGGTTATGATCGAAGAGGATATTCCCGGCTCTTTTGGGCGTACAGTCCAAACCGTGCGTTCCCCCATATTTAATGACAGTAAAAACACTGTATCCAGACAGTAGCACCAGTGGACATTGACAGCACAGTGCGTCTGACGACACCCCATTGCAAATCGCCATTAAGCCAGCAGGCCAGAGAGAGGAGACACCAATGAAACACATCACCACATCCACCCTGCAAAAAATGAAACAGGCCGGTGAAAAAATCGCCTGCCTGACTGCCTACGATGCCAGTTTTGCACAGATACTGGCAGAGGAAGGTGTGGACATCCTGCTCGTGGGCGACTCACTGGGAATGATCCTTCAGGGGCGGGACAGCACCCTGCCGGTCACCCTGGACGAGATGATATATCACACACACATGGTGCGTACCGCCAGCCAGCACACCCTGGTGATGGCAGACCTGCCATTCATGACCTACGCCACCCCGGTACAGGCGCTGACCAGCGCAGGCCGCTTGATGAAAGAAGGCGGAGCCCACATGGTAAAGCTGGAAGGCGGCGCGCTGATGGTGGAAACAGCGGGTCTCCTCGCAGAACACGGCATTCCGGTGTGCGCGCATCTCGGCCTGCTGCCGCAATCCGTGAACAAACTGGGTGGCTACAAAGTACAGGGACGTGACGAAAAACAAGCCGAAGCCATATTGCTGGATGCGCGCGCCATGGAAGATGCCGGAGCTGACATCCTGTTACTGGAATGTGTGCCCGCACTGTTGGCCGCAGAAATCACCGCAGCGGTGGATGTACCGGTCATTGGCATCGGCGCAGGCTCACGCTGTGATGCACAGGTGCTGGTGTTATACGACATGCTGGGCATCACCCCCGGAAAACGCCCGCGCTTCAGCAAGGATTTTTTACAGGAAGCGGATGATATTCGGGGAGCGGTGCGCGCCTATGTACAGGCGGTCAAAAATGGCCGTTTCCCCGCTGATGAACATGCCTTTTAATGTCAAACCCGTTAATGTTAAATCAGTAATATCAAACCATGAAAATCATTGATACCGTTGCCGGATTACGCACGACAGTTGCCCGCTGGCGGGCGAATGGCGAGCGTATCGCCCTGGTGCCCACCATGGGCAACCTTCATACCGGACACTTGCAGTTAGTCGAGCAGGCGCGGGAAAACGCACATCGCGTCATCGTCAGCATTTTTGTCAATCCCATGCAGTTCAGCGACCTCAGTGGTGACGGCGGTGATTTTGAACGTTATCCACGCACCTTTGATGAAGACCGCAAAAAACTGTCAGCCATTGATCATCCACCCGACGTGATTTTTTCACCCGCCGTACAGGCAATGTATCCCGCAGGCTTTCAACAGGAAACACGCATTGAAGTGCCGGAAATTTCCAATATGCTGTGCGGCGAATATCGTCCCGGCCATTTCGTGGGTGTTGCCACCGTCGTCGCCAAATTACTGAACATGGCACAACCGGATGTCGCGGTATTTGGCGAAAAAGACTTTCAACAATTGCGGGTGATTCGCCGCCTCGTTAACGACCTGTGCTTTCCCGTTGAAATCATTGGCGTGCCCACCGTGCGTGAAAAAAACGGACTGGCCATGAGTTCACGCAATGCCTACCTTTCCGATGAAGAGCGTCAACGTGCCGCCCTGTTATACCAAACCCTGCAACAGGCAAAACAGCAAATACAAGCCGGTGAAAAGGATTTCGCCATGATACAGACACAGGCGATTGCAAAACTGAGCGAAGCGGGATTCCGGCCGGAATATGTTGAAATACGCCGGACAGAGGATTTACAAAAAGCGACCAACGCCGATGAACACCGGGTGATACTCGTTGCCGCCTGGCTGGGTGAGGCACGACTCATTGACAATATCGTGGTGGAAAAACAGGAATAACATCAATGGCACAGGCGGCACTTGCACAAAATACAGATTACTATCGGTTAGATGCGGCGAGTAAACTAGACCCGAAGAAGCGTTCAGCGCTGGGCCAATTTATGACCCCGGTTTCTATCGCACGATTTATGGCTTCCCTGTTTGATGATTTTGCAGGAAAAAAGATATCGCTCCTTGATGCAGGAGCCGGTGTCGGTTCGTTGAGCGCAGCATTTATAGAAGAAATATGCACTCATAAAAGTAAGCCTGCTGGTATTAATATCACGGCCTATGAAATCGAACCAATAATGCTCGACTATCTTGAATCTACCATGAATGATAGTCAAATATTATGTTCCCATTCCGGTATATCCATGACTGCGCATATCAAGACGAATGACTTTATAGAGGACAGTGCAGGATTTTTGTCTCATGATTTATTCAATAATTGTAAGGTGGACGAACGATATACGCATGCCATTCTTAATCCACCTTATAAAAAAATAAACTCGACTTCTGATCATAGGAAATGGTTGCGTAATGTTGGTATAGAAACATCCAATCTTTATACGGCTTTTTTGGCCCTGGCGATAAAACGCTTGAAGCCGGGAGGTGAAATTGTTGCCATTATTCCCCGTTCATTTTGTAACGGTCCATATTTTAAGCCGTTTCGTGAATTGTTTTTAAACGAGATAGCCATTCGTCACCTCCATGTTTTTGAATCGCGTACAAAAGCGTTTAAGGATGATGAAGTATTGCAGGAAAATATTATCTTTCATGGTGTAAAGGGTGGCATGCCGGATACCGTTGTGATTACCGCCAGCCCTGGTTCGGAATTTATCAAAGATAGAGGAACCGGTGAAATTGTTGTGCCTGACATGACGTACAGGCGTGTTCCTTATGAAAATATAGTAAAACCCAATGATCCGGAAAAATTCATTCACATTGCGACCAGTGAAATGGATCAGCGAATTTTTGACCGAATCAGTGTGTTTGATCACCGCTTGTCAGATTTGGATATTCAGATTTCAACGGGACCGGTTGTTGATTTCAGACTTAAAAGTGATCTTCGTATGACATCTGAAAATGGCACTGTGCCTTTGCTCTATCCGGTACATTTCAAAGATAACCATTTTGTCTGGCCGAAAGAAAGCAAGAAACCCAATGCGATTTATGTATCAAATGAATCGCGTAAATGGTTGTGGTCGAACCAGGGGGATTACGTTGTAACGCGCCGTTTTACAACAAAAGAAGAAAAACGCCGCGTGGTAGCCTGTATTTATGACAGTTCACCATCCGCTGATCTCGTCGGCTTTGAAAATCATCTAAATGTCTTTCACAAGAACCAGAAAGGTTTACCGAAAGAACTTGCAACCGGTCTTGCGATCTACCTGAACAGTACGTTGATTGATAAATATTTCAGGCAGTTCAATGGCCACACGCAGGTCAATGCAGCAGATTTGCGCATGCTTCGTTATCCTGATGTTCAAACATTAAAGGCCATGGCAAAAAAAGCGGGAAGTGTTGTTCCTGGGCAGAAAGACATAGACAGAATAATAGAAGAGGAAATCAAACATATGACGGATAGTCATCAAAGCGACCCATTGAAGGCCCAGCAAAAAATCAACGAGGCATTATCCATAGTAAAAGCCCTGGGGATGCCGCGCGGGCAGCATAATGAACGTTCCGCACTTACATTGTTGGCGATATTAAATCTTCAGCCGGAAGATGAGTGGGCCGATTGTGAACGACCTTTGATGGGTATTACCCCCATTATGGAGTTTTGTCGTGATCACTATGGTAAGGAATATGCTCCCAATACCCGTGAAACTTTTCGACGTCAGACGATGCATCAGTTTGTTGATGCTGCCATTGCGCTCTACAACCCGGATAAGCCAGACCGGCCTGTTAACAGCCCAAAGGCGTGTTATCAGGTAAGCACAGAAGCCTTTGATGTGATCGTTACTTATGGTGGTGATCAATGGGAAGCGACACTTAACGTGTATTTAGCACAAAAAGAAACATTGGCGAAGCGCTATGCTATGGAAAGGAAAATGCAAATGATTCCTGTGGAAATAGCCAGAGACAAGGAGATATCTTTAACACCCGGTGCGCATAGTCAGCTTATCAGAGACATTATAACCGGGTTTGCACCACGTTATGCGCCTGGTAGTGAAGTGATTTATGTAGGGGATACGGGTGATAAAATTGGCTATTTTCAGCGTGAGCGCCTGGCTGAAATGGGTGTGGAAGTTGATAAGCACGGTAAAATGCCCGATGTTATTCTCTATTTTCCTGAAAAAAACTGGTTGCTGCTGATTGAATCTGTCACAAGCCATGGACCGGTTGACGGCAAGCGTCATGGTGAACTCTCAACGCTTTTTAAAGACTCAAAGCCCGGTCTCGTTTATGTAACCGCATTTCCTGATCGCGGTATCATGTCACGTTATATAACGGAAATATCGTGGGAAACCGAGGTTTGGGTAGCGGAAGCCCCAACGCATATGATCCATTTTAACGGGGAGCGTTTCCTGGGTCCCTATGACAGACAATAGATCAAGTCAGCTGGTGGATGTCTATTGATAAAAAAACCTCTTCTTCTTGGTGAAAAAATGTGATTTTTTTCTGGTTCTCATGGCTCTTCGTGGGAATCCATACCGGAATAAAATGGCAGCACTGTATGCATCCCCACGCGGGAGCGAGAAACCGTTTTTACGCGATGAATCGATGAGCCTGTGATGCTCCTTGACAGCCCTAATAGTATGACTAATAATCATACCAAAGGAGGTGCCGTCGTATGAGCAGTAGTAAAATCGCCATCACACTAGAATCCGGAATGCTGGCCGAGGTTGACGCGCTGGTAAAAAAACGTCTATTCCCAAACCGAAGTCGTGCCATTCAAGAGGCGGTAAAGGAAAAGCTGGACCGCCTGAATCACAGCCTTTTAGCACGAGAGTGCGCAAAGCTGGAGCCGGAATATGAAAAAAAACTGGCAGAAGAAGGGTTTGCCGAGGACATGTCTGAATGGCCAGAATATTAAGAGGGGACGTTCGTTGGGCAGAACTCAACCCGACTCGAGGTCACGAACAAGCAGGGCGCAGGCCTGTGCTCATCCTCAGTCAGGATGTTTTTAACAAACGTTCTGGTACCGTTATTGCCATGGCTCTGACCAGCCAGCCGCAAAAAGCAGGTTTCCCTCTTACTTATCCTCTTCTTGAACAATTACAAAAAGAGTCATGGGTAAAAATCAGCCAAATACGTACCTTGTCAGTGGAAAGAGTCGGAAAAAAACTGGGTACTGTTGAACCTGAGCAACTATCAGAAATTATCGATGGATTGAATCAAATAATTGGCATATAGCAACTCACGCTGAATAAAAAGAAACGGAACATTCATGGCCGCACATCACGAAATACACCTCGAAGCCTATGTGGTTAAAAAACTGCTCGAAAATGGCTGGGTGGAGGGCCATGCCCGTGAATATGATCAGGTGCGGGCTTTGTATCCGGCTGATGTGGTGGCCCGGGTAAAAGCAACGCAGCCTGAAACGTGGGAGAAGCTCAATCGCCTCAATGGTGCCAATACCGAAAAGATGTTGCTGGATCGGCTGGAAAAAGAGTTAAGCCTCAAAACCGGCGGCACTATGAAGGTGTTGCGCGAAGGTTTGAGTGTGGCCGGTGCAGGGTTGATTGCCATGAGCCAGGCCGCGCCGGAGGATGGCCGCAACGCCAAAGAGGTGGCCAAATATGAAAATAATATTCTGCGTGTAGTGCGGCAACTGAAATATTGCCCCACCCGTGAGTGGGCGATTGATCTGGGCTTTTTTATCAACGGTATTCCGGTGGCTACGGTGGAGCTGAAAACCGATTTCACCCAAGCCATCGACGATGCCATCAAACAATACAAAACCGACCGCCTGCCAATAGATCCGAAAACCAAACGAAAAGAGCCGCTGCTCACCTTTAAACGCGGTGCGGTGGTGCATTTTGCCATGAGTGATAGTGAAATTGCCATGGCCACCAAACTGAATGGCGATAAAACTTTTTTTCTGCCCTTCAATAAAGGCAATAACGGCCATGCGGGGAATGCCGCCCGAGACGACGGTGAATATCCGGTGGCCTATTTCTGGGAGGAGATTTGTCAGCGTGATGCCTGGTTACGTATTTTCCACAGTTTTGTTTATGTGGAGACCAAGGAGAAGGTGGATAAATACGGTATGCCCTGTACGGCAGAAACCTTGATCTTCCCGCGCTATCACCAGTTTGAAGCAGTCAATAAAATGGTTGGCGATGCCAAAGCGAAAGGAGCGGGGCAGCAATACCTGTGTGAGCACTCGGCAGGGTCGGGTAAAACCGCCACCATTGCCTGGACGGCGCACGATCTGATTAAACTGCGTTACCCCGATGGCAAGGCTTATTTTAATTCGGTGATTATCGTTACGGATCGCACGGTGCTGGATAGCCAGTTGCAAGAAGCGATACGGCAGATAGATCACCAGTCCGGGGTGATTGAAACCATCGACAGCAATAAACGCGGCGGGGATTCCAAAAGCAATCGCTTAGCTCAAGCATTGAAAGACGGCGTGCCGATTATTGTGGTGACGATTCAAACCTTCCCTTTTGCGATGGAAGCAATACTCACCGAACAGTCACTTAAAGAGCGCAGCTTTGCGGTGATTATTGACGAAGCCCACACCTCACAAACCGGCTCGACCGCGCAAGGTTTACGGGCGGCGTTGTCGCTGGATTCTAAAGATAAACTGGAAGAGATGACGCTGGAAGAGCTATTGCTGGAGATGCAGAAGTCCCGTGTGCGCCCGAGCAATGTCAGCCATTTTGCTTTTACCGCCACGCCCAAGCACAGCACCTTTACTTTGTTTGGTCGGCCTGAAGATGAAAGCCAGCCGGTATCGGATGACAATAAGCCGCAATCTTTCCATCGTTACAGCCAGCGCCAAGCCATTGAAGAGGGGTTTATTCTTGATGTGTAATTACACGCCGTATCAACAGGCGGTGCGTCTGGGTGATCAGGGGGTGAATGATAAGCGGGTGGATAAGAATTTGCCCGCCGTGCTTTGGCCCGCTGGAAATCGCTGCACCCCACCATCGTGGCGCAAAAGGTGGAGTTCATTATTGAGCACTTTATGAAAAATATTGCCGGGTTACTCAATGGTGAAGCCAAGGCCATGGTGGTCACCAGTGGCCGCCCGCAGGCGGTGAAGTACAAATTGGCTTTTGATCAATACATTAAAAAACACAATCTACAGGGCATTAAAGCGCTGGTGGCTTTTTCTGGCAAAGTGCCGGGCAGCATTCTGGGTGATGATGACGAACGTGAACCACTGGGCATTGATCTGGAGAAAGAGTACACCGAGTACAATCTTAACCCCGATGCCACGGGCGATTTGCGCAGTGAGTTTGAGCGCCCGGAATATCAAGTGATGATCGTTGCCAATAAATTCCAGACCGGTTTTAATCAGCCCAGGTTGGTGGGTATGTATCTGGATAAGAAGATCAGCGGTGTTGAGGCAGTGCAAACCCTGTCTCGCCTTAATCGTACTTATCCCGGCAAAGATGAAACCTATGTGATCGATTTTGTCAACGAGCCGCAAACCATTCTTGATGCCTTCAAAATGTATGACGAGGGTGCCGGGTTGGAGGCGGTGCAGGATATTAATGTGGTTTACGATATGAAGGCCTTGACCGATGATGCAGGGGTTTATATTCACAGTGATCTTGAGGCTTTCAAAAAAGCACGCGGTAAAAGGGTGCTGGGTGTAGAAACACCAGACAATCTGCATAGGAAACTTTACAGTGCCACACAACGCCCCACGGATGTTTTTAACACCAGGTTAAAGAGTCTCACTGATGCGATAGAGCACTGGGATGCGGCTATCGACAAAGCGCACAAAGCCGGTGATGAAAAAGCA
>JALSGT010000053.1 GCA_026982555.1 Chromatiales bacterium
CACAATGTATTATTTGTCTGTTACGACAACGAGGCGTACATGAACACCGGCGTACAACGTTCCGGCTCCACGCCGCATGCCGTGCGCACCAGCACTTCACCGCCAGGGTTGTTCAGCCAGGGTAAACAGCAGCTGAAAAAAGATGTGCTTTCCATCATGGCTGCTCATCATATGCCGTATGCGGCAACGGCGACGATTGCGTATTTTCCTGATTTAAAAGCGAAGGTGGAAAAAGCCATGGGTATCCGGGGGCCGCGTTTTCTGCAAATTCTGTCGCCCTGTCCGCTGGGCTGGGCACATGACAGCGCCCTGTCGGTGACGGTTGCCCGACTGGCTGTGGAGACAGGACTTTTTCCGCTGGTGGAGCTTGAGCATGGCGAGCTTACCGGGGTGATGCGTCTGGCCGGACAAAAACCGGTGGACGATTATCTGCGTCCACAAGGACGTTTTAAACATTTGTTTACCGGCAAAGAAGGCGCAGTGGAGTTACGTCATATACAAGCCCTGGCCGATGCACGTATCCGCCGTTACAACCTGCTTGAAGCGGATACACAATGGGATACCGCCAGTGCGTTGCGTTGTGCGCGACACGGTCGCGGCGGGTATGTTTCTTCTTCGCTGTCTGTTTCGCAAGGAGTGGACAATGTCCTCTAAACTTGAAATTGCACCGGGCAGCAGCACGGCGTATCACACCGGTGACTGGCGCACCCGGCAACCGGTTTATCAAAACAAATGGCCGCCTTGCAGTCAGACATGCCCGGCTTCTGAAGATATTCAGGCATGGCTGGCACTGGCCGCCGCGCAACGCTGGCAGGCGGCGTGGCACAAGCTGACTGAGCGCAATCCTTTTCCGGCGACCATGGGGCGTATCTGTTATCACGCCTGTGAGTCCCCCTGTAATCGTAAACACCTCGACAGTGCCGTCAACATTCATGCCATGGAACGTTACCTCGGTGACAGGGCGATTGCCCAGGGCTGGTGTCATGAGGTTTTTGACGATACTGCCCGCTCACAACGGGTGGCCATAGTGGGTGCCGGTCCCGCCGGTCTTTCCTGTGCCTTTCAGCTCGTGCGGCGAGGTTATTCCGTCACACTGTTTGATGCGCAGATGGTCCCCGGCGGTACCCTGCACAGCGCGATTCCCGCTTATCGTTTACCCCGGTCAATATTGGCCGGGGAGATCGATGCCATTCTTGCGCTGGGTGTTGAATTCCGTCCTGGTACCCGTGTGGGTAAAGAGATTAGCGAAGATGAGTTACGTGACCAGTTTGATGCGATTTTTCTGGCAATTGGTACCCGGCGGCCACGGGAATACCCGGACAAGGTGACATCACATCACAGTGTGATGAGCGGCATTGATTTTTTGCAATCACTCAATAGGGGTGAACCGGTAAAACTGCCGAAGCAGGTGGCCGTAGTGGGAGGGGGCAATACCGCTATCGATGTCGCACGTTGTGTGCGGCGTCTGGGCGCAGAAGTAACAGTAATTTGTGCGCAAGACCCACATGGTATGCAACACCGGGAGCTGGGTACAGAGATGCCGGCGTCATCAACCGAAGTCAGCGAAGCGGAAGCCGAAGGCGTGCATCTGCTCTATCGTGTGGGTGTGAGTCGCCTGGTGCGCAGCGGTGCGCATTTGTCCGGTGTTGAAATCGCCCATGTGGACCGGGTACATGATCGTTACGGTCACTTCAATCCAAAATTTTTTGAGGGGACCGAGGAATTTGTTCCGGCGGGTCTGGTTGTCTTTGCCATTGGTCAGGAGGCGGACTGGCAGGGGCTGGAAAATCTGGCGCAAGCGTCAGAAGCGGAAGGTGTCTGGGTGGGTGGTGATGCTGTTAGCAAATCCAAACTGGCGGCGACGGCGGTGGGTGACGGGTATCGCGCGGCGATGTCGATTATAGCGAGCCTGAAAGGTGAACCGTTTGTTTTTGATGCGCATAAAAAAACCAACATCACCTTCAGACAAATGCAGTTACATTATTATCCTGAAGAACATCGGCATGAAGGTGAACTGAGCAAGGACCGGCTTGCCGGTTTTAATGAAGTGGTTAAAGGTTTGCCGGAAAGCGATGCACAACAGGAAGCAAAACGTTGTCTGAGTTGCGGCGTTTGTTTTGAGTGTGATAACTGCTGGCATTTTTGTCCGGATGCGGCAGTGATTAAAAAAGAAGGTGGTTACAGGATTGATTATGATTATTGCAAGGGGTGTGGCATTTGCGCCGAGGAGTGCCCTTGCGGACATATTGATATGGAATCTGTGGTGTGAATTTCCCTTTTTAAAGTGGGGTACTGTTATTTAGTCAAGCTTACACCCTGGTTCCCATGCTCCTGCGTGGGAATCCGTATCGGAATAAAATGATAGCACTGTATGCATCCCCACGCGGGAGCATGGGGACGAGGAAATGATGGAATGGTTGACGGGGAACGGGTAATAATGACAAACATCCATGTTGACGCAGGGAAAAAACAATGACGGAAATAAAAAGAAATCGGGATACACCGGTAGAAATCGCCGGTGCCGGTCCTGCCGGACTGGCCGCCGCAATCACCCTGGCTCATGCGGGGCGTCAGGTGGTCGTACATGAAGCCCGCAGGGAAGTGGGATATCGTTTTGGCAGTGATTTTCAGGGGCTGGAAAACTGGACGACCCGGGAAGATGTGCTTGACGTATTTACAACACTGGGTTTAACCACAGATTTTACCGCCATGCCGGGTCAGAACGGTATGGTTTTTGATTCCGCCCGAACCTCTTATGAGATTAAAAGTGACGAACCGCTTTTTTATCTGATTGAGCGTGGCCCCGGTCCTGGCACACTGGACAGTGCATTGTTGGCACAAGCACAATCCCTTGGTATAGACGTCCGGTTCAACAGTCGTCTGCGCCAGATGTCTGGTGAAGGCATTCTCGCCGCCGGGCCGCGTGCTGCCGATGCCATTGCCGTGGGTTATCACTTTGAAACGGATATGGCCGATGGTTACTGGGTTATCTGTGACGATGAACTGGCTCCTCAGGGTTACGCCTATCTGTTGGTAATGAAGAGCAGGGGGACGGTCAAAAGTTGCATGTTTTCCGGTTTTAAACAGGAAAAAATTTATGTGCAGCGAACAGTGGAAGCCTTTCAGCAGCTGGTGGGTCTGGAGATGAAAAACCCCCGGCCTCACGGCGGCACGGGTAATTTTCGTATTCCGCGCAGTGCGTACAGTGGCCCGCATCCCCAGGTGGGTGAACAGGCCGGTTTTCAGGATACGCTGTGGGGATTTGGTATGCGGCTGGCGATTTCGTCCGGCGTGCTGGCAGCCAAAAGCCTGTTGACGGGCGAAAATTATGACACGCTGTGGCAGCGGGCGTTACGCCCGCAAATGGAAACCTCGATTGTTAATCGTA
>JALSGT010000054.1 GCA_026982555.1 Chromatiales bacterium
CGTCAGAGAAATCATTGAAAAAGACCTCGATGGCCACATGGATTTCCTTGCACAAAACATTATCGACAATCAGTGGGAAGAAGACGTTTTCAAATCTTACGTCATCAAGGAAATTAACGGTGTACCCACTGCAATCATTGGTCAGGCCTTTCCCTACACACCCATTGCCAATCCACGTTACATGGTACCCGACTGGAACTTCGGTATTCGTGATGACAAGATGCAAAAAACCGTGGATGACGCACGCACTGACGGCGCGCAAGTCGTGGTTCTTCTCTCCCATAACGGCATGGATGTTGATTTGAAAATGGCCAGTCGCGTGCGTGGCATCGATGCCATCATGGGGGGGCATACACATGACGCTGTACCCGAGCCCGTGGAAGTAAAAAATGCCGGAGGCATTACACTGGTCATCAATTCTGGATCTAATGGAAAATTTCTTAGTGTGCTGGATTTTGACGTCCGCAAAGGCAAAGTACAGGGTTATCGCTACAGTCTATTGCCCATTTTTTCCAATCTGCTGGAACCCGATGCCGCCATGGCCGCACATATCAGCAAGGTTCGTAAACCTTTTAAAGCAAAACTGGAAGAAAAACTGGGTGTGGCTGATGAGCTGCTTTACCGTCGTGGTAATTTCAATGGTTCATTTGATCAATTGATCTTGGATGCATTGATCGACGCACAAGATGCTGACATCGCTTTTTCACCCGGCTTCCGCTGGGGTGTCAGCGTCTTACCCGGTGAACCCATCACCTTCGAGCACGTCATGACACAAACCGCGATCACCTATCCCACCGTTACCCTCAATCAGACCACCGGAGAAAATATCAAACTGATACTGGAAGATGTGGCGGACAATCTTTTCAATACTGACCCCTATTATCAGCAAGGGGGTGACATGGTGCGTGTGGGCGGGCTGAAATTCAGCATTGATCCCACCAAAACTATCGGCAATCGTATTACGGATATGGAAGTTAATGGCAAGCCATTAAAAGCCAGTAAAAAATACCGTGTTGCTGGCTGGGCCAGTGTGGAACCCAATCGCGAAGGCCGCCCTGCCTGGGACGTGGTTGCTGATTACATCCGTAAACAAGACACCGTGAAAGTCAACAAACTGAATATTCCCAATATCAAGGGCATCAAGAATAACCCCGGGCTGGATTGAGTCTGGCACTTCATCCATATATGACAAACTGATAATCCCGGATTCCGCAGTTGACCGCTTCGAGGATATATTAACATTTCATGCCTCTGCATTTAACTCTCAGCTAGACCATTGATCGAGCAGAAAAACACACTACGATCAAACATCTCTGGGTATTTAACGCAAAGTATGTGTTTTTTCTTTGCGTCTCTGCGCCCTTTGCGTTTGCAACACTTGGTTGACTTTATGAATACCACCTTCATCCAAGTCCGCGATGAAACAGTTATAGGCCTGGCTTGTGACACATTGCAAAGCGAGACTTGAATTTATTGGCATCATAATTCAACGCACTCTACAAGCCGTTCGACTGCGGACTCCAGGATAATCAATACAAACGACGCAACATGTAGTAGCCTGCCAAAAACGCCAGCACTGCCGGGGCCAGGGCGCTCAGTACAGGATTAAAATTAAACACCAGCCCCATGTAGGTAAACATCTGATTGAGAATATGAAACCCCACACCCGCAAGCGTGCCCACCAGAATACGATGCCCCACTCCCACTGAGCGCAAGGGGCCAAACACAAAGGGGATAGATAAAAACACCATTACTGCCGTGACTAAAGGCGCAACGATCTTGCCCCACAATGCCTGTTCATAAACCGCAGCATCCAGGCCGTTATCATTCAGATACTGCACATAATCATACAAACCCAAAATCGACAGCGTATTGGGTTTGACGGTAACCACATTTAATAAATCCGGGCTCAGGTTTGTCTGCCAGGGTGCTTCATCCACCCGCGCCGAAGTCACCCCTTGCTCAGTGATATCGCTGCTAAGCACCCCCTGCAATATCCAGCCACCCTGACGATAAACCGCCGAATCAGCTCGCACCAGTTTAACCAGGCGATGCATATCATCACGCTCAAAAATATAAATCTGCCCCAAACGCTCACCCGGCAGAATGTGACGCACATTCACAAAACTGTCACCATCCCGCGCCCACAACCCCTCCTTCCCTCGCAAAGTCAGCTTGTCAGACATGGCAACGGAACGCAGTGTCTGTGCATAACGTTCTGCGGCGGGAGCCACACCTTCACCAATGACTATTGTCAACAGCACAAACAACAACCCGATTTTCATCACCGAACCAATAATACGTGTCAACGACACGCCTGCCGCTCGTATGGCCACCAGCTCACTGTTACTGGCCAAAATGCCCAGGCCAATTGTCGTCCCCAACAAGGCACAAATGGGAAAGAGCTGATACGCCAGACGCGGCACCGTCAGCAACACATATTGAAAAGCCTGCCAGGTGCCATAATTCCCTTTGCCAATTTGTCTCGCTTCATCCATAAACGCAAAAAAAGCAAACAGCGTCAGCAACACCCCCATCACCAACAGCGTGCTAAAACCCACACTTTTTGCGATATAGCGATCCAGTATCTGCATGGCTATCGCCCCACCGATGCCGGTGCAGGCTCACGCCGCAACAACCGGCTCCATAACCAGCGGGCACCCCAATAACGCACCCCCAGCACAATCACCAACATTAGTAACAAAGCATGCACCCACCACAAGCCTACAACTGGTGAAACCACCCCGCGCTGCACCCAGGACATTGCCACCCCAAGGCTGTTGTAATAAGTAACAAAAACCAGAATAGCAATAAACAGTTTGGCGAACCGCCCCTGTCGCGGTGATGTGCGACTCAACAACACCGCCAGCACTGCCAACAGCACAGTGGCCAGCGGCATGGCAAACCGCCACTGTAACTCCGCCCGATCAGACAACCGTGCCGAGCCCCATAAATCACTGCTCGGAATCGCCCAGTGAGTCCGGCGCAAAGGAGCCGCCTCCAGCTCTTCCAGACGTACCGCGCTTTTTTCGTATTGATGAATCTTGAAATTAACGCTGCCGGGAAGCCCTTGATAACGATACCCCTCCACCAATACCAGATAACGCACCCCCGTTACCGGATCAACCTGTTGATAACCGCTGCGCGCCGAAAAAATATCCAGCTGCCCATCCGCCCTGCGCACCTGAATGAAAACATTGCGCAACCGGGTCTTGTCATCCGACAGACTTTCCACATAAAACACCTGATCACCACTACCGATTTTGTTGAACTGACCCGCCGCCACCGCCTCAAAAGCCGTACCGGACTGTGCCTGCTCGCGCACCTGCAACGCCTTTTCGTGCGCCCAGGGCG
>JALSGT010000055.1 GCA_026982555.1 Chromatiales bacterium
GGACAAACCGCTGTTGTATTGTGTATTGACTGCGCTCAGGCCGGTGGCCGACATCATATCCGCCCGCAGATAGTGCGCTTTGCCCGCATTTACACTGGCGCGTACCAAAGCCTGCTGTGCTGTCGTGGAAATGGGTTTGCCCAGCATGGAAGGAAGCGTCGGCGTGGCACTCGCCTGCTGTGCATCCTGGCGCGCATTCGTTAACGCGGATGGCACATTTTGCTGGCCAGGTGTCGTGGCAGATACACTCAGCGCTGTATTCAATGCAGAGGACAACATACTGTTTTCAGTCACCTGCCGTGTTATGGCACGTTGCGACAATGCAGATGGCGGCACACCTTCACGCTCTGCCCGCACAGCACCCAAAACCGGGTTTATTGTACCGGCAGGCGACGTGTTGACAGCTTGTCCATTCATCACGGTAGCGCCTTGCGCAATAGCGGATAACAATGAAGCATCCAGCACCGGGTTTCCGGTTTCTGCTGTTTCCGGTTTATGTGCCGTGTTTTGCGGTACGACCGGCGGCAAGGGTTGGCCGTTGACGGGCTGGACTTCACCGGTTTCAGTCACCGCTACACGATGCACTTCAGACATTTGTGACGGTGGTTCTTTTATTACAGCACTTTCGCTTTGCATCAAACGCTTGCCCAGAACACTGGCAAATCCTCCTGCCACGGCACCATTGGCGGCAACAGGCGCCGCCACACGCCCGTTCAGCAGCGTGGTATCTGTGGCATTCACTAATAGCGTTAATTCAGCCATTGGTTTTTCTATTGCTATCCTGTCGTTTTTTACCTGCCCCCTGCAAGTGATCGCACTTGCAGGGGGCAGGTTTTAGTTTATTCATTAAACTGCCTGTCAGGCATTCACCAGCACAGACTGTGCCAGGCACTCAGCAACATGATATGCAGTGGAGAAAGAAAGAAAAAGCTTATGAGCGGGGAGAGGATGCGGGCATGCGCTGAGAACGTTCGTCCTGTTCCAGTTGTTCTTTTCGGTCAGCAACACGTTGCTCTTCAGTTTGAAAACGGGAAACCACATTGCCGAGCATTTTCACTTTGCCGCGACGGGCAAACCACTGCTGGCGCTGTTGTTCCACTGCGACCGCAGCCTGTTTCACTAACCCGGCCTGCTGTTCAATGGCGCGTGAAAGGTTACTTAAAAACAGCCGGTAATCACCCATTTGTACGGCGCTCATACCCATGGCACCTGTGGTATGAAAACGCTGGATATATTCTTTTCGATAATTTTCCAGTTCGTCCAGGCGCTGCTGTGCCTGGTTTAATGCCGATTGTGCATCCCCCAGTGAGCGGGCCGCCTGTTGTTCGCGATTTTCAGCCACCTTGACCACGGGTTCAAGCCGCCGGGAACGTTTCATTGCACTATCACCTCGGGTTGCTCCTCATATTTGGTTTTTTTGAAAAAAACCTGCGGTAAGCTGAAATAAAAACAGGGCAATTTAGCCCTTAAGTCACATTTGAGTATAGAAACTTCCAGGAAAAACACAGGCAAAATCGATGCCAGCTGTATCCAGACAGAATCACACCAGTCGAATTACATTGGATTCCGTTTGAAACAACGGCGCATCACCCAGCAGACGCGGACCCCCCACGTAATAACCCTGGATATAGTCCACACCCATGTCCTTTAACACCCGCATGGCATCATGATTATCCACAAACTCGGCAACGGTGTATTTGCCCATGGCATGGGCGATATCATTCATGGAACGCACCATGGCCAATTGCAGGTTGTCCCGATACACATCACGCACAAAAGAACCGTCGATTTTTACAAAATCCACGGGCAAATCCTTGAGGTAGGCAAATGAGGAATAACCCACACCAAAATCATCCAGAGCAGTTTGACAGCCCAGATTACGCAGGCGGGAAAGGAATTCCACGGCTGACTCCAGATTTGCAATAGCAATGGTTTCAGTGATTTCAAAGGTCACGGCAGTTGGCGGTACATTGTTGGCCAGCAAAGCTGTGGTAATGGTTTCCAGCATGGAATAATCGCCAATGGATTCCGCAGAAAGATTAATGGAAAAATGCAGGTGGGGGTTTTTTTGTAATTGTTTCCCCAACGATTCAAGCGCATGATTGACCACCCAGCTGTCAACGGCCCGCATCAAACCAAAACGTTCGGCGGAAGCAATAAACCCGGCTGGCAAAATCAATCCACCGGTCTCATCGCGCATGCGCAGCAGCACTTCCTGACCGAACACCTGGTTGCTCTTCAGTTCCATGATGGGCTGACAGGCCAGGCAAAATAAATCCTCTTCAATGGCTCTTTTGATTTTCCCGGCCCAGCCCATATCCTCGGTCATGCTTGTCATATTTTCCTGATCAATGGACCGGTAAATATGGACACGATTTCGACCAGAGCGCTTGGCCAGATGACACGCTACATCGGCTTGTACCAGCAAGTCCTCTTTGCTGATGGGATGATGGCCAAACAATGTTACGCCAATGGAGCAGCCTATTTGCACCACAGAGCCCTCATATTTAAAAACATAATCATCCAGCAATTTACGATGTGCTTCGGCAGCCTGCATCACCTGCTCTTTTTTCACGTCATACAATAAAATCGCAAATTCATCACCACCAATGCGCGCCAGCAAATCACTTTTACGATTACGCTGGTCCAGCATGTGAGTGACCTCCACCAGCACGTTATCACCGGCAAGATGACCCAGGGTGTCATTCACAAATTTGAAATTATCGAGATCAATATACAACAGCGCAAAATCACGCCGACTGCCACGACGGATATTTTCCACCACCCGGTCCAGCTCGGTGAGGAAATACTGGCGATTGTACAAACCGGTCAGCGAATCATGTTCTGCCATTTCACGCAGGTGTGCCATCATGGCAATACGGTCACCAATATCTTCCACAATAGCGATATATAACAGGCGTCCCTCAACGTCCATTCTGTTGCATTTGACAGCCATGGGAAAACTTGTGTTATCTGCACGGAGCGCTGTGACTGTTGTCTCCTGCGCACCCTCTTTCACAGGTGACTTCACCAGTTCCAGAAAATCGGTATAGACACCGCCTTGCGGGAAACGCACCAGATCCACAACAGATTGACCAATGGCCTGCGTAACGTCACAGGCAAACAGTTTTTGCGCAGCATTGTTAAATGTCTCAACAATGCCGTACTCATCAATAGTGATAATACCTTCTGCTGCATTATCCAAAACCGACTGTAATCGAATCTGCCGGGAGGCCACCTGCCCCTGCATGCGGTTAAAAGCCGCCACCAGTAATCGGGTTTCCTCGGTGGGTGAATGCAGTACCGGCAGATAGTTTTCGCCGCGACCCGCAGCATCCAGCGCTTTGGACACTTCCAGTAATGGGCGTCGAATACGCATTTCAAATGCCAGGTAGGCCAAAAACAACAGCAACCCCATAAAGCCAGCAAAAATCCAGATAATGTTTGACAGGTTGTCTGCTGTGTCTAATGACTGCATCACATTTTGTTGCGCGAAGTCATCCAGTTCTTCCTGCATCAATTCGATAATACCCCAGACCTGATCCAGCGTTGGGCGTATTTCATTACGCAAAATCGGTAAATCAGCCCGCCAGTTTTGGGATGCATAAATTTCCTCTGCCCTGACAAAGCTGCGGTCATAGGATTGTTTAGCCTCCAGCAACACCGGTAATGACAGCGATTCCTGAAAACCCAACTTACCCACTTCATCGTATTCTTTTAGCTGCGCCAACAAATCATCAACCCGTTGCGCATAGATTGCCCGGTTGCTCTTGCTTTCCTGCATACTGTTTTTGGGTTGCCCGAAAACACCGGAGCGGTTGGCAATAAATACGCGCACCGAACTGATCTGTTGAGACCAGGTGTAACGCAACGCTTCCAGCACGCGCATCACTTCCAGCACGCGCATCGCTTCCTGTGGGTCGGCAGGCCAGGGGGATTCGTTGATCCCGGATATGGCAAGCTCAATCGCCTGAATGAATTTTATATTTTCCGGGAGAAGCTCATCACGCAGAATTGATGTGGCAGGAAAGCGTGTTTCCACATCTGAAGCAACGTCCAACAGACGCAACGTTTCTTTCTCAAGACGGTTAAGCACAAATTCCAGGTTTTCCGCAAAATCCCCGAAACGGCTATAGCGCTGAACGACATAATGATCATTGATATTTTTTGACTGAAACCTGACCTCCGCAACGCGCGCCATCACCTTGCGGTAAGTGCTTTCATCCAGCAACAAGGGATATTGATAGATTGTGCTTTCCGCAACCTGCAAAGCATCTTTGAATGAATTCAGCACCCAGCCCAGATCCCGATGTTCCTGCACCAGCCGGGAGCTGTCCTGAGATGCCTGACGCACCTGATTCTGAGTATAAAAAGCGGCGGGTAATGCCAGTGCCGCCAGCACCAGCGCAGTCATCACAAAACGTCTGCGAATGCTCGCCGCCGATCTGCTCTCGTCTGACGAATCTTGCCGTGAATTTGATGTTGTTCTCATACTTGCCTGAACCCCACACCATCCCGTAAATTACCGTTATCCACGCACATCGCGTATCACTGTTTTATATATCTGGTCAAATGTCAACCACATGTTACTGTTACTCAATAAGCCCTTTCAGGTTCTCTGCCAATTCTCCGCCAGTGACAACCGCCAAACCCTGGCAGATTTTGTCGATATCAAAGCCGTGTACCCGGCAGGCAGGCTGGATCGTGACAGTGAAGGCCTGTTATTGCTCACCGATGACGGCGCACTGCAACATCGTATCAGCCATCCACGCCACAAACTGTACAAAACCTATTGGGCCCAGGTCGAAGGAAAACCCGAGCCTGTGGCGCTAACCCGCCTGCAAAAAGGCGTACGTCTCAAAGACGGCAAAACCGCCCCCGCCAGAGCCCGCCTCATCCCTGAGCCTTCCATCTGGCCGCGTAATCCCCCGATTCGCCAACGGGCCAATATTCCCACCACCTGGATCGAACTCAGCATTTGTGAAGGCCGCAATAGACAGATACGACGAATGACTGCTGCCATCGGCCATCCCACCTTGCGCCTGATTCGCTCACAAATCGGCCCATGGTCACTGGATGATCTGGCCCCCGGCCAATGGCAGGAGGCGAAAATACCCGCAGATTGGCGTACAATCCGTTAACCTTTCTCGTATTCGACCAACAAATCCCTGTCATGACCTCAACCTCTCCCGAAAATACACTTCGTGTGCCTGCAACAACACAAGTGTTACACCAACGCATTGTAGTCGGCATTTCCGGTGGCGTGGATTCTTCAGTGACTGCCCACCTGCTAAAACAACAAGGCCATGACGTACAAGGCCTGTTCATGAAAAACTGGGAAGAGGATGACACTACTGAATATTGCAGTGCGGCGGTGGATCTCAAAGATGCTCAGCAGGTCTGCGACACGTTAAACATTCCGCTGCTCACGCGCAATTTCGCCAGCGAATACTGGGACAATGTCTTTACCCATTTTCTGGATGAATACCGTCGTGGCCGCACCCCCAACCCGGACGTGTTGTGCAACAAGGAAATCAAATTCAACATCTTTCTTGAGCAGGCCCTCGACCTGGGGGCAAGCCATATCGCCACCGGGCATTATGCGCGTGTACATTATTATGATGGCTACTTTCGTTTGCTCAAGGCCAAAGACATCAACAAAGACCAAAGTTACTTCCTCCATGCCCTGAATCAGCGGCAACTGGAAAAAACCCTGTTCCCGCTAGGTGAACTAAACAAACCGGAAGTCCGCCAACTGGCAGCACAGGCAGGTTTTGCCAATCATGAAAAAAAAGACAGCACGGGTATTTGTTTTATTGGTGAACGAAAATTCAAGGCATTTCTGAGCCGTTATTTACCCGCTCAACCCGGTGAGATGCAAACACCCGATGGCACCTGCATCGGTAAACACGACGGGCTGATGTATTACACTCTGGGGCAACGACAAGGACTGGGCATCGGTGGCGCAAAAAATGCCAGTGGCGAACCCTGGTACGTGGTAGGTAAAAACCTGGAAGATAATATTTTAGTTGTCGCGCAGGGGCATGATCATCCACTGCTGTTCCGCAAACAACTCAGTGCAGCCTCGTTGAACTGGATAGCAGATATCCCCAAAGACACCCCTTTTCGCTGCACGGCAAAAACCCGTTACCGGCAGGCTGATCAACCCTGCACAATTACACAGATGCATGACGAGCAATGCACCGTTATTTTCGACCAGCCACAACGCGCCATTACACCGGGACAGTCCGTGGTATTTTATCGAGGGGAAGAATGCCTTGGTGGCGGCCCCATTCAGTAAATCAAACCAATAACTTAATCAATAAAATGACCTACACCATTACCGACAGAACCATTGCCCTCGCGGGTATTTTTCAAGCGACACAACTCGTACAAAATATTGCCAATACAGGCAATGCCGATGAACAAAACATGGAAACCTGTGTCCTCAGCATATTTCGCACCGATATTGATAAACCCATCGATGTTTTTGACGGTACGGGAAAACTGCGTACAGGCCTGCGCAAGCTGATTGAACAGCTCGGCGGCCGCGATATGGACACACAGAGCAACCAGAACAAAGACCTGAATGTGACCAAATACGCTGCCGGTGTCATGGTACTGGAAAAACGGCTGAAACGTGATGCTGACATGCTGGCAAAAATCGCCGATGGCATCGAGCATGCCCGCAAACAAATGGAACATTTTTCATTACTGCATGACAATGTTATCGCAAACCTGGCAGACACCTATGCGCAAACCATCAGCCATTTGAAACCGCGCATCATGGTACAGGGTGAGCATGTTTATATTTCCAACCCAAACAATGCCAACCGTATTCGTACCCTGCTGCTTGCGGCAATCCGCGCAACGGTATTATGGCGGCAGTGCGGTGGCACACGCTGGCAACTGCTCTTCCAGCGACGCGCCATTGTTGATGAAGCACGACGGCTGCTGAAAGAACCGCTGATTACAGAATAAAAAACATTAACGGGAAGACACAATGAGCAAACATGAAAAAATCAACTACCTGGAATTCCCCGCCAAAAATATCGAAGCCACTAAAGCCTTTTTCAACGCAGTGTTTGGCTGGCGCTTTGAAGATTACGGCCCCGAGTATGTTGCCTTTTTTGACGCAGGTATGGACGGTGGATTCTTCAAATCTGACCTGACCGTATCAACCGGTAATGGCAGTGCCCTCATCGTTTTTTACAGTGACAATCTGACGCAGACCTTGTCAAACGTTACCGCTGCGGGTGGCACTGTTATTAAACCGGTTTTTTCCTTTCCTGGCGGACGGCGTTTTCATTTTGCTGACCCCAATGGTAATGAATTTGCGGTTTGGTCTGCGGTATAGCGCGAAAACTCTAAGAGGCACTAATCGGGGTAAAAGGAATTAAGCGCTTAAAACATCTGCTTTAAGAATCACCGGGTATGTAACGCAAAGATCGCAAAGACGCAAAGGACGCAGAGAAAAATACTAAAAACTTTGCGTCCTCTGCGTTTATAACTCTTCATTTGTCAGTACCACTGACACTGGAACGATTGCCCAGGCGCGTAACATCCGTTAAAAAGTTAATTGCTTTGCCAGCAATTGTTGCCGGTCAGGTAAATCCTTGAGTATCCGCACCGTGCGTTCTGTCATGTGCCCATCGCCATAGGGTGAGCGGCCACAATCAATTTTCTGACGGTAATTTTTATCATTAAGCGCACGTTCAAGCGCTGCCTGAACAGCTGCTGGCTCTGCCGTTACAAACTGTACATTGTCACCTGACAAACGACCTTTCTGTCGCTCACCCACGTTCACTGTTGGCAGGCCAAGATACCCTGCTTCGTGTAAACCCAGCGATGAGTTGCCGACCAGACAGCGGGCATAACGAAGAATAGCGGTAAAGGCATCCCGTGGCAGGTTACAATAGGCATGCAGTCGGGAGTGACTCGAAAAACGATTGATCATTTCCCGAATCGACTGCGATCCCGGATCACTGTTGGGCGCACCGACGAATACCGGCAAACCGGTGGCCAGACACTGTTCCAACACCCGTTGCATTTCATCGCTGGCCTGGTCAATGGCCGAACTGAGCGGATGATGAATCACCAATAGATAGTCACTCAATACATGCTCACCCACGACTTCGGCGAGCTGTTCCCGGCTGATGCCCGGGTTATTGCGCAGCCGGTCTATGCCACCGCTACCCACGGTATGCACCCGCCAGGGTTCTTCACCCAGCTGTTTCACGCGTTCGCTGTGTTCTTCAGCCATGGTGAGGTGTACATGGCTGAGTTTGGTGGTAGCGTGACGCACTTCTTCGTCCACGTTACCACCGGCCGGGTGAGTGTGGTCGCCTCCCGCCAGATGTACTACCGGGATGGACATGTAACTACCCGCCAGCGCACCGGCCACAGATTCTTCGCGATCACCCAGTACCAATAACAAGTCAGGCGTTTCCCGTGCCAGGGTTTGTGATAACCCCTGCAAAAGCAGACCGGTTGATTTGGCTTTGCTGGCACAGGAGTCGGAAAAAAGCAGGTTTTCGATGACATCGACAATACGAAAACCATCATCACGAATGTGCCGAATGGAATAATCGTGTAACGGTGTCGGATGAGCCCCCGCCACAATCACACCGACATCAAAAATATCATCCGTGTGCAATGCGCTAAGCAGCGGGTACATCAAGTCATATTCGGAGCGGATACCCGTGAGTGCGAATATTTTAATGCGGCCATTGCCGGCGGCTAACAGGCCATTATTTTTCATAACTGATAATCCAGTGGTGAGAGGGAATACCGTCGAACTCATGGGCAAACCAGCCGGTCTTTATTGCTCTGCCAGGAAAACAGCCGGGGAGCTGTGCTTCCTGGACAATCATGATGAGTGCCCCTTCCTGACCACGGCTTTGCAATTCATACAGGCCGTTACCCAAAGATTTACTGTTCTGTTCCATAAAATCACCGGGGGCGCTCATGGTTGCAATGAAAATCCCGCCCGGACGCAGCACCCGGCCCAGTTCAGCGAGGATGACCGGCAGGCTGCTCCAGTCGTTGTAAGTCAACACCTGCCAGGCCACAATCACATCGAAGCCGGCATCGTCAAAAGGTAATGTCGCCCCGTTAATTAACTGAAGATCCGCATCCAGATCAATTTCCTGCAACCGCTGGCGGGTGATTTCCAGTGCGCTGTCACTGATGTCCGCACCTGTCATTTGAAATCCACGCCGTGCAAGATGGAGCAGGTTTTCACCTGAGCCACAGCCATAATCAAGCACACGGGGATGCATGTTGCTGTCCAGAAGCCGGTGAGTAATACGCACAAACACGTCGTTTGGATAACTCAGTTTGTGGCCGCCTTTGTACAGGTCTTCCCATATGTTTTGCGTGACATCGAATCTGTGATTCACAATCCGTTCTCCAAACAAACCCGGATTTGTGCCGGGTTCTGGTACATGAGCATGTCGATCATCGACAACCCGGGAATAAAATCCATTTCCCCTTGAGTGTAGACCGGTGGCGTTGATTTCATAAATTCAATAGCGATACCAGCCTCTGCAAATGTGTCAGCATCCAGATAACCGGAGGCACCATGACCGCTGACATAACAATCTGCCTGCAACGCTTTGCAGGCATTCAACACCAGGTCAGACTTGCTGCCATTGACATTCAGAGAGGATAAATTCATTACCGGGATGTCGATATCCAGCACACGTAAAAAAAAGCGGATAAACGTTTCGTTAACGTCCCCTAACGTGGTGTAGCTACCCTGATACAGTGTTTCCAGTGCCTTTTTGTGTTGCGGCCAGTAAGGTGCGCGTCCATAGGCCATTTGTAGAGACTGCCAGTGTTTGCGTGTCCATCCTGCATCGGCGATGCATTTATCCGCAATATGATCTTCCAGCCTCCCGGACACAGGTATGGTCAACCAGAAGGCTCCCTGTTTGTTGCGCACCTGGTTGCGGTTTTGCACGCCGTTCTTCTGGAACTGCACGTTATCCATCAGTACGAAACAGTCCACCGCCATCATCTTCCTGAAATAAGGTGGCCAGGGTAGATACTGGCTCTGATGTAGTGCAACCCGCATCACAACAACGCCAGCAGTTGACGGCACACATAGTTGACCCCGGCTTCGTCCAGACCTTCGTGCAATGGCAGGGAAAGCAGTTGTTGCTGCCAGCGTTCGGCATGCGGATAATCACCCGGCAGTTTTAAGGTATGGTGCAACAATTGTGAGCCCAGTGGCCAGGCGGATACACCGCACTGCTGTAACGCTTGCGCCAGTTCCGGTGCAGACTGTCCGTTGGGCAAACGCAACAGGTAACGGAACGGCACGTCGGTTTGCAGCCGCTGCAAGCTGCCAAGCTGCCTGTCATATTCGTTCACCCATATCTGCCGACGTACGATGGTGTCCTGGTAACGATCCAGTTGCGCCAGCAGCATGGCACATTGAAAATCCGCAACAGGCGCATGAATACGGAATGGCAAATCATCGATGCTTCCCCCCTGTTCTGCTTCGTCCGGCGATAAAAAACACTGAATCCTGTTATGCAATATCGCGTTGTCTGTCACCACACCACCGCCATAACCCATGGTCTGCAACTTGGTGGGTGAAAAGGAATACACGGAAACTGCTGCCAATGGATGACGCTCAGGGTGCTGACGTTGCGCACAATCTTCGATGATGATCAGGTCACGTTCATGTAAAGGGCGCAAATCAACAGACAACCCAAACATATGTGGTGCAATGACAAAACGGGCTTCTATCATGCCCGCTGTGAGCCGGGCAGCATCCAGCACGGGAAGTTCTTCGCCAACATCCACCAGTACCGGCTCTGCCCCCAATGAGCAAACCGCGTGGTAAACACCCGGACAAGTCACTACAGGCACAATGACCTTTTCGGCAGAACGTACACCAGCGGCTATCAAAGCTGCCTGCAAGGCTGTAAAACCACTGCCCGTCACCTGCGCATAACCGGCATGTGTAAAGGATGCCAAACGTGCTTCCACTTCAACTTTGAGCCGGTCGCCGGAAAAATACCCATCCTGCAAGGCACGGCTTGCAGCCTTCACCACATCTTCGCTATAGCCGGGAAAACTGTGGCTCACCTTCATTTGCGCATCATCACTCATTACGCCACGTTAAGAGCATCGTACACTTCTCGCAATACATCATTCATAAAAAAAGCGCTGCCACTGGATTTTCCCAGCAAGTGGAGATTATTCAATTGCCGGGTCAGACAATCGACCTGTTGTTTTCCAGCCATAACAAACTCACCGCTTAATACCGGAAACCCGGCCCCTAAAGCTTCGCTGTTGATATATCGACAAACGGCGCCTTCAGACACCAGCGCCATGGCAATCAGTTCATTGCGAACACGCTCGCTTAACAAAGATGCTTCTTCTTTACCATCAGATAGCACCTCGACCGTGCAGTGGTATCCATGCTCCGGGTCATAATCCTGACCGGCAACATTGGGATACAGGGTCACACGAAAGGCGCTCATGGCCGGGTCATGCACATAAAGGTAATGCAGGTCCGTGGTAAAAGGTCTGTCGAAAATAAAATGAAACAAACGGGTATGCCGCAACTGTGGTGCATGCAGGGGTACATCCAGGTCTGCGGCTTTTGCCAGTAAAAAAGGCGGTACCGTCCACACCAGTTGTTCACAATCCAGACACCGGCCATCGTCCAGAGTGATACTGTCAATCTGACCATTCTGGTGATTAACACCCTGTACAAAATGCCCGGTCAGTATTTCCACGCCAGCGGCCATCAGTTTTTCTGTCAACCCGTCGATCCAGCGACCAATGCCGCCATGACGCGGATAAAATACGCTGGCCGGGTTCACACCTTCATCCCATTGATGAAAGGCAATACACTGGTCATACCGGGGGAGGTTTTTCAATTCACGGCTGGCATCCGCAGACAGTATGAGTAACCGCTGTAAACCAAATAACAAATGTGCATCAGGTGCTAACTGTTGTGGTTCAACGCCAAACAATTTTTTTAATACCGGAGTAAATAATTGTTGACGAAAAATCACCCCATAAGTGTCATCCAGTTGCTGTTCAAGATTCGCAGGGGCTTCATCCGAAAATGTGGCAAGCAACATCTGCTCCAGCCCTTCCAGATAGACCTGTCGCGGCAGGCTGCGCGCATCAATAAAAGTGCTGTTCCGGTTCAGTGAGCCTCCATGATAATGACCCGCCTTCAAGTAATCGAACTCGTACCAGTCCTCCGCATTCACAAAATCAAACAGCAGTTCGTCGAGATCATTCCGCCCTGTGGTGGCAATAAAGTGGGTGCCAAAATCAAAGGACAAACCATCCCGGGTATGCGAGGTCCGTAACAATCCTCCAGGCACTGGTGCCCGTTCCACCAGCAACACATTATCGTAGTTTCGTTTTAACATCAGCGCACTGACGATACCGCCAATACCGCCACCGACTACAATTGCTGTTGTCATGCCTGTGTCTCCGGGTAAGATAGCCACCAACGTTAATCACGCTCGAAATCAGCAGCAGATTTCATGCCAAGCAGGTTATAGCCTATGCCCGGTTTTCTCGGATTAATTCTCGCGCGCGGTGGCAGTAAACGGTTACCGCGCAAAAATATTCTGCCACTGGCAGGCAAACCTTTGCTGGCCTGGACGGTGGAAGCGGCGAAAGCGGCACAGCATCTGGATCGTGTGGTGTTATGCACCGATGATCAGGAAATCGCTGACATCGGCCAACAATACGGTGCCGAAGTGCCTTTTCTGCGCCCCCCGGAGCTGGCTGGTGATACCGCCACCAGCCTGGACGCTGTTTTGTACACGCTGAAAACCCTGGGAGAAAAAGGAGAACACTACCATTACGTAGTGATACTTCAACCCACTTCGCCTTTGCGCATTGCGCAGGACATTGATGGTGCTATCGACCTGTTACTGGAAAAACAAGCCGATGCGGTTATCAGTGTTTGCGAAACCGGCCACCCGCCGGAATGGAGCAATACTCTGCCGGATGATCTGTCCATGGCCCATTTCTACCGGCCAGGCATCCGCAATACACGTTCCCAGGATTTACCCAAAAGTTATCAATTGAACGGTGCTGTCTACGTCTACAACTGCACACGACTGATTGAGAGTGGCAGTCTCGATATGGACGACAACAGTTATGCCTACCTCATGCCGAAAGAACGTTCAGTGGACATTGATACCCGAATAGACCTTGAGATTGCCCAACTGTTTTTTAAACACTTCGGTCCGGGAGAAAATAGAGAATCATGAATGATGCTGTTTATGTGATTGCCGAAGCCGGTGTGAACCATAACGGTCATCTGGACCGCGCCCTGGCCATGGTGGATGCCGCTGCTGAAACCGGTGCGGACGCCGTCAAATTTCAAACCTTCAACCCCGGGGCGCTGGCCAGCCGCCACGCCGCACAGGCCGGTTATCAAGTCCGTAATGAAGGCGGCTCCTGCGATGCTCCGGGCTCCCAGCTTGCCATGCTGAAACGTCTCGCCCTGTCATTCGACCACCACCATGCCCTGCTTGCCCGCTGTCAAAAACACAACATCGCCTTCCTGTCCGCACCGTTTGACCCGGACAGCGCCCGTTTCCTGATCGATGATATGGCCCTGCCCCGACTCAAACTGGGCTCCGGCGAACTCACTAACGGCCCGCTGTTGTTACAAATCAGCAAGGCCGGGCGATCACTCATTCTCTCCACCGGTATGGCGACACTGGCCGAGATCCGTGAAGCTCTGGGTGTACTCGCTTTCGGTTTTTTACATGACGAAACCCCTCCGTCACGCGCGGCCTTTAATGATGCCTTTTGCAATCAACAGGGGCAGGCGCTACTGAAAAAACACGTTGCGCTGTTACACTGCACCACCGAATACCCCTGCCCGCCGGATCAGGTCAACCTGCGCGCCATGGATACCCTGACGGAAACTTTCGGCCTGCCAGTGGGGTATTCCGATCACACACTGGGTATTCATGTTTCACTCGCCGCCGTGGCACGCGGCGCGCACATCATTGAAAAACACTTCACGTTAGACCGTCAGCTACCGGGGCCCGATCACCTTGCCTCACTGGAACCCGCAGAACTGAAAACAATGATCGATGGTATTCGTGACCTGTCACTGGCCCTGGGCTCAGCCGACAAAGTACCCGGCCCGGCGGAACAAACCAACATGGTTGCCGCCCGCAAAAGCCTGATTGCCGCACAGGCAATCAGCTGCGGAGAGCCTTTCACTGCGGATAATGTCATCATCAAACGCCCCGGCAACGGACGCTCGCCCATGGACTACTGGGAGATTCTGGGACAAACAGCGCGACAAAATTATGACGCTGATGAGGTGATTCAGTGAATAAGCCACTGATTCTTGTCGGTGGTGGTGAACATGCTGCCGTGTTAACAGAAATCATCGGCAACCTGCAACACACCCTGCTGGGGTTCACCGACATACACCCCCCGGATGATAAGACAATGTTAGCCGGGCTGAATTTCCTGGGTGATGACCCGGCGATATTATCGTCGCACAGCCCTGATGAAGTCAGCCTGATTAACGGCCTCGGCTCAACAGGCGACATCAAACACCGGGCAACACTGTTCAACCGTTTTACCGCAGAACATTACCGTTTTGCTGACATCATTCACCCCACTGCCTGCCTCAGCCCTTCGGTCTCTTATGGCCAGGGACTGCAAATCCTTGCCGGTGCCATCGTCAATACCTGCGCACAATTGGGTGATAATGTACTGATCAACAGCCGGGCACTGGTGGAGCATCACTGCACCATCGGCAATCACACGCATATTGCCAGTGGTGCCGTACTTTGCGGAGCCTGTCAGATCGGCCGGTCAGTACATGTCGGTGCCGGTGCCGTCATTAATCAGGGTATCAGCATTGGCAATGGCGCAATTATTGCATCAGGAGCCGTAGTTATCGCGGATGTCCCCGCCGATAGCCTGGCGGTCGGCGTACCGGCCAAAAACAGACCACACGTACGGTGATCAAGGTGTAGATTTTGATAACAGGCCGCTGACATGATGAAAAGCCACGCAACTCACATCTACGACTGGAAAAAAACCGCCATCCATTCCAACGCCAACATGAAAGACGTGTTGATGACCATATCCGATGGCAACATGCAAATTGCCCTGGTGGTTGATGATGGCTGTCATCTTGCTGGCACCGTAACCGATGGCGATATCCGCCGCGCACTGTTGCGTGGTGATGGACTCGACACCCCCATCAGCGCGTTCATGAATGACAACCCCACCACCGGCCTGCTGGATGAAGACGAATCCCTGTGGCAACGCACCATGCAACGGTATACCCTGCGACACTTGCCATTGCTTGATGCCAACGGCTGCATGGTCGGACTTGCACGCTTTGAACCTCCCAAAGAACCCGTACGTGACAATCCCGTCGTATTAATGGCAGGCGGACTGGGCACACGCCTGCATCCACTGACCCACTCACAACCAAAACCACTATTGGAAGTAGGATCAAAACCGATTCTGGAAACCATCATTGAAAACTTTGCTGACCATGGTTTTCACAACATCTATCTTTGCATCAATTACAAAGGTGAAATGATCAAGGAATATTTCGGCGACGGCAGTCGCTGGAACGTTGACATTGAATATATCGAAGAACACAAACGCATGGGCACCGCCGGTGCATTAAGCCTGTTACCTAAAAGACCCGAAACCCCTTTTTTTGTGATGAACAGCGACTTGTTGACCAAAGTTGATTTTGTGCGTTTATTGCGTTTTCATCAAAAACAGTCTGGCAGTGCCACCTTGTGTACCCGTGAATACACCCACCAGATTCCTTATGGCGTTATCAATCTTGAAGGCCACAAAGTGCTCGACATGGTGGAAAAACCAATCCAGCGCTTCAGCGTTAATGCCGGTATTTATATGCTGGAACCGCACACCCTGGACGACATCCCTGCCGATTGTTTTTATGATATGCCCAGTTTGATTAACGCCTTATTGGAAAATAAAAAATCTGTCAGCAGCTTCCCTATTCATGAATACTGGATTGATATTGGTCATATGCAGGAGTTTAAACAAGCAGGTGAAGATTACGGAGAGCAGTTTATAAATGAGTAATAATATCGGGTCGATGAAGCCCTCACCCTAGATTCAACCTGTTGTGATCAAATAGATCTGCACACATTAAGTGTTTTTCCAAACGCTTGTACCAGACGATAAACCCATTGCGTTTCCGGCGCAGCAATTTTGTTGTATCGCGACCGCGATGGCAGAACACAAACTCCAGTAAAACAATCACTTACCTGCCAACCATAACCGCAGGCGTAATCCCCAGTTCGAGGTATACCCCACCTCGGTAAAGGCAATCTTTCCCTGTGGATCAATGATAAAACTGGTGGGTACCCTGCTTACACCAAAGCGTTTTGCTATCTCGCCATATTCATCCACTATCACGGGGAAATTAACCCCCCTTTCATCAAGGTATGACTGCACTTTATGGGCATCACCAGACTGCATGGATACACTGAGCACCTGATGATTTTCAGCAATGGAAGAAACGCTTTCTTCCTCCAGTTTACAGATGCCACACCATGTTGCCCAGAAATGAAGCAATAGTGGCTTACCCTGATAATGTTCGATATCAATACTTTGACCATTGAGCATGACTCCTGCCAATGGGGGCACACGACCTTCAACCAGGTCTCGCTGCAGAAAGATTTTGACAGAAAAAAAGACAATCAAAATAACAAGGATATTCAGAGTTATTTTGAAAACCGGATATTTCTTTCGCATCTGAATTCGCGTCCCTGACAAGCTTCGGATATGTTTCCAATAAAATTCCCTGGTCACGACCAGACGGGGAGGAAGCGCTCGTCAACGTCACAAGCGAATGGCTATTCTAACCTAAATTCCGCAGTTGATCGTTTAGAGGGTGTAATAACCACTGATCTTGCTGTCTTTGTATTTCCAGAAAAAACAAGGGGGTAGCCACTCGTTAATGATAACAGTCCATTTTGTCGAAATAATTTACAAAACCAATATCACATCATCCCATTCTAAAAATTCAACTTATTAAACAATAAGTTAACAGGGTTGGCCTGAATATTGCTCAATTATTGTACATGGTTAATTATGTATATGACCAATAACAGTGTTCAAGCAAAGGAGGGCTCCCTCATGACATTCAAAAATTATTACCTCGCCGCAACATTTGGACTGCTGACACTGTTGTGGACTGCACCGTCTTATGCCGTGCCTGTCACATTTAGTTTTTCGGGCACGGTAACGAACTACTTTTATGACCCGGGTACCGGCGATGCCTTCGGGGGCAGTGTGGGTGTCGGGACGACCTTTACCGGTTTTTATACCTTCGAATCAACCAGTCCGGACTGGTCAGCAGACCCTCAATATGGGGGGTATCATAGTGTACTGCTCCCCTACGGCATGGAGGCTACTATCGGTGGCAATACGGTTTCCGGCTTAAGCTCCGACATGTTAATTGATGTCTGGAATACCCCGGGTGGTGATTGGTACACTGCCCAGGCTCTCGACTTTGGCTTCCAAAGCTTGGGTATTCAGCTTTTCGGTGGCTCCAGCAGTGTCTTTGATGATGATTCACTACCACTCACGCCACCCGATATTGCAGATTTTACCGAAGCCAGTTTTGGCTATGTGGTAACAGAGCCTTTCGGGCCTGTGGTTCTCAGTGTTTTTGGCACATTAACAGAACTTACCCTTGTATCCACAATACCGGAGCCTGCCAGCCTGGCATTGATGGGCCTGGGTCTTCTCGGGTTAGGTTTTACCCGCCGGAAAAAACAGCCGGTTCACCCGGTACAAAAATAATTCTGAAAAAAAAGGGCGGCCAGATGGCCGCCCAATAATGATTAATGACAAATAAGTTTTACAAGGTTTCAAAAGAACCATCGGTATACGTGATTTTTGTCAGGCCATTCTCCAGCGTGTCGATGCTGCCATAAATTTGGCCGTTGTATTCGATATCACCGGTTAATGCATTAAAATCTGCGCCCGCAATGCTCATGCTGACGCCGTCCTGATTAGTGATAGTCACGCTACCCGTTGATACCTCATCACTGAAGGCGCCCGCAATAACAATTTTGCGCACACCGTAGATGATGGTTACTGTCGCCGTACCGGTCTCAAATGCTGTCCGGTCACCGCTGATATTGACAGAAGCCTCCGGCAGGCCATCCAGCTGTAATACAAAGTTAAGACCAATCGTTCCCACCATCCAGTTATCCGCATTTTCCAGCACAATATCGGAATCAGTACCCGGCCCTGTCACAGGCGTAAAGCTGTCGGCATTGCTGATGTTGGCCGTCAGGCTGGCATCAAAGCTGTTGCCATCGGTATCACTGATATTGCCCGTCATGCCCAGAGTAGCGGGCGTCAGCCAGGAAAGTTCGCCGGTTGTGCCATCTTTTACGGCATTAACCAGCGTGGTTGATAATGTGCCGGCAAAGGTGACCGGTGAAGCCAGCACTGTTCCAAGGTCATCCTGTTTTTGCGTCAGCTCTGCATCCAGGTCGATAGAGCCTCCCGAAATATCAGGCTGATCGGCAGTACCCGTGTCTACGGCCACATAATCGACGAAGTACGGTGTAACCAGCGTGGCATCGATGGCACCGCGATTAATGGTGATATCAGTAGAGGCGCTTCTCAGTGTTGCTGAAGTGATAATAGCTGTCAGAGTAGAGGTTACGGTGGACTCATTATCCGGCAGCTGTACGCTCAGATTAATGGTAACGCCATCAATAACGCCATCGGTAATCGTTACAACACCACCTGAGTGTGCAATGGTACCTGACGTAAACTGTGGATCATCCTGCGCTCCGGTTCTATAAGCATCGTCATTAAGCTCAGTGGCCGTTGTGTGCGTAAGACGTCTGAATACGGCAACAATCGCGTTCCGAATCGCAGGACCAGCCATTGTCGATACGCTGGCATCAGCCGCAGTGGCTGCCAAGTCCACCTGTGTGGCGAAAGCATCACCCTTGACTCTGGTTTCTTCCTCAATGACGGTGCCCCAGGTGCGCACATCGCCTACGAAGGCTTTGACCTTCTCCAGCGCCGTATCACCCGTATCGGGGCCAGGGTCTGGAATAATACTGCCGCCAGTAGCAGCATCGATAACCTCTTGCAACGACGTCAAGGTATTTGAAGTATCAGCGATATTCATTTCGGCAAAAACGCTTGTTGCGCCATCCACGATTTCTTGCAGAGAAATGGTGCTGTCGTCCGTCACCGTTCCACTGTCATCAGCAACCAGGCCGCCATCGGTGAACGAGCCCCACAGGGTTTCAAGAACCGCATTAATATCCGGAGTGCCGCCGCTTGTATCTGCCAGACCAGCGATAGCAGCCGAAAGGGCGGCATAGGCAATTTCAGTTGCGTCTGCACCATCAACGACGGCGGCATCAGTGATATCCAGAGGCTGGGTGCTGAGAATATTGATGCCCCCACCTCCCAGCAGGCTGGACACCCTGGAATTTGCATCGGACACCTCAGCAGGCGTCAGTGAAGGGGCTGCCATGGCACGTCTGGCGGCCAGATGCGTATAAGGTGTGATATTGACACTGATGGTGTCATTGCTAACCGCTCCAGCAAGCAACGCCATCATCGTCAGATTGCCGTTACCAGGTTTATACCATTCACTGAAGTCAATAACGGTATCACTGTCTGCAATGTCATCCGTGCGCATACCGCATCCCGATGGCACATCACATTTCATCTGGGTATTTTCATCAGCATTGATCGTGATCTTAATGGGACCACCGTTATAATCATCGTCGATGGTAAGGGTGTAGCTGCCATCGGCAGCGGTAGTAGTACTGCCAATCCCGGCGAGCACGCTACCGCTGGCATCCAGCTCCTCGGCCACTACGTTGCCGCCATTAATAATGCCTTTTGCCGCAGTACCGCCAAGGGTGACATTATTCACACCTGAAGAAGGACTTGGATCAGAAGGCGATGGATCAGAAGGAGACGGATCACTTCCTCCGCCACCACAACCCACCAGCATAATGCTGGCAATGCCGATACATCCACCCAATACTGTTTTTAAATTCATAGTTACCGCTCCATGTGTAAGGTTTTTTAGGTTTCTCTAAAAAATGCCAACAAAATCGCATGCGGCCTCTGCTACTATTTTTCACAGCCACACATTTTTATCAAAAATCCACGTTACAACGAACGAGAGATAAAAAAGGTTTCGAGTCGGGAGGAATCATGCGAATTAACTGGGTCGTGTCAGTATTTACAGTAGTCGTATTGGAAATAACACGTCACCTGTCAACGCCACAACAACATACACCTCCTGTTCTACCAGGCGCTTGTCTGGGAGGCCTTGGATTCCAACACTAAGAACATGTTGAAAATGAAGGGTATCGATTGAAAAAGCTGTCCCAGCGAGTCAACTTTGTATTCAATCTGAAATATCATTTATTTTTCTGGCCGCTTATAAACACGGCATAGACGCTCCAGGTCAATCTTGCTAAGGGTCGCTCGAACAATAACTGTCATTTTTGTATGAAGGAAGTCACCCTAAAACTTGAAACCACCGGGCATTGACCCTCGTCAGTGTGGCGTTAACACGCCATCAATTTTCGATAAAGTTATTTGGTAACTACTCAGCCTATTTTCAAAGCCATTACATTTTTTCATCAGAAGGAATCAGCGCAGCACCCTCAAATGCATCGCTCAATGCGCTGAAGACATGATGCCCTTGCTTTTTAACGGTAGAGATATA
>JALSGT010000056.1 GCA_026982555.1 Chromatiales bacterium
GGGGTTATGTGCCCACCGATGAATTTCAGAACACCAATGTGGAGGGGGTGTATGCGGTGGGTGATGTTACCGGTCGTGCGCAACTCACACCTGTGGCCATTGCTGCGGCACGCCGCCTGTCGGATCGCCTGTTCAACAATCAGCAGGATCGCAAACTGGACTACAACAATATTCCCACGGTAATGTTCAGCCATCCGCCCATTGGTACGGTGGGTCTCAGCGAAGAAGAAGCCCGCAAGCAACATGGTGAAGCCGTAAAAGTGTACCAGACGCGATTTACGGCCATGGCCCACGCCTTCACTAAACACCAGCCCACTACAGCCATGAAACTGGTGTGCGTGGGCGCGCAGGAAAAAGTGGTGGGTATACATGTTATCGGTCAGGGGGCTGATGAAATGTTGCAGGGCTTTGCCGTGGCGCTGAAAATGGGCGCAACCAAGGCCGACTTCGACAACACTGTGGCCATTCATCCCACCAGTGCTGAAGAGCTGGTGACGTTACGATAGTGTCAACGGAATTAAAAATGACAACAACAAAAAATATCAGAACTTATCAAGGTATAACCCCTGCGCTGGACAAAGGGACGTTCATCGATGATACCGCATTGGTGATTGGCGATGTGGTTATCGGCAAAGACAGTTCCATCTGGCCCATGACTGTGGTGCGAGGTGATGTGAATAAAATCCGCATTGGCAAACGCAGCAATATTCAGGACAGCAGTGTGATTCATGTGACGCACCCGCACACTGACATGCCCGAAGGTCATGCGGTGGACGTGGGTGACAATGTTACCGTCGGCCATAAAGTGATTCTGCATGGCTGCACAGTGGGTGATCACTGCCTGGTGGGTATGGGCTCCACCATCATGGATGGTGCATTGTTAGAGCCTTTTGTATTGCTCGGTGCGGGCAGTCTGGTATCGCCTGGAAAAGTGTTGCAGGGGGGCTATTTATGGTTAGGCAGCCCGGTGCGCAAGGTGCGGCCACTGTCTGATGAAGAGCGCCAGTGGATTGAATATTCTGCGCAGCATTATGTGGATTTGAAGGAACGGCATTTGGAGAGTGAGTGAAGCAACTGGTCAGATGTAGCAAGTTACAGTTAAAATGGATGCAGTGCGCAGGTTGGGGTGAATGTTTTTTATGAACCCCAACATGCCAGCCTCAAAAAAATACTAAAAAACTTCACATGCTGCGGACATAATCGTGTTGGGGTTCGTCCCTCATCCCAACCGACAGTATCATTCAAATCGGTTAATGTTCTGTTTTTGTCATGGTGGGAAGAATAATTATCCTGGCGTATTGTGTTCCACCCAGTGCGAGTTTGCGCCTGTTGTTTCCTGTTTCCAGAAGGGTGCGCGTGTTTTTAATTCTTCAATCAAATAACGACAGGCAGGAAATGATTCACTGCGATGTGCCGACCATACGGCAAGCAATACGATGGGGTCGTTGGGTTGAATGTCGCCGTAGCGATGAATGATCAGCGTGTCGAGTAGATCCCAGCGTTGTCCGGCTTCAGTGGAAATCGCTTCCAGGTGTTTTTGGGTCATGGCCGGGTAGTGCTCCAGAGCCATGGCTTGCACGTCGTTGCCGTCATTGAAGTCGCGCATGGTGCCGACAAAAATCGATGTAGCCCCGAATTTTCCGGCTAATTCCGGTTTTTCATTTTGATGGGTTTGTAATGCCTGCCAGGGGTCAAAGGACTCGCCACGTAGTTTTACGGCCATGCTCAGCCTCCTGTAACCGGCGGGAAAAAGGCAACTTCGTCACCATCCTTTACCATTTCGTCCAGGCTGGCGTATTCCATGTTGATGGCGATGAGCATGTTACCGACAGGGTCATGATTATCAGTTGCGATTCGCCAGACATCAGCTGCTGTGGTGATATTGTCAGCGTCCAGGCTGACATCAGATTTACCAATGGTTTCTCGCAGGCTGGCAAAAAATTTGACGGTGATGCTCATGATAGGGCTCCCTGTATTGGGTCATTGAAGGAGATTAAGAGCGATACTCTTGAAGAGTATACTGCGTTTCATGGGTGAGTTAAGGGTTAAATCGTTTTGTGAGCACTTTACATTACTGAAAATATGGTTATTAGCCGTCGGGTTAGGCCGGGCAGGGTGGAACAAGCGTAGCGGTTCCACCAAATCAGCTGTTCCAGGAAGTGGGGTTTTTGTTGCAGAAGTTTTTTGTCAGTGGTCGTGCGCACAGAGGCAATTTGTGGTTCCTTATCGCCTATTGGTGGAACCGCTGCGCTTGTTCCACCCTACTGTTGTACGCGGTGTTAAATACTCGGTGGTTTTAGCGCTTAATTCACATTCATGTTAACTTTTTGAAAAAACACGCGGACATTCACGTATGGATAAAAAATCTTCCAAACCGATGCAATCGGATCTCAGTCATTTCAACAATGCAGGTGAGGCACACATGGTGGATGTGGGCGACAAGGCTGTGACCCGGCGCATTGCCGTGGCAGGAGGCCGTATTGTGATGTTTCCCGAGACGTTACAGCTTATCGTCAGCGGCCAGCATGGTAAGGGCGATGTGCTGGGCATTGCTCGGGTGGCGGGTATTATGGCGGCGAAAAAAACCGCGGAACTGATACCGCTGTGTCACCCGTTGGCCATCAGCAAGGTGACGGTGGATTTGCAAACGAACGAGGTGGAAAATGCGGTGCTGTGTCAGGCGACGGTGCATACCAGCGGTCAGACCGGTGTGGAAATGGAGGCGCTGACTGCCGTGCAGATTGCATTGCTCACTGTTTATGATATGTGCAAGGCGGTGGATCGTGGCATGGTGATAGGTGATGTTGGTCTGCTGGAAAAGCGAGGTGGTAAATCAGGGCATTGGGTGAGAGGTTGATGCGTGAGCAAAGGAGATGGGTTCCTTTAAATTCGATTGTATTTTCCCGGGGCTTATTTTCATCACGAGTCATTCGCCGAATGCACTTCTTTGCATGATTCTGGCCACCCGTCAATCAAACCGCACATCCAGCGCCCCGCACAAAAACTGCATATAGTGCGTGGCGTATTCAAAATGCGTTACGGTGTTGTGTAGGAAACCGCCAGACAACACCTGCTCCCGGGGGAAGTGCTCAATGGCGATAAAGTCCTTGCGTTTAAGGTCTTCCAGCAGCGGATGGTCTTTGGCAAAGCCGCGCGGTGCATTTTTCAGCGATTCACCACTCAGGGCATAGTGTTGCTCAAAATCGCTGCCATCGCGTGCGGCCAGCCATTTGTCGCTTTTGTCACGGATTGCCTCGCGAATTTTCCCCAGTGCCGTGGAGTCCGGTCTCCAGA
>JALSGT010000057.1 GCA_026982555.1 Chromatiales bacterium
CGGGCATGTCGTGCGGCGGGCCACGGCCCAACCCTTGTGGCACGCGGTGGAATGGCCTTGCGTAACACTTTGGGTAACAATGGCCGCACTCCGCGCGCCATACGGGTTCCGACAGAAAAACGTTTCGGAAAAGGCACCGATTGCAACAGGAGCCAGCGCAGTAATCGTTCGAGCAAGGGTCGTTTGATCTGGCTTTCCACATGCTCACGACCAATGTCCAGCAAACGATTATATTCAACGCCCGAGGGGCACGTCGTTTCGCAACTGCGACAGGTGAGGCAGCGATCCAGATGTTCGCGTGCCACGTCACCATCGGTCTGTCCTTCCAGCAACTGTTTGATGAGATAAATACGGCCACGCGGGCCATCCAGTTCATCATTTTGCAATTGATAGGTCGGGCAGGCGGCATTGCAGAAACCACAATGCACACAACGTCGCAAAATGGCCTCAGCCTCCTGGCCTTGCTCAGTGGACAGCAATTCGACGGGTAATTGTGTCTGCATTTACAGCCCCTCGTACAGACGGCCAGGATTCAAAATACCCGCCGGATCGAAGGCCGTTTTGACGTGCTGATGTATCTTCACCAGCGCAGGACTTAATGGAGCCAGTGTGGTGCCATGAGGATCAAACAAAGAGGCATGTCCTCTCATTTTTTGCGCAGCCGCCTGCACTGTATGGGCACTCACGCCGGTATTTAACCAGCGCTGCGCACCCCCCCAGTCCAGCAGACATGCTCCCGGCAATTTTTCCGCAAATACGGGAGTGGCCGCAGGTACCGATAAACGCCACAAGGTCTTCGTATCGGTAAAAAAGGGCAGTCGGCGCTCGCGCAAGTCCCGCCAGAATGCATCCGCCTGCTCATCGCCTTTTTTCTTTTCCGTGACAGAAAATGGTTGTTTTTTGCTTTGCTGCTGAATCTTTTGTCGAATGAAGGCAACGGCGGCTATGACCGCCTCTTTCGCACCGGACAGGCGCAGCCACAATTGTGCCGCCTGTTGCGATGTTGCGGGTAAATGACAAGCCGCCGACAATGGCAGGGCGACGTTTGCCAGCTGCGTCATTACGTCGATGGCCTTCGCCGCATTCATCTCTATCACCAGCGTGTGTTCACAGGCTGGTCGTGGCAGCACCTTCAACGATATATCCAGCAACACACCCAGTGTGCCCTGAGCGCCCACCATCAGACGTGACGCATCATAACCCGCGACATTTTTCATCACCTGGCCACCAAAATTAAGTACCTCACCCCGGCCATTGATCATCCGCACGCCCAGCGTAAAATCACGCGCGGCACCGGCATATGGGCGACGCGGGCCGGACAGGCCACAGGCGATTGTTCCGCCCAGAGTCGCACCTTCCCCCAGATGTGGTGGCTCAAAAGGCAACATCTGCCCGGATTCAGCAAGCACAGATTCCAGTTCTTGTAGCGAAGTACCGGCCCGCGCGGTAATCACCAGTTCGGTGGGGGTATATTCCACGATGCCAGAATGTGCCTTTATTGCCAATGGCTGCGCTGACACCGTACGGCCTGACGATAATTTGCTGCCACTACCAACAATGTACAATGGTTGTTTTTCGACAAAAGCCTGCTGTACCTGTGCGGCCAGCCTCTGCGCGATATTCTGCTGTATCAAAATCGCTCCAGTTCAAGGAAAGGTATTTCGCCGTGATGCACATGCATAGCACCAAATTTGGCACAACGATGCAGAGGGGGCACCGCTTTGCCCGGATTCAACAAACCCACAGGGTCAAACGCCGCCTTCAGTGTGTGCATTAAAATGGATAGCTTGTTATTGGCTAGAGGGCGTTAACAGTCACCGTTCGTGGCAAGGTCCTAGCCCTTTTTCATGGTTTAACCCGTTTAAATTTGTGAAAAGTCTTAGGGTCTATTAATGGGGCATCTGGATCAGCTTTTGCCCGCCGTCTTGCTTCTTGATCACTCATGGATCTAACAAAACTTTCCCTTGGGTTAACAGATGGGCGCGTCCCGGAAATATGAGCATAGCGGATGATTTTACCCATTTTTTTTATTCCTCCGTAAACCCGGATTAACAGGCTTGAACAATTTCAATTCATCATCGGTCGATGGTTGTGCGTCCGGATCAGATAACGCCGCTTCGTGTATTTCTTCCTCAGTCATTTTGCGGGCTTTCTTGTAACGTTCTTCACTTATTGTAATCGTAGTTCCATCGGTCTTTTTGTAGGTGTCCGTTTTAGAATTACTCATATCATCACCTCAAATTTTGTTCATAAAGACGAACTTCGGAACGTTCAGCCATGCGCACAGAAATAAGCCGCGTTCTGTTCTGCCCTCTCATTGTATAACAAACATACAAAATATCGGTGTATCTATTGCGGCCAATCGTTATAAAACGATCTTCGCCATAATCGTTGCGTATATCCTGACGTTCCAGCCTGTATTCATCATCAAAAACAGGAATACCCGCATCTAAAGGCATATCATGTTTCTTTTGATTGAGTTTATCTTTTTCTTCGTCCCATTCATATAACATGTTCATATGCTCACCATCAGTTTTTTCCTCATAGCTGAACAAAATCACACACGTCCACAACATTATCTAGATGATGTCATATTCAAGCAAAACTTAGCCTTATACCCACAGGCAATACCTGAAACTGAATGGGCCTCAATCCAAAATTATACGCAGCGTATGTCTGTGCCATCATGTGCATCGGAACCTGTCCTGATTATCAGCTTAGGAGCACACACGTAATAACTTGAACATTCCTTAATGACTTATCCGAAGATCAAATGCGCAATGGTTGTTTTGGCAAAGGCCTGCTGCACTTGTGCGGCCAGCTCATAACTGGCGTCCTTTGCCATTAAAATCGCTCCAACTCAGGGAAAGGCACTTCGCCGTGGTGTACATGCATGGCACCGAACTCGGCACAGCGATGCAGGGTGGGCACGGCCTTGCCCGGATTCAGCAAACCCGCCGGATCAAAAGCGGCCTTCAGTGCATGCATTTGCTGCAATTCAGCTGACGAAAACTGATGGCACATCTGATTGATTTTCTCGATACCCACACCGTGCTCACCGGTAATAGTGCCGCCCACAGCCACACACAAATCCAGAATCCTGCCGCCCATTGCTTCGGTACGTTCCAGCTCACCGGGGCGACTGGCATCAAACAAAATCAGAGGATGTAAATTGCCATCACCGGCATGAAACACATTGGCCACCGGCAGGCCGTATTC
>JALSGT010000058.1 GCA_026982555.1 Chromatiales bacterium
CCGTGCAGTGTCGGCTTCGCCCGCAAAGGTGTTGCCCAAACCCGGACGCAGTCGTCGTTGCCAGGAGCCAAAAAAGGTGACACCAAGCAGTGCAGGGCGGATTAATTCCCGGTTGCGCCGTGAGATGTTGGCTAAACATGGCAAAAGTGGAAATGATGCATTTCGTAAAGGTTTGAGTTCTGCACAAATGGTGAAGCATCAGAACCCGGATATATCCGGTCGCCAGTTGGCGCGCAGCATACGCGCACAACGAAGTGCGACAGGTGCGCAAGGTGCTGTGGCGTCATCATCATCTGCCGGGCGTAAGCGCCCTCGACCCGAAAAAAGTGTCACAGGTACGAAAGTAGCCCATAGCGAAAAAACAACCGGTGATGAGACAGGCTTGTGCCGTTCAGTAACAGGTACAGATTATATGTCGAGTGAGGTTTTTACGGAATTTTGCCAGGCGGATTCGCCGAAAACACTGCCAGCAGTCCCTGCGAAAGTGCAAACCACGGAAACACTCAGTGGATCGACAGTGACAGGTGGTGGAAAAGTGGGACGCAGCGAACGTGTAACAGGTGATGAGCGTGGCAGTTGTCGGAATGTGACGGGCAATGAGTATGTTGGCCGTGAGCAATACGATGATTTTTGCCAGTCGGCACCAGAGCCGGGAAGTGCGAAAGTCAGTCATTCGCAAACAACGCGGGGACAGGTTGTATCAGGATCAAAGCCCGCGCGGTCCCGTTCGGTAACCGGAGATGAGTCCGGAACATGCAAGGCCGTCACCGGAACGCCGTATGCGGGTGTTGAACAAACGCTTGATTATTGTATGCCGCAAGAAGTCAAAACCATACAGGCAAGAACACCATTGCCAAAAAGTAATACGGGCCGCGATATCAGTGGTATACAGCCCGGTTTGTCGGGATTGACGGGAGCAGAAAAAGGCAGTTGTCAGTCGGTAAGTGGGACAGCGTATCTGGGTGGCAATGAGCAAACGAGTGTTTGCGGCACCGCGCCGGCCCAAGTGGGTGAAAGTGATTTCCCGCAGCCATTGGAAGGCGCTCCATGGGGAGCGTTCAGTATTGCGACACCGAATCACGCGAGTGAGGCGTCAGCGGTTGTCTCGAGTGTGACGGGTACGAGCTATGACATGAATCATGACCAGAGCCACATCAGTGGGACTTTCTCACTGGGTGAGGGAAAGGTGACGGGTACGGAGCAGTTCAGGTTCGGTGGTCGTCGTGATACCCCCGTTGCTATACCAGCAGCACCGGTTGAAAACATAAAGGAAGCCCCGGTTTCCCGCGTAACGGGTGAAGGTATGTCAACCGGTTTAAGTATCACGGGTGATGACTGGGATCGAGGCAAGCGTGTGACAGGTACCGAGGGGCGCTCTGCAACCCGCCGTAATCTGACGATACGCGGGCCTGTGAACGCAATGCCGGGTGTAGCGCCAAAGCGTAACGAAGAAGTACCTCCCAGTGACTCGAAAGTGACGGGTGGAAGTGGAAGCACTGAAAAAGGCGCAATGATAACAGTATCAGGTGGTGCCAGAGGATAGTCGGTACGGTTTTACCTTGCCTTATCTGTAATGATTTAGCAGAGCCGGTGGGCAATAGCCCGCCGGGTCTTTAAGGCAAACCCTGGAATGATGACGTAGGTAGGTAAAGAAAATGTTTAATGCCAGAGCCAAAAGCAGACGACCTTTGCAGCGTGCGCAGCCTATGCTGCGACCCTCTGCACCGCGTACGGATGTTGCTTATGGGGCTGGTTACGCATCAACGGGTGGGGGTGAAAATTTACACCTTTATCGCTACGAACAAAAAGTAAAGCAGGCATTTGCGAACATTGAATTATGCTTGAAGGCAATTTCCGGTTTTCAGCATGAGACGGATTTTTTACATCGTGCGCAAACTATCGCCCGTGAGCGTCTGGGTTTTGAGTTGCCAGCAGTTTTGCTGGCGGATGCCTGGATAAAGTCTGTGGATGTTGGCCGGTTGTATGTGTGGTGTGTTTTTGAAACGTTTCGCCGCATGTCGGATGAGTTTTTTACAAACAGACCTCTGGCGGGTTTGGACGATGAAGATTTTCAGGCGTTTATCGAGAGGTGTGGTTTTCACACTGTAGATGTATCGCCGTGTGCAGATGGCCGTTTAGCGCATGTGATTCGATATGTGCTGCGCCTGCCTTACAAATCAGTGCGCCGCAAGTCTTATGCAGGCGCAATGTTTGATATTGATGACAGTTTGCAAAAGTGGGTCGAAACAGAAATGTTGCGGCATCGGGAATCAAAGCCCAACAGTGTTGATGCAGCGACACGCTATTTGAAGGCTGCAGTTTATCACTACAGCACAAGCGCCCCCGATGTGGAAGGTTGTGCGGCACACGGTAGTGATGCGGTGAAAGCGGCTGAAGGTGCATTGTCACGGTTACAGGCATTTCAGCAGGGTGTGGAAAACAGTTTTTGTTGCGGTGCTTCTATCGACCTGTTGTTGATTGGCATCGACACAGACAACGATGCGATTCGTGTTCATTTGTCAGATGCGGATGGAGGCATTGATCCATTGCGCTATGTCGATTGCAGTGATGTTTATGTCGCAGGTAGTGCGAGTAGTGAAGAGATGTATAACATTCTTGGGCATTTGGCACAGTCCCAGGGGATTGCACCCACTGAAGGCATGTTGCGCTTTGTTGCAAGACTGTTTCACGGCAATATGTCGCAAGTGAATTATGTCCGTGAGTATTACAACGGACGGTATGACGATATCGGCCATCAAGAGCGTTTTATTGGTATGGGTATCGGTTTTGAAGAAATACAGTTGCGCAATTTGACTTACTTTGCCTACCTGAAAACGGTTGAAGAAGGTGCCAGAGATTTAGATGTAGGAATAAACATATTCAGCAAATTGAATGTGTCCCGTGGTTTGCCGATTCCGGTGGTGATTCGGAATGATTATCACGGTCAGGTTCCGGGTGCTCGTGAGCGTGCAGTGGATCGCTGCCATCAGCTTGATGCTGCACTGAAGCACCGTTTCGCCGCGCTGTATGACAACGGTATGTTGCATACCCTGATGATGGTGCGGGATTGTCATGCGGATGCCTGCGCGGAAACGGTAGGATGTTCCCTGGCATTGAACAGGCAGGAGGCACATTAAATGAAAATATGTAAGGTTGAAAAACCGCTGGTGGCAACTA
>JALSGT010000059.1 GCA_026982555.1 Chromatiales bacterium
CCTGTCGGTTATTTCTTTCAATGTTGCGGCGGTGTCCATGGCCAGCTGTTCGGATTCGATGACACAGGGGCCAGCAATAACAAACAGTGGCTGATCCAGCCCGGCGTTAAAACCGCAGAGTTTCATGCTCATGATTCAGGTTCCTGCCCTGGCGCGTGCAGCACTGATAAAACCGCTGAATAATGGGTGACCATCACGCGGCGTGGAGGTAAATTCCGGATGAAACTGGCAGGCAACAAACCATGGGTGTTCAGGAATTTCCACCATTTCCACCAGACTGCCGTCAGCAGAGTGCCCCACAACAGCGAGACCCGCTTTCTGCAAAATATCAAGATAGCTGTTGTTAAATTCGTAACGATGACGATGACGTTCAATAATAGCCTCCTTGCCATACAGTTCGCGTGACTTGGAGCCGTCCATGAGGTGACATTCCTGACCGCCGAGACGCATGGTGCCACCAAGGTCGGAATCTTCGCTACGTTGCTCCACCTCGCCATCCGCCGTGGTCCACTCAGTGATAAGCCCGATGACCGGATGCTGTGCATCGGTTTTGAATTCGGTACTGTGCGCCCCCTCAAGTCCGGCCATATGACGGGCATATTCGATCACCGCCACTTGCATGCCCAGGCAAATACCCAAATAAGGTACGCCGTTTTCGCGGGCATATTTGACCGTGCTGATTTTGCCTTCCACTCCACGCTCACCAAAGCCACCCGGCACCAGAATGGCATCGATATCTTCAAGACAATCCAGACCGTCGGTTTCAATGTCTTCCGAATCTATGTAATGAATTTTCACTTTGGTGCGGGTATGCAACCCTGCGTGAATCAATGCTTCGGAGAGGGATTTGTAAGCCTCGGTGAGATCCATGTATTTGCCCACCATGGCAACAGTGACTTCACCATTGGGATCAAACAGTGCATCCGTGACCGCCTGCCACTCGGAGAGATCCGCCTGTGGCGCTTCTATACGCAATTTATCCACCACAATCTGATCGAGATACTGTTCGTGCAACAGTACAGGAATCTGGTAAATGCTATTGGCGTCCACAGCGGAAATAACCGCGCGTTCTTCGACATTGGTGAACAGGGCAATCTTGCGGCGCTCATCATCCGGCACCGGACGGTCGGCACGACAAATAAGCACATCGGGCTGAATACCGATAGAGCGCAGCTCCTTAACCGAATGCTGGGTGGGTTTGGTTTTCAGTTCGCCCGCAGTGGGGATAAACGGCAACAGGGTCAGGTGCATGAACAAGGAATTATCGTGGCCCTGTTCAATGCCGATCTGGCGAATGGCTTCAAGAAACGGCAGGGATTCAATATCACCCACCGTACCGCCAATCTCCACCATCAGAATATCCAGCCCTTCAGCACACTCCATGATGCGACGCTTGATCTCATCGGTGATATGCGGGATGACCTGCACGGTACCCCCCAGGTAATCGCCCCGGCGTTCCTTGCTGATCACATCAGAATAAATACGCCCTGAAGTGTAATTGTTGCGCTGGCCCATGGTAGTGCGCACAAAACGCTCATAATGACCCAGGTCAAGATCAGTCTCGGCACCGTCTTCCGTAACGAAGACTTCACCGTGCTGGAAGGGACTCATGGTACCGGGGTCCACGTTGATATACGGGTCCAGTTTCATCAGGGACACTTTCAGGCCGCGCGATTCAAGAATGGCAGCCAACGAGGCAGAGGCGATGCCTTTCCCCAAAGAGGAAACAACGCCACCAGTTACGAATACAAATTTGGTCATTAACAACCCGGAATATGGTCAGGTTTAAGGGGGACATCAGAAGGGGACGCAGATTAACAGATTGGCGGGCTGCGCTCAATGCGTATAATGAGGGCGACGGCTATTTTTCAGGTCTGTCGGTTCCAATGTATACCCCCCAGTATTGACCTTTAAAAACGACGAATCGTTTGCTGTCAATTAATCATTATCCTAAATTCCGCAGTTGACCGTTTCGAGGATGTATTCACATTTTGATCAATAGTCTGTTGAGTGGTTTTGGCGCATTCACGGGTTGAGTGAGTCGCTGCGACCGGTAAGTACGTTGCCTTTTGCGTCTGGCCGCGTTGCGCATCGTTGCAATAGCGGGCTATGACTCCTCATCGCGCCTTGCCAGCCACAACATTCAACGCACCAGGCCATTCAACTGCGGATTTTAGGATTATCGTAAAACCACACCTGAAAAATCATTTTCCAGTCCATTGATATCGCACCGGTTTATTCAGCTTCTTCACTTGTTTTTCTTCCATTGCCTGTTTTACCCATTCCCTCACCTGGCTCTTATGCAGACTTAGCTGTGTACAAATTTGTTCAGTGGACAGGGGTGACTTGCCGGTTATACGCTGCAATTCCGCTAAAAAAAGCTGATAAAAATCTGTTGGGATCGTTTCCCGTGATGCTTCTTCTGTCACTACAACCTTAGCTTTTTCACTAGCGGCTTTGCACTCTGTCACCAATGAATCATCTTCAGATACCGCAAACAAATCCATGGATTGCCCGCTCATTGTCCAGGACTCAAACAAAGATGGAATTGACATTTCATCAACCACTGTTTCACACCAGTGCGCGCCTTTCTGCACAATTTCGGCATTGCCCGCCGCTTTGTCGCTGGTGGGTTTTACCCAGAGCGGCACCCAGTTCTTGCTCAGATTCTCAAGCGCGCCGTTCCAGGTGCCGCCTTTGCTGCCCGAATGAACAATAACAGCCGTATCCGCCAGGCAATAGATATATTTATTGCGTCCCATAGCATTGCCTGTGTTGAAACCGGCTTCAGGATAAAACGGTGAGACCAGGACCAGGTTGTTGTCCATTAGCCCTTGTCGCCACTTACTGGAAGTCACTGCGCGCAACAAGCTGTCAGCGAGCACTCCCAGCACTGTGCCTCCGGCTGCTATTGCTGCCAGCATTGCAACTTCATCAACACCTCGTGCTCCCCCGGAAACAATGGGAAAACCTTCGTTGACTGTTTTTTTACCCAGTTCTTCGGTGAATTGTAAATCATCTGCTTCGGCATTACGCGAGCCAACCACAGCCACTCCGCCACGGTTAAGTAAATCAGCATTACCACAACCAAACAGTACCGGTGGTGCATCGGTTTTCAGTCGCGTTTTAAGACGATTCGGGTAGGCGGCATCAGAGCGGGTTAACACCCAAA
>JALSGT010000060.1 GCA_026982555.1 Chromatiales bacterium
GCAAAACACTTTTTAGTCGCGCAGGAATCGGCCAGCGTAATTGCTTGTGACGCAATACGACGGCCTGTACGGTTTTGCCAATGATGTGGGGACTGATTCCCCGGCGGGTCGTTTCAACTTCGGGTAATTCAGGCATCGCTATTGCGCGGGTTCGACAGTGGCAGGCAGGGCAAACAGACGTTGACCGGCTTCCAGAGGGAGGTGATATTGGATACCCGGCTCTGTACGTTGCAAGATGATTCCGGCTGCGTCACGCAACACGGTAAATCGTAGTACCTGTTTACCAATAGAATCAATATTCTTGCTAATGGTTATGGCAATGTTTTCTTTCGCTATCGTCCCATCTTTGTCTATCGGGCTCACACGAAAGGCGCGCGCATGTCGCCATTCATCCAGCAGCATTTGAATGGCATCAGCATCAGCATCACCTTCACTTTCATATCCATCGACTGACCAATGACCATTTTGCTGTGTCAATCGCAAATCAGGCAAGATGAGTTTCTCAATAACGCTGCCCTGCGGCAACAGTGCGGGACTGACAAATTCCGTTGCTGCTCCTTTCATCAAGTGGCTATATTTGTCAGTAATGAGATGCACCGTATTGCCCACTTGCACATACCGGCTGCCACCCAGGGCATCGGTCGTGCCGAAGCGCAGCAGTACATCATCCAGTTTCAATGACAGGCTGGGGGTATCAAGTTGCAGTTGATTGGCATCTGCGCGGCTCATGGCATAGTCTGCGATACTTTTGGCCTGGGTAATTTTTAACAGTTGTTGAATGCGCCCGGCATTGGCAGGCATCATCAACGGTTTTTGCATTTGCCAATGGCCAGATTTTTTTGTTAACAACAGTGATGGGCGGCCGGGGCTTTCAATGCTGATTTTTTGCACGGTGTCGGGATCAAGCGCAGTGAGTTTTTTGGTATCCGGTGATGCTGTTTTTTCTGGTTCGTAAATCACCAGTGCCAACAGGCCGACCAGCATCAGCGCCAAAAAAATATTGAGCAGGGTTTTGGGACTCACAATAAAGGCCATAACCGGTAATCAAAATAAATCATCAGCGTTTGCGCCGTTTCCACCAGATCAAGAATCCGCTGCTCGCGAGCAATAGCGGCAACACAAAAAGGAAGCCGAAACCGATCATGCCTTGCGCCAGTGATGACAATTGCAAATTCCGGTCGGTTGCTGTTTTAACGGGAATGTTAATCAACTGATCATCATTGGCCAGCCAGTTAACGATATTCATGCCCAACAGCAGGTTAGCACCGTTGCCGAGATAGGCGTTGGAGAGGAAGTCTCCGTCACCGGTAACAACAATACGTTGCTCTTGCGGTGGTTCGCTGTCATCGACTGATAACGCGCGTGTCAGGGCGACCCCCAGTGTCAATGGTCCGGGAATATCATTGGCGGCGTCAAACTGGAACGAGTCCGACATGTCACCCAGCTCGGACCAGCTGCGTTTTTCAGTCTGTAAAATAATCCGCGCCTGCCAGCCATCAGGCGGTGTGATGATCAGGCCATGACTTTGCGGAAACAGGGTCAGCGCATCAAAATTCCGGGTGATTGCATGTCCGGGATAATCGGCCACCAGGGCAAAGCGTGGATCACTGATACCCAATACCTGCGTTGTCGGGTCAACAACCATGCCGGGTTCAAAATCAACGCCGAGTTGTGTCGCCAGTGGTACCAGCCCGTAGTGATTTTTATCTTCAGGGGGATCCGTTAACCATAATAAATTGCCGCCGCCCGCCACATATTGAGTAATCATCGCCACTTCACCGGGCAATAAGTCTGTTTGCGGTCCGGCCAATACCAACACCTGGGTGTTTTCCGGTAGCTGCGGGTTTTGCACCAGATTATGTGTTTGTACTTTAAAACCTTTAGCCGTCAGTTGTTGTGACCATTGACCCAGGTCATGATTGGCGACGCTTTGTGGTTTGCGTTCGCCGTGGCCCTCAATAAACACCAGCCAGCGTTCACCACTGCGCGCCAGACGTTGCAGTATGTTGGTCAGCCCCTGCTCGGAAAGATTCTGCAAATTTTCTTCGCGCTTCTGGTATTCAACGCGCAATTCACCATTGACACGAATACCCAGTGCCCGCACCGTTTCGGGTTCCAGGTCAGGGTTGACAAACTGGAGAGTTAAATCCGTCTTGTAACGTCGATAGCGGTCAACCAGTTCGCTCACCGCACGACGTACGGACTCATCTTCCGTTGCGTAACTGGTAATAGTGATCGGGCCATCCAGCTGTTTAAGTAATTCACTGCTGGCCTCAGACAGGGTATTGCGATTATTGGCTGTCCAGTCCGCAGTAATACTGTAACGGGTGCTCAAATAGGCCAGTACGCCTATTACCGCCAGAAATAAAAGGGTAAACACCACGCTTTGCAAGCGGGTGTAAGTGCGGGTTTTTGAAGTCACTAACATGAAATGATGGCGTTAAGAGGCTGAATCAATATTGTACATATTTTGCATGTCCGGCATTCACCAGGGCATCATTCACGTTATAAGGTTCTCCCTTGGCATCCTTTATCCAGATGTCGGCGATGTAACGACCGTATTTTCCCTTTTTGTCTTTTTCTGTGCTGATCCAGATTTCTTTGCCGGGCTCGTTATCGGGCATCAATAGGTTGCGTGCAAAGTCCCGCGCCCGTAAACCGGCAGGGCGTTCGTCACCACGCAACTCCGGGGTGTTAATGCGTGCCAGACGAATCTTTTCATGGTGTAACCAGGTACCCATACCTAAATCGACATTCAGAGTGCAAGTATCACCATCGTAAACGGATTGTACTGTTGCGCGATAATAATAAAGATGTTGGTCCATGTTTCTCTCTCCTTTCATTTCAGGATGATCAATAATGGGTAAAACAAAAGTTGATGAATAAAAAGTCAGCTGGACTTTTCAGTGCTGCAAACGGTCGGCATCCAGCCGACGTATGCTGAGCACCAGACAACTGGAAATCAACAGCAAATAGTAAATAATATCGGTACTGCTGAAAATCCCTTTTAACAAGGGCTGGTAATGGCTCAGCAAAGAAAGATAACTCAGCACACCACCGCCTTCATTACCGGTACTGCCCGCCAGATTTAACACCCATAACAATAACAGCAGCCCGAAGGTCGCCACTGCTGCCACTGTAGGCTGGGTGGTTAATGTGGAAACAT
>JALSGT010000061.1 GCA_026982555.1 Chromatiales bacterium
GTGATTTTGAACCTGGCCTCGATACCTGTTGCAACAATGACGGGTACACCTTCGGCCAGGGTTACCATGTCCGGGTACGAGACCCAGTAGGGCGCAGGGATGATAACTTCATCACCCGCATTGAGCAGTGCCTGAGTAAGATTAAAAAAGCTGTGTTTACCTCCGCAGGACACCAGAATCTGTTCCATGGAATAGTCCAGCTGATTATCGCGCATGAATTTGCGAGCCACTGCGGCTTTCAATTCCGGTGTGCCATCTACTGCGGTGTATTTGGTATCTCCGGCGTTAATCGCTGCAATGGCCGCTTGTTTGACATGTTCCGGGGTGTCGAAATCGGGCTCACCCACACCGAGCGCAATGATATCTTCTCCTGCCGCTTTGAGCGCTTTAGCGCGCGCGGTAATTGCCAGTGTTGGCGAGGGTTTGATGTTTTGCACTCGGTGAGACAGCTGTTCAGACGATAGTTTGCTCAAACGAAGTTCCTCAAATGTTAAACGCATAATAAGTGGTTATTAGGGTAATATACTCGATTGGACTTGGCGCACGAAAGAGTATGACAAAAAGATTTGAACTGGTGTCGGAATTTGAGCCCGCGGGTGACCAGCCCTCGGCGATTAAATCGCTCATCGAGGGAATTGAAGCCGGTGAGGCGGGGCAGACCCTGTTGGGCGTCACTGGCTCCGGTAAAACCTTCACCATCGCGAATGTGATTCAGACCGTGCAGCGTCCGGCGCTGGTTATGGCGCCCAACAAAACGCTGGCGGCCCAGCTTTATGGTGAGATGAAAGAATTTTTTCCACACAATGCGGTGGAATATTTTGTTTCTTATTACGATTATTATCAGCCTGAAGCCTACGTACCCTCCTCAGACACCTTCATCGAAAAAGACGCCTCGGTGAACGAACACATTGAACAAATGCGTTTGTCGGCGACCAAGGCGTTGCTGGAACGCAAGGACGTGATCATCGTCGCTACCGTGTCGGCTATTTATGGTTTGGGGGACCCGGAGTCGTACATGAAAATGTTGCTGCACCTGTCTCGTGGTGAGACTATCGACCAGCGCAATATCTTGCGACGACTGGCGGAGCTACAGTATAAACGCAACGATGTGGAGCTGCACCGGGGTACCTACCGGGTGCGTGGCGATGTCATCGATATCTTTCCTGCGGACTCTGACCGGGAAGCCGTGCGCGTGGAATTGTTTGACGATGAAATCGATAATATCGCGTATTTTGACCCGCTGACTGGCGAGGTGCTGCAACGTTTGCCACGGGTGACTATCCATCCCAAAACCCATTACGCCACGCCGCGCGCCACGGTGCTGCATGCCGTGGAACAAATCAAACTCGAACTGCCAGAGCGTCTCGCGTATTTTTACGAAGAGGGCAAACTGGTGGAGGCGCAACGTTTGGAACAGCGTGTCAAATACGATATCGAAATGATGCTGGAACTCGGGTACTGCTCAGGAGTGGAAAACTATTCACGCTACTTGTCAGGACGTGAGGCGGGTGACCCGCCTCCGACGCTCATCGACTATCTGCCCAAAGAGGCGTTGCTGATCCTGGATGAGTCCCACGTCACCGTGCCGCAGATTGGTGGTATGTACAAAGGCGACCGCGCGCGCAAAGAAAATCTGGTGCAATACGGTTTTCGCCTGCCGTCAGCGCTGGACAATCGACCGCTACGCTTCGACGAATTTGAACGCATGATGCCGCAAACTATTTTTGTATCGGCGACACCTGCTGTTTACGAAGCCGAGCATTCCGGTGCGGTTATCGAACAGGTGGTGCGTCCCACCGGCCTGCTGGACCCCGTGATCGAAGTACGTCCGGCGACCACGCAAGTGGATGACTTGCTATCAGAAATTCACAAACGCACGGCGGTGAACGAGCGTGTACTGGTCACCACACTCACCAAACGCATGGCTGAAGACCTTACCGACTATCTGGGTGATCATGATGTGCGCGTGCGTTACATGCACTCAGACATCGAAACCGTGGAACGCATGGAAATCATCCGTGACCTGCGCCTGGGTGAGTTTGACGTGCTGGTGGGGATCAACCTGTTACGTGAAGGACTGGATATGCCCGAAGTATCGCTGGTGACCATTCTCGATGCCGACAAGGAGGGTTTTCTGCGTTCTGAGCGTTCGCTGATTCAGACCATTGGCCGTGCCGCCCGTAATGCCAATGGCAAGGCGATTCTTTATGGTGACCGCATTACCAATTCCATGCAAAAGGCTATCGACATCACCGGGCAGCGTCGCGCCAAACAACATGCCTACAACGAAGAGCATGGCATCACACCCACCACCATCTGCAAGCAGATCGCGGACATCATGGAAGGGGGCAGAAGCACCGGCAAAGGTTACGACCGGCTCAAGCCCGGTGAGTTTGCCAGGGTGGCCGACGAAATGGCCGAATACGCCGCCATGTCACCCGCTCAACTGGCACAGCGCATTGCGCAACTGGAAAGAAAGATGTACCAGCATGCGCAGGATCTGGAGTTTGAAGATGCCGCCAGGGTGCGTGATGAAATTGCCCACATTCAAGCGAATGCCATGGGTATCGTAAATACGACTTAATCCTGTTTGTGGCACTTGTCATTGCCACCTGCTTTCGGGTAAAGTGTGCGACCTTCGCAGGCGCGTAGCTCAGTTGGTTAGAGCACCACCTTGACATGGTGGGGGTCGGTGGTTCGAATCCACTCGCGCCTACCACTTTATTTTGGTGGTTTTTTAAGCACTCACGGGTCATCGGAGTGCTTTTTTTGTCTCTGCTCAGTGCAAAAAAGCGGGAAGGGTGATTCTTCAGAGGCGGTGGATTCCGGGAAAAAGGGTATTTATACTTCCCGTGCTCCCGGTAAAACAAGGAAACCACCATGACCACTTCAGCCAGCGCCATCCCTGACGAAATATACTACCATTTTGCGGAAAAACCACAGGCCGTTGACGCGCTGATCCGCTCGCTTTACACCAATCCTTCGGCACTGGCGGTTGAGCATTTCAAGGCCATCAACAGTCACTTGAAAAATGGCCAGGTAGACATCGGCCAGTTAATTATTGTCACACCCCCGAACAGCCAACAGTGCAGCCGCTTTGAAGCTGACCTGATGG
>JALSGT010000062.1 GCA_026982555.1 Chromatiales bacterium
CCCTTTGAGACAAGGGGTGTTTATTATTTATCTGGGAAGGTGAATTTACTTTATCCTGTCCCGCGTCAGGGTTATTGAAAGTATCCACTGATATATTATTTTCACTGCGAGAAATAACCGTAGCGATGACCGTATCTCCTGTAACATTTACTACTGTGCGTAGCATATCCAGTATACGATCCACTCCCAGAATCAAGGCAATAGACTCTACAGGTAATCCAATCTGGATGAATATCATCGCCAACATTGCCAGACCAAGGCCGGGTACCCCCGCAGTACCAATGGATGCTAATACTGTCATACTAATGACAGCAAGATAATCTATGATGCCAAGTTCTATCCCATAAATATTTGCAATAAACACCGTCGCGACACCATGAGTAATGGCTGTTCCATCCATGTTTGATGTTGCTCCTAATGGAATGACAAACGAAGCGGTTTTATTGTCAATGCCGAGACATTTTTCTGCGGTACGTTGCGTAACAGGAATGGTGGCATTTGAGCTTGCAGTACTAAATGCACATATTTGCACCGCGCGAATTTTTTTCATCAAAATTTTGGGGCTTAATTGACTGGCTACTTTTAGCAATATCATCAGCGTTCCCGTTGCATGAAGAATCAATATAATAGCGACAAGGGAAACATAATTAATCATGGGTAAAATTAACCCTGGTCCCAATTCGGAAAACGTTTTTGCCATCAGTGCAAATATGCCAACAGGTGCCATTTTCATTACTACAGCGACAACCTGCATCATTATTTCATTCATCGTTTTGGAATATTCAATGATGGGTTGACCCCATTTTCCCGTTATTAATATGCCAATGGAAAATAAAATAGTGAAAAAAATTATTTGCAACATATTTCCTTCAGTATAAGCGGCTATAGGATTGTTGGGTATTAAATCAATAAGAATCTGTGTCCAGGACGGTGTGATTGGAGGAGGTGATGTGTTGTGGGTTATTTGAGTCATATCGAATCCCTGTCCGGGTTCGATGATAACTGCCAGAGTAATAGCCAGAGACGTTGCCAAGATGGTGGTCAGAATAAATAATAGAAATGATTTGCTGCCTATGCGTCCCAATATTCCAATATCTCCTATACCACAAACGCCAGAAATAAGAGAAAACGTCAATAGTGGCACTACCAGCATTTTTAACACACTAATAAAAATACTGCCTACGATATGAAAAACCCCATTGACCAGGTATTCCTGGATAAATGCAACGTCACTGGCGAATGCTTTAATTAAACTGCCGATGACCAATCCAAAGACCATCCATATCACAATTCTGGTTGTCATGCTCATTTGGCAGTGCCTTCCTTTTCCGGTTCTGGATCGACCATTGGGTTTTGGTATGATGCCGGAGCAGACATTACGCTGGATGGCAGGCATTCACTATTTTGATCGTGCAGCATTTTGGGAAATAAAAGGCATAAATAAACCCAAGGTTTTTGCTCGGTTTCTTTGGGTTGTTATTATGTTCAGCGTTGATCGGGAATTTTTTTGTTCGAGGGACGTGTTAACACTTATTTTTGATAATCCTGTTGTGTCTGAAAAATCGTCGGATAAGGTGAGGGCAAAGGAGTGCGCGCCTGCCTCCCGTGAGCGTGCAACGGGACAAAATAACTGAGATTTCGCCCACCTTGTCTCTTCAGCGGGCAGGATCTAAATACCCTTCCTGCTTTTTGCCGAATGATTTGGAAACGACCAACACCGCTCCACGCACAACTTGAACCTGCTATGGCGGCTGATGGGCATCACCCGCCAGCCGATGTCTGGCAATGATTGAGACTGTACGCAGAAGCCCATCACTCAGGGAGCTGCTTGCCGAAGGTAGACTGAGTCTAATTATTGCCGGGTGTCCTGCTCATAAAATTGCGCGTGTCCTCGCGTTTCCCTAAAATGCACGGAGTTCAGGGTTTGCTGGTCCAGGCGGAGTCGTACGTCGCAGGTTTGCGTCCGACAGAATGCTTTTGGGATCTCAAGTGTCGCGTTCATGCGCGTATAATCAGTTTACAAATTTGCGCAGGAAGCGAATATAACATGCTAATAATGTCTCTTCGTGTCGCCCCGGCGACCGCCGGTCCGGTCCGGGAATTTTTTTTACCATCATTTTTTGTCCTCGTTTACGGTGCTGGGCGAGGGCTTGAGCAATGATCAGAAGGCTTAAACACATCCTCACACGGGTATTTCTTCACAGGATTGCTGCCGCTGACCGTAAGGAATTTGCACGCCGAGGGCTGGATTTGCGCGGGCTTGCTCCTTCCCACTGGGATTTAAGTATTAATGATGCAGGTCACCTGGAAGCGCAAGGCTGTGACCTGGTTTCCCTTGCCAGAGAATATGGCGCACCGTTGTATGTGGTGGATGGGGAGAGACTGGCCCGCAATTATCGTGCTTTTTACGATGCGTTTGCTGATCACTATCCCAAGGTGGTGATTGGTACCTCCTACAAGACCAACCCGTTGCCACAGGTCATTAGTGCATTGCATGAATGTGGTGCCTGCGCGGAAGTTATTTCCCATTTTGAACTTTGGCTGGCGCTGAGGCTGGGTGTGCCTGGGCCTTCCATCATTGTTAATGGTCCCGGTAAAACCCGTGAGGGAGTGGAACTGGCCGTTTCCAATCAGGCCAAAATTATCAATATTGATGGTTTGCACGAAATCGAGTGGATTGCGGATCTGGCGAAGCAGTATGGTCATCGCCAGCGGGTCGGTGTGCGGGTAGTGACATCGGTGGGGTGGTCAGCGCAGTTTGGCCTGGGCATCGACAATGGTGATGCGTTGAAGGCATTTCAGCAATTATGTCAGCACGAACAGCTTGAACCTTGTGGCATACATGTACATCTGGGTACCGGGATTCGCGATATAGAAATCTACCTGACGGCGATAAAAGAAGTATTGGAATTTGCCCGTGTGCTGAAACGTGACCTTGATATTGATATTCGCTATTTTGATTTTGGCGGCGGTTTTGGTGTGCCCACTGTCCGGGAATTTTCCGGCGTGGATATGATGATGCGAAACAATGACATGCCGGTGCGGCCCTTGGACACAGAGGCCTGCCCCAATATCTCGGAGTACGGGAAAGCCATTTCCCGGTTGATGAGTCAGTATTATTCTTTGACTGACCCTGATGCGCCCACCCTGATATTTGAACCGGGACGCGCCATTACCAGCAGTGCGCAGATTTTGTTGCTGGAAGTACTGGCCACCAAAGCTGGCGCTAATAACGTCACCAATATTATCGCCAATGGCGGAAAAAATATCGCTATGCCAACGGGCTACGAATATCACGAGTTGTTTGTGGCCTCAAAAATGAGTGCGCCGCGTAGTGGACGTTGCAGTGTATTTGGCCCCCTGTGTCATCCCGGCGATATACTTTTCAAGCTAAAAGAACTGCCTGCCGTTAACGCGGGCGATATTTTGGCGATCATGGATGCCGGCGCTTATTTTGTGCCGAACCAGATGAATTTTTCCAATCCGCGACCCTCGGCGGTCATGTTGCAGGGAGGCAAGGCGGAGTTGATTCGTGAGCGGGAAAGTTTCGAGGACATCATTTCCCTGGATCAGTTACAAACTGAAGCCAGTCAGGGTGATTCTGCGGTGGTCAATCAATGATTTGCAGGGCTGACTGACGTGGAAGACCTGTTATTTCTCACTCATCGCATTCCTTATCCTCCCAACAAGGGTGATAAGATTCGTTCATTTAATCTGCTCAAACAGCTGGTCAAAGATTATCGGGTACATCTTGGCACATTTATTGATGACCCTGTTGACTGGCAATATGTTGCCGAACTGGACAAACTTTGCGGGGAGACCTGTTATGAGGGGCTGAATCCGCTTTTTGCCAAATTGCGCAGTACCCGGGGTTTTCTCACGGGCGAGGCGTTGACGGTGCCTTACTATCAGAATGCACGCATGCGCAACTGGGTGGATGCGACCCTGCGTGAGCATGCCATAAAAAGGGTGCTGGTTTTTTCTTCGGCGATGTGTCAGTACCTGTTACAGGACAGTACCAGTCATATTCGCCGTGTGGTCGATTTTGTCGATATTGATTCCGATAAATGGCAGCAATACAGCGAGTCGTTAAAATGGCCCATGAGCTGGTTGTACAAACGTGAAAGCAAAACCCTGCTGACATTTGAGCGCCGTGTGGCCCGACAGTTTGATGCCTCAATTTTTGTATCGCAGACTGAATCGGACATGTTCAAAAAACTGGCACCGGAAAGCGCCTCCCGGGTGAGTTATATCGAAAACGGTGTTGATGCCGACTATTTTTCCCAAAATCAACGTCTGCAAAACCCCTATGCACCGGGGGAGCGGGTATTGGTGTTTACAGGGGCAATGGATTATTGGGCCAATGCCGATGCGGTTGTGTGGTTTGCGCAAACGGTGTTCCCAAAGATTCTTCAACGGGTGCCTGATGCACGGTTTTATATTGTCGGGGGACGCCCTGGCGAGGGGGTCAAAAAACTGGGTGCGGGGGCCGGTGTTCATGTGACAGGCTCTGTCAAAGATATTCGCCCTTATCTGGCTCACGCACAGGCTGCCGTTGCCCCGTTAAGAATTGCACGAGGTGTGCAAAACAAGGTGCTGGAGGCAATGGCCATGGAAAAACCCGTGCTGGCAACCTCGGCGGCACTGGATGGTATTGTGGGCTGTCCGGCACTGGAAACGCTGAGAGCGGATGAGCCGGAAGAGATGGTAAACAAGGCTGTTGACTTATTGACGACAGACCGTGGTGAGGCATTGGGTAAAGCGGGCCGTTCCTGTATTACTGAACATTACGACTGGACTCGCAACCTCAGTCGAATAGAACAGTTGTTGGAAAATACCGGCGACAGCAGTACAGGGGCGGAAAACCGATGAGTGGTACGAATCCGCTAACACAGGAAACCACAAAAAATGCTGGTGACGATGACGGTATCGTTTCGACAAAAATGCCTGTTGTGAGTGCGGACGCCCACCATAAAAATGACCACTGGCGAAATGCCCTGATCTCTTTTGGCGTGCTTTTGTTGGTGACGCTAATCCTGTATTGGGAGACCGCTGCCTCCATTGTGGCGATCTGGATACGCTCAGAAACCTATGCCCATGGATTTTTGATATTGCCAATCAGCATTTATCTTGTGTGGCAACGCCGGAAACAGTTGCGCCAGATGGTGCCTGTACCAAACTTGATGGCATTGCCGGTATTGGCCGTTGCTCTCTTGTTATGGTTAGCGGCGTGGGTTGCAGAAGTTCAACTCATACAGCAACTGGTTTTTGTTGGCCTCATTCCCCTTTTGGTGGTGCTGCTGTTTGGCAATGCTGTGGCAAGGGCAATGATGTTTCCCCTTGGCTATTTGATTTTTGCAGTACCCTTTGGTGAATTTCTGGTTGCGCCATTACAGGATCAAACGGCATGGTTCGCCGTGCAGGCGTTGATATTGAGCGGGATACCTGTCTATTGGGAAGGGCTTTACCTCACCATTCCCGGCGGGCATTTTGTGGTGGCCGAAGGCTGTAGCGGTATTCGTTATCTGATTGCCTCCATTGCGCTCAGCAGCATTTATGCCTACATGACTTATCGCAGTTACTGGAAACGTACCGGTTTTATTTTATTGGGTATCATTGTGCCTATCGTTGCCAATGGCATACGTGCCTACGGCATTGTGCTGATCGCTTATCTCAGCGATATGCGTATTGCCACCGGAGTGGATCATATCCTCTACGGCTGGGTTTTTTTCGGCATCGTTATGTTGTTGCTCTTCTGGTTTGGGTCTTTCTGGCGTGAGGAACCCATTGATGATTCCAATGTTCTGAAAAAACCACAAACCGGCCCCGTTGTACCGTCATCAAATAATTATCGAATGATGATTGCTTCAGCTTTTGCCATTGTTTTTCTTGCAGGTGGTACTTACGCCAGCAGCTTGTTGAGCGATTCATCCGCTGGCACAGGGCAGGAGGTGCGTCTTGAACTGCCGGAATCATCGGGTGTATGGGCGGGACCAACTGCCAGTGACGATACCTGGCAACCCAGTTATACCGGTGCAGACAAGACTATTTACCGGCAATATCAAAACCAGGCTGAAACGGTTTATTTTTATGTTGCCTACTACGGAAACCAGGATAATGGCAAGGAACTGGTCGGCTCTCTTAACCGGGTGTATGACCAGGAACAGTGGCGTCGTGTGCAGGATAATAGTATCTCCGTCACCATGCTGTCTGGAAAAAGTGTTTCTGTCGCAGAAACGGATATTCGCTCTGCGGACAAACGTCGCATCGTCTGGCACTGGTACAACATTAATGGTGCGGTTACGGCCAGCCGCGTGAAGGCCAAAATGCTGGAATCATGGGAGCGCCTGAGAAATCACAAGGTTGATGCGATGTTAGTGGTGGTTGCAAGGGACTACACGATAGATCCGCAAGAAGCGCGTGATGATTTAAAGGATTTTCTTGCGAATGTAGGCGCTGATATTGTTGTGGTAAATGAGAATACTGACACTGCAAAAGTCAATATTGTTGCGCCGGATCAACAATGACAAAATCGCGTTCCGTCAACATTGGAGAAACCGGCGAAGACATGAAGGCTCAGCATACTTCGGCTGTACGAACTCCTCTTGTTGCGCATATTATTTTTCGCCTGGATGTGGGAGGGTTGGAAAACGGTCTTGTCAACCTGATCAACCGGACACCCCCTGGGCGTTATCGGCATGCCGTGATCTGCCTGACCGAATATACCGATTTTAAACAGCGTATTCTGAGTGACGATGTGCCGTTTTTTGCGCTGCACAAGCGTGAAGGTATCGATTACAAAATGTACCTTGATTTATGGAAATTACTGCGTAAATTGCGTCCCGATATTGTTCATACCCGAAATCTGGCAGCGATGGAAGGACTGGCCCCCGCGTTGTTGGCGGGTGTACGCTGCCGTGTTCATGGAGAACACGGCCGGGAAATGGACCTCAATAGCAGTGAGTGGAAATACGCATTGTTACGGCGACTTTTTCGTCCGCTGGTACACAAATACATTCCGCTTTCCCAGGATCTTGAAACCTGGTTGCGTGATAGCATTGGAGTGCCGGACAAAAAAATGGCGCAGATATACAATGGCGTTTCGTTGGACACATTTTCTCCTGCTGTGCCTGCGCGCGAAAACCTTCCTCTGGAAAATTTTGCTGCGGCTGATTGTCTGGTCATCGGTACGGTCGGTCGGTTGGCGGCTATCAAGGATCAGGCTAACCTGGCCCGGGCTTTTGTGAAACTACTTGATGTTGTACCCGACGGACGAAAAAAATTGCGTCTGGTTATTATTGGAGATGGTCCCTTGAAGGCGGAAGTGTTGGATATTCTGGAAAAAGCCAATGCTGCCGATCTGGCCTGGTTGCCGGGTTCTCTGGATAATGTCCCCCAGCTCATGCGGTGTTTCGATGTGTTTGTTCTGCCGTCGAAATCAGAAGGTATTTCCAATACGATTCTGGAGGCCATGGCCACTGGACTTCCGGTGGTGGCGACCCGTGTTGGCGGGAATCCCGAGCTGGTGGAAGAAGGGATAACAGGGGAACTGGTTCCGGCGGAAAACCCGGCTGCGTTGGCAATGGCACTACAGAGCTACATCGATGATAAAACCAAACAACAAAAGCAAGGACGCGCAGGACGGGCGCGTGTGGAACAACAGTTTTCTATCGAAAACATGGTGAACGAATATCTCACTGTCTATAGTGATCTGCTGGCCGTAAAACATTGAATACCGCTATTTAATATAATCGTAATCACTCAGCTTGGCTTTTAGAAGTGTGTAACATTATCAAACCAAGTGTTGTAAACGCAAAGGGCGCAGAGACGCAAAGAGCGCAAAGAAAAACAGCATATATTTTGCGTTCTTTGCGCCTTCGCGAACTTTGCGTTAAATACCCGGTGATGTTTAACGGTAGTGTGTTTTTGGCGTTTAATTCACATATTTAAAATAATTTTATTGAAAGTAATAAAGGGTTAACGGACAGTTATTGTGTGTGGACTAACAGGCATTTTTGATACGCGTTCAAAGCGCGAAGTGGACCGGGATTTACTGGTGCGTATGAATGAATCACTGTTTCATCGCGGGCCGGATGAAGGTGGTATTCATACTGCGCCGGGTTTAGGCATGGGGCATCGTCGCCTGTCCATTATTGATCGTTCCGGGGGGCAGCAACCTCTGTTTAATGAAGATGGATCAGTGGTTGTGGTGTTCAACGGTGAAATTTACAATTTTGCCGAACTGGCAAAAGAGCTGCGCCAGAAAGGGCACACATTTCGCACACATTCCGATACCGAGGTGATTGTGCATGCCTGGGAGGAATGGGGCGAAGCCTGTGTTGACCGTTTTCGCGGCATGTTTGTTTTTGCGATATGGGACAGTAAACGGGAACAATTGTTTATTGCGCGAGACCGGTTAGGTATCAAACCGCTGTATTATTCAATGCTGTCCAATGGACACTTCATTTTTGGCTCGGAATTGAAAGCGCTTTTACAGCACCCTGACCTTCCTCGCACTATCGAACCAACGGCGGTTGAAGATTATTTTGCTTACGGGTATGTACCCGAGCCTAAAACCATACTTTCCCACGCACATAAATTATCACCCGGATACACGTTGTCCATTACCCGGGATGGGCGTACGCCTGTTTGCAAGCAGTATTGGGATGTGCCTTTCACGCCATTGCCCAAACAGGAAGAAGCGGAATACGCCAAAGAACTTGCTGATCGCATGACCGAAGCGGTGAAAATTCGCATGGTCGCCGAAGTGCCATTAGGGGCATTTCTTTCCGGTGGGCTGGATTCCAGCGCCGTGGTCGCGATGATGGCGGGTTTGTCCGATGATCCGGTCAACACCTGTTCAATTGCCTTTGCTGATCCGCGTTATGACGAATCTGGTTATGCTAATGAAGTCGCGAAACAATACAACACGCAACACACCGTCTGGCAGGTGGACAGCGATGATTTTGATCTGATTGATCGTTTGGCAATGTTGTACGATGAACCGTACGCGGACAGTTCCGCTATTCCCACTTATCGGGTGTGTGAGCTGGCCAGGAAAAAGGTCACAGTGGCACTTTCCGGTGATGGCGGTGATGAAATTCTGGCGGGGTATCGACGTTATCAATGGTTTATGCGCGAGCAGAATCTCCGTGACGTATTCCCTCAGGGTTTTCGCAGTCTGGTGTTTGGCGGTTTGGGGAAGGTGTACCCCAAGGCGCTGTGGGCTCCCCGGGTTTTTCGTGCCAAAGCGTTATTTCAGTCGCTGGCAAAAACGCCCGTCGAAAGCTATTTCGATATTTCCTGTGTGCTGAAGGACTCCCTGCGTCAGCAGCTTTTTTCACCCTCATTCCGATCAGAGCTTCAAGGTTATCATGCGCTCGAGGTGTTAAAAGGGCATGACAAAAATTCACCGGCGGAGCACCCTTTATCAAAGATGCAATATCTGGATATGAAGACCTATCTTCCCGGTGATATCCTGACCAAGGTGGATCGTGTCAGCATGGCGCATGCCCTGGAAGTGCGGGTGCCGTTACTGGACCACAAGGTGGTGGAGTGGGCATCGGGTTTGTCACCGGATCTGAAGCTGCGGGGTAACGACGGAAAATATCTGTTCAAAAAAGCCATGGCACCGCACTTGTCACAGGATCTCATGTATCGGAAAAAACAGGGGTTTGCGGTACCTGTTGCACAATGGTTCCGTGGTCCGCTGCGTGAACGGGTACGGGAATCTGTGTTGAGTGATTGTCTGCTGGATACCGGTATATTTGACCGTCGTTTTCTGACCCGTTTAATTGATGATCATCAATCGGGTTTGCAGGATCACAGTGCGGCCTTGTGGTCGTTGTTTATGTACGAGTCATTTCAGCGTCAGGTTTTGGGCGGAAAATGAAAAACTGCCAGTACGATCAGTTGAACCTGAATATTGCGCCATTCCACGGTAGAATAATCCGGGTGGTATTTTCAGAATATTATAGTGGTCATGAATGAAACCAACGGCAATTAGTTTATTTTGTGGTGCAGGTGGGTGTTCTCTTGGGTTCAAACAAGCGGGCTATTCCATTTTGTATGCAAATGATAAAGATGTTGCCGCAGTTGAGACTTATAAAAAAAATTTTCCTGGAACCTTATGTAGCCATGAAGATATTAATAATCTGGATTTCAAGGAAGTGATGACTGCTGTCGGTTTACAGTCTGGAGAACTTGACATTCTTATTGGTGGCCCACCTTGCCAGGGGTTTTCAACAGCTGGAGCCCGTTTTTGGGATGACCCAAGAAATCACCTGCTTAAAAGCTATGTGCGGGCACTCAAAATAATAAACCCAAAATGGTTTATAATGGAAAACGTTGAAGGATTGCTAACTTCAAATAATGGAAAATATGTGTTTGAAGCTGCCAGTGCGTTTACTGAACTTGGATATGCTATCCGAATTGAAAAAATATATTCTCAAGAATATGGCGTTCCTCAAAGACGAAAACGAGTGCTGATTGTTGGTAATCAACTTGGTCATGATTTTAAAGTGCCTGAACCAACCTTAAAAGTGTCTGGCCAGATTTTCAGAAATTCTGATGTTACGATCAGTCATGCCATAAGCAGTCTTCCTTCTGCAACAAGTAATAAGTTTCATGTTTTAAAACCTTTGAATGTACCGCCAATTGATGATTTTGACTTATTGCTAAGAGGGGACTCAACAGAAATAACGGATCATTATTTTTCGGAAGTCAAAGGTATTCAGCTGGAAAGAATCGCAGCCTTAAAGCCGGGCCAGACAATGAAGGATTTACCTTTAAAGCTTCAGCATGAATCATTCAAAAAAAGGGCTAACAGACGAGTAGCTGATGGCACGCCAACGGAAAAACGAGGTGGCGCACCTTCAGGCTTAAAGAAATTACATGCCAACGAACCGTGTTTAACGATAACGAGTGCAGCCACGCGGGAACTTATCCATCCTGTTGAAGATCGTCCTTTGACTATTCGAGAATCAGCGCGCATACAGACTTTCCCGGATAGTTTCAGTTTTTGTGGCAATGCATCACAGAAAATACAGCAGGTGGGTAATGCAATTCCACCGCTATTGGCACGCATATTTGCCGAACACATCAAGGATGATTACGGTTTTAATACCAAATCCACAGGCCCCGGAAAAATACTTGGGTTTTCGCTCACAAAAGCAGGTGCAATGAGCCCGGCCCTTAAACGAACAGAGCTGTTGTTAAGAAGGCTTTCAAGTAATAACAAGGACCAGCAGGGAAACCTGTTCGAATAACAATATGTCTGGCACAGCTTTTATTAGAAATCTGTATTCAAAATGTAAAATGCACGGCTCAGGTGGTGCTCAGGTGGTTCTGTCAGACAGTGAACTGTTATCTTTAATTTCAATCGCAATAAACGATTTGGGTTGGTCGTTTGAGGGCGCTGATATAAATGCCATTACATTACCTGATGATGCATACTATCGAATACCTTTAAGCTGGTTTGATGAGCAAAAATATAATGATATTACACCTGAGTTAATCCTTGATTCTTTAGCATTATGTTTTAATAAGGATAATGACTTTGGGTTGTTTATTGAAAACCTTTCAGCCTTGCACCGTCGTCGAATTAAATACAGAAGAATTCTTTCTTTTCAACCAGTGCCTGATATGGACCAAATTGGCCCCAGAGTCCTTTTGGAATATGGAGAGTGTCATACTGCTCTTCTTGCTAACTGGATGGTTTGGCGTAAATGGATTTATGATATAGACAATCGTTCTGCACAGGAAACAGGCTATTTATTTGAGCCAATTCTGGCGAGTTGTCTCGGCGGTGAGCCTGTTGGGGCAAGAAACTCTCCCGTTAAAAGACTTGACTCTGATGGTCAGCCGATAAATAAAGGTCGGCAAATTGATTGTTTCGTTCCAGCCAGCAATCGCACCTATGAACTTAAGCTGCGCGTTACCATTGCGGCTAGCGGACAAGGTAGATTCAGCGAAGAACTTTCATTTCCTGTTGAAAGTCAGGCGGCAGGGTTTATACCTGTATTATTAGTTTTAGATCCAACGCCATCGGACAGGTTGACTGAGCTGTCAAATAAATTTATGCAATGCGGTGGTGCATTCTATCATGGTGAAGAAGCATGGAACCATATCGAGGAAGAAGCAGGGGATGTGATTTCTGTTTTCATAGAAAATTATATTAAACCGGTAATACAAAGCATAGAAGACATTGAAATACCATTGCCGCAATCGATTAATCTACGCTGGTCAGAAAAAACCATCGAGATTTCAAATGAAGAACATAATTATATAATTGCTCGGGCATAAGTGCTAATGAATTTGGCGTATATATGTGCCACTGAAAAATCGGGATTTAGTCAGCGATGAAAATATTACACGTACTGGATCATTCCATTCCGCTTCATAGTGGGTACACTTTTCGTACAGCGGCGATTTTGCGTCAGCAGCATGCCATGGGCTGGGAAACATTCCATCTCACCAGCCCAAAGCATTATCTGGATTCGCCTGCGGAAGAGGATATCGATGGGTTGCATTTTTATCGCACGCCTCCGGTTTCCAGCTGGCTGGCAAAACTGCCCATACTGAATCAGCTGGCGATTATTCCGGCGCTGACCTGTCGGCTGGAGAAAGTGTTGGCCGAGGTGAAACCGGATATCCTGCATGCACATTCTCCGGCATTAAACGGTATTGCCGCGTTACGGGCGGGGCGTCGTTTGGGCATTCCAGTGGTTTATGAGGTGCGTGCGTTTTGGGAGGATGCCGCCGTTGATCATGGTACTTCAAGTGAGGGTGGCCTCCGCTATCGTTTGACGCGCGCCATGGAAACGCATGTGTTACGACGGGCCAATGCCGTTACGACTATTTGTGAGGGTTTGCGAGGCGATATCGCTAACCGGGGGGTTGCAGAAAACCGTATTACGGTGATCCCCAATGCGGTGGATGCAGAAAAATTTGAAGTGGGTGGTGTGGCGGACCCCGCACTGTTGAGTGAACTTGGACTTGAGGGAAAACAGGTGCTGGGTTTCATCGGTTCTTTTTATGCCTATGAAGGGCTTCCCTTATTGGTGGAGGCCATGCCCGGAATATTAAAAACAAATCCGGATGCGCGCCTGCTGCTGGTTGGTGGTGGGCCGCAGGATGAACAGTTGCGCAAGCAGGTGAAGGATCTGGGGCTGGATCAGCAGGTTATCTTCACTGGCCGGGTTCCCCATGAGCAGGTGCAGCGTTATTACAATCTGGTGGATATTTTTGTTTATCCACGTCTTTCCATGCGCCTGACAGATCTGGTTACGCCACTAAAACCGCTGGAAGCGATGGCGCAGGGACGCATTGTGTTGGCATCCGATGTTGGGGGGCACAAAGAATTAATTGTCGATGGAAAAACGGGGTGTTTGTTTCGTGCAGGTGACGCCGGTGCGCTTGCCGATGCCGCTATTGAATTGTTTGATCAACGCGAGCATTGGGCTGATTTACGCAAGGCCGGGCGCGAATTTGTGGACCGGGAACGGAACTGGCCTGTCAGTGTGGCACGCTATCGTGATGTTTACGCCATGGCGATGGCAGGTCAATAGCCGTGTCCCCCAGTCATTCAGAAGATAAAAAAGCGCATGATATGACGGGGCTGAATGTGGTGATGGCGGGTCCGCTGCCACCAGCTATTGGTGGCATGGCAACGGTTATTGGTGATATCAGTCAGTCCAGCCTTGCTGACCGGGTGGCACTTGTGCCGTTCAATACAGCAAAGCAAACCTCCGAAGGACGGTCCCTGTTAACGGGCATGGTTGCCCGTGTCAGTTTGTGGAAGCGCTGGGCATCCGCATTGCGTGGCAAAGGCCCGACTGTCGCGCATATTCATACCTGTAGCGGGCTGACCTATTTTCTGGACGGGACATTGTTGATTATTGCGCGGTTATTGGCACAACCGGTGGTATTGCACATTCATGGTGCCCGTTTTGACCATTTTTTGGATGAATTGCCTGCGCCGCTATTGTTTCTCGCCAGATGGCTGGCACGTCGGGCCAACCGGGTGGTGGTGTTGTCGAAGACCTGGCAGGAAACCCTGACGGACAGACTGCCCGGCGCGCAATTACGTGTTATTGCCAATGGTGTTCCTGTGCGTGATGAGCCGGTGGAAACAGAAAATGCGACGCAAACCGTGTTTATTTTATTTCTCGGCAATTTGTCGCAACGCAAGGGTGTGTGGGAATTGATTGATGCCATGCGTGCCGTTCCGCTCGAGGCCACGCTGGCCTTGGTGGGCGGGGAAGATGACCCGGGTATTTCAGATGCAGCGCAGGCCCGTATTAACGAGGCGGGCATGACGGATCGCGTCAAGCTGATTGGACCGGCCTATGGCGAGGATAAACACCGTTGGCTGGAAAAAGCCGATATTTTTGTGCTGCCCTCACATGCGGAAGGTTTGCCCATTGCCCTGCTTGAAGCAATGGGCGGAGGTATCCCGGCGGTAGTGACGGCGGTGGGGGCAATGCCCACGGTCATCGATGACGGGGTTCAGGGGAAAGTGGTACTGCCGGGTGATGTTGATGCCTTGTCTGCCGCATTAACGGCGCTGGTTAATGATCAGGCGTTACGACGGACGATGGGAGAAGCGGCTCGCAAACGCTGTCTTGCCGATTATGGTGTAGAGCGTAGCGCGGAAAATTATCTGCGTTTGTATGCAGAAATAGTCAGTATTGAGAAATAAACCAGCGGTACCGGCACGCTGAGTGTTGTTAACGCAGAGGAAACAAAAAAATAAGGCTTTGTGGTCATAACAACGAAAAAGAAGGCCGGGGAATAGATAAAAAATGGTAAAATACGGCACTTATCTATTTATGTCTTGCATATTCTGCACGACGACAAACTCACACTGATATGAAAAACCTGTACACCTCATTAATATCCGGTGCCGTATTTCCCTTGCACGAAAAGCTGAAGGGACATACCACCGTCAGCGTCAAAAAGGCCATGGAAAACAGTCAGTGGTGGTCTCGCGAAGCATTGGAAACGTACCGTGTGCAGCGTTTGCAGGCCTTTCTTTCCCAGGTTTATGCGCATGTACCTTATTACCGGTCCCTGTTTGACGGGCTTGGGTTTGATGTTTCATCGGTGAAATCCGTTACTGATCTTCAGCAGTTGCCTTTTCTGGACAAAAAGCTGATCAAAGACAATCAGCAGGATTTAAAAGCGGATAATGCGACTCAGCTTTCACAATTCAATACAGGCGGGTCATCTGGAGAACCGCTGGTCTTTTTTATTGGACATTCCCGCGTGAGTCACGATGTTGCCGCCAAGTGGCGTGCGACACGCTGGTGGGATGTGGATATTGGTGACAGGGAAATTGTACTCTGGGGCTCACCGATTGAACTGGGTGCCCAGGACCGGTTTCGTTTGTTGCGTGACCGCATGTTCAGGTCAACATTACTGCCTGCTTTTGAAATGTCTGAAACTCACTTGAATGAGTTTATCGCTGCCATTCGTTCCATACGTCCGCGCATGTTGTTCGGTTATCCATCGGTACTGGCGCACATTGCCCAGCATGCAGAAAGCAAGGGTTTGCCGTTAGACGATCTTGGCATCAACGTCGCTTTTGTGACGTCAGAGCGATTGTATCCGGAGCAACGGGAAAAAATTGAACGCAGTTTCGGTTGCAAGGTGGCCAATGGTTACGGTGGGCGTGATGCTGGTTTTATCGCTCACGAATGTCCCGAAGGGGGCATGCACATCACCGCAGAAGACATCATCGTTGAGATCGTAGACTCGCAGGGCAACGTTGTGCCGGATGGCGAAAGCGGTGAAGTGGTTATTACTCATCTGTTCACCGATGACTTTCCCTTTATTCGCTATCGTACCGGCGATGTGGCTTCGTTGAGTACAGAAACCTGTTCATGTGGGCGTGGATTGCCCATGCTCAAGGAAATTCACGGCAGAACCACTGATTTTATTATTGCTGCCGATGGCACCGTGATGCACGGGTTGGCACTGATTTATGTATTACGTGAAATAGAAGCCATAACGTCATTTAAAATTATTCAGGAAACCCTGGAATGGACGCGTGTGGAAGTGGTGGGTGATGAACACTTTTCAGAACAGCATGTTGCAACTATCAGATCCGGTTTTAAACAACGTCTTGGCGAGAATGTCAGCATTGATGTGGAAAGGGTGGAAAAAATAAAACCGGAGCGATCAGGAAAATATCGTTATGTTATCAGCAAGGTTGCGGTGACATAGGTGTGTGATTTGACGTGAAATACGGTTATTGATTTGATAAGCGGAGCATGAAATTGGGATTTGGAAAAAAACTGCGTGGTGCGGCTATATTTCTGGTGGTCGTTGTGTTGGCGCTGGTGGGCGGATTTGCGGCTGAACACTATTTATCAAAAGATATTTCGCTGGCTGATGTGGCCTGGGAAGGGCCGGTATCGGGTGAGAATCGTTACGTGTTTTACCCCCGGTATTTACCGGAGAACTGTGAGGAAAAGCTGGCAGCCCTTGATAAGGGGGAACTGAAACTGGATAGCACTGCGTCGAGGGGCATTGGCCTGAACCCGGAATGGGATCTGGGTGACAATGTCTCCGGGTACTCCTATTTTTATCTTCATTCTTTGCGGTTTACTGCATGCCTCATCAAAGCGGGAGGTGAGGGAGATATTGTGCGTATGTCTCAGGCAGACAGCATCTTGCGCAGTTGGTTGGCAGGCAATCCACAGGATGCTCCTGCCTCTGACTGGGCATGGACCGAACATGCGACATCCTGGCGTTCTATTGCATTTTCCTGGTTTTTGCTGACAGCGCAACGGGTGAATTATCTTGATGCGGATAATATTGCGATGTTTAGCGATGCGATTGCCGAGCATGCGGCATTTGCCCGGCGGCCTTCGATTTACCGGCCTGATCATAATCATGGGTTGAATAATGCGCTTGCCCTGCTGGCGCTGGCCACGGTAGAGACTGACTCCCGGTTGCAACGTGAGTTATTGCAGCTGGGGTTTTCCCGGGCTGAACAGCAAATGGCGGATAATGTTTCCGCTGACGGTATTCATCTTGAACAATCCGGTTTTTATCATTTTTATACGCTTCATTCATTTCTCGAAATACTGCGTGTTGCCCGGAATATTGGTTGGCCTATCTCCGACCGGTATCAACAAAAACTCGCGCACATGATTACGGCTGGCCTCTACATGGCAGGGGCGGATGGTGAAGTGGACGGCATGCCTTACAGCAAACCGGGAGAAGAGATGACCGTGTTGTTTGATATGAACCCGGATCTTGTGCGTAACGGCCATCTGCTCGATACAAAGGGCAATGTGATCGATACTTCCCCGCGCAAACGACTGGGTGTTTTTGCAGAGGGCGGATACAGTTTTTTTGTGGCGGAACAAAAAGACGATATTGAGATAGTCTTTCATACACGTATTCTGGAAGCCCCGCATGCTCTCCGGGATGCGCTGGGAATCAGCGTGCGTAATGGTGATGGGGTATTAATACCGTTTACGTCCACCATGTATACATCGGAGAATTATCGCCACTGGCGGGAATATTTCTCAAGTTCGGCTTCGCATAATGGCGTGACGGTGGAAGGCGTGGAGCAAGTGCCGCTGAGTCGTCGTCGTGAAGGTTTACCCGCCCTGCTAGCAGATTCCTGGAAACTGAATGCTATTGTGGAATCAGCAGGGCTTGGGGACTGGTTTGCGGGATTCCGGCGGCGGCATCAGCTCGACCGGCTAAGTCTTCAGGAGCGTGCGGTGCCCAGCGGAGGACTTGTTCTGAATTCCGGCAGCAAAGGCATTGTGGATTATGTTACAGCAGAGCACACAACTTATGAGGGTGTCAAACAGACACGGACAGTGGTTAAAGTAGGGGCAGGTTTGTTGTTGGTTTGGGATCGTCTTCGTGGTGACACGGTGAATCGTTATACCCAGCAGTTTCATTTTTTACCTGACAGCTCCGTTGAGCTGAAAGGGAGAGCCGGGATTATTAAAAGAAACGGGAAAGTGATTGCCCGGGCACAGCAATTGATGCCGGTTGAGACACAGGTGTGCAAGGGCCAGGAACAACCCGCTCCTTGTGGCTGGTACACTGATTCGCCTTTTTTGCCTCATGCCACGCCGGTTTTAATGCATTCAGCGAATGATGCGCAGGTGGAGTTTTTATGGGTATTGCAATCCGGAGAGGCGGCCTTAACAGCGCTCCGAAAAGATGACGGCAACGGCGATGCCCGCAGAATACAGGTTGATGTGAATGGTTCACAATACACGATAGAATTGACGGACCGGGGAGTGAGCGCCGAACTTGCAGCAGCTTCGTGAATGTGAAGAAAAACCGCCGTCCTTTGATATGAAAACAAACAATACCGCTCACCCGCCCCAACTGGACATTGTTGCTATGGCTCCCAATGCGTGGGATGGGCCGTGGATGAATCGGCAGCAGCTGCTTTCACGGCTGGGAAGCCAGCACAATATTGTTTATACCAACGGCTTGTGGAGTGTGTGGGACAGAGATCAGGCAGCGTGGAAAGCAGCATCGGTCAACGGTGAATTTTGCGCTCAGGATCAGGTGCTGGTGGATCATCCCCCAAAGTTTTTGCTGCGCTGGCCCCGGTTTTCGACGCTTGATCATCTGGCAATCCGTATGGCAATACGCCGTTGGACACGGGCCTGGGGTGTAAAGAAAAATGCTCTTCGAGTTGTCTATTTGTTTCATCCGCAGTTTTACCCCTATGTTAAAAAAATCCAGGCCGATTTTGTGGTTTACCATGCCTATGACATGCTCAGTTTGACGCCTGGGTGGAATCGTGAGTTGGAGGAGCAACAGCAGGCGCTTTTAGCCATGGCCGATCTGGTGCTGGCATCATCGGATATTATTGCTGAAGAGCTTGCGGCAATTAGCGGAAAACCCGTCGAAGTGCTTCCCAATGGTGCGGACTTTACGGCTTTTTGCGGTGCGGCTACAGGAGATTGTCCCGAACCTGATGATCTTGCAAACATTCCCCATCCACGCATTGGCTATGTGGGAAATCTTAATCTCAAGGTTGATTTTCCATTAATTGCTTCACTGGCAAACGGTCAGCAGAACTGGAATTTTGTCTTTGTCGGCGGCAAAGGGAAACTGGATGCCCGCACGCAAGAGGGATTTGATGAGTGTGCCAGGCTAAAAAATGTCTATTTTCTCGGTGCGAAAAACTACCGTGAGATACCGGGTTATGCTGCCAATATGGATGTCAATCTCATGTGTTATCGAGTGGAAGGCGACGTGTGGACCCGTGGTATATATCCATTGAAACTTCATGAATATCTGGCCACAGGAAAGCCGGTTGTCAGTTCCGGTATTCCCAGTGTCGTTCCTTTTGAATCAAATGTTGCCATTGCGCGCACCGCTGATCAGTGGCCGGAATTGATAGAAGCGGCATTGCAGGGCAACGGTGCGGGCAGCACAGAGCAAAGACGCATGGTGGCAAAAGAAAACAGCTGGGATGCGAGAGCAGAGCGGTTGAACGTTTGTTTGACAGATATGCTGAATGATCAATAAAACGTATCTATTTTTTTGATACTGTACTTTTGAGCGTAAATAGTGATGTATCACCGCTTATAACGCCTATGACAGCGAGAGCCTGATAAATGAGAGACATAGCTGTAACGCTTATCGTTTTTGGCGTATTACCCTATATCCTGATGCGACCCCACATTGGCGTGTATGCGTGGTCGTGGATCGGGTATATGGCTCCTCACCGGTTAGGGTGGGGGTTTGCCGCTAGTTTACCTTTTGCTGCACTGATCGGAGCAGCAACATTGGTTGCCCTGTTGTTTTCGAAAGAGCCAAAGCGCATTCCACTGACACCGATAACAGTCACCTTGATATTGTTTTTGGTATGGATGGTGATTACGACAATATTTGCCATTCACCCGGACGAGGCGATGGCGAAATTGTCCAAGGTGCTTAAAATACAATTAATGATTTTTCTTACCTTGATGTTATTCAACCACCGGGAGCGTATTCACGGGTTGGTTTGGGTCATTGTTATTTCATTGGGGTTTTATGGCGTGAAAGGAGGCATTTTCACATTGTTGACCGGTGGACAATTTCACGTCGTCGGGCCTCCCGGCAGTTTTATTGTGGGTAATACCTCGCTGGCACTGGCGCTGGTGATGGTGGTGCCGCTTATGCGTTATTTGTATACCCAGGCAGATAATAAGTGGGTTAAACGTGGGCTTATTGCGGCAATGGGGTTTTCTGCATTGTCGATACTGGGTTCTTATTCCCGGGGAGGGCTGCTTGCTATCGCCGCCATGGGCGCCTTTATGATACTCAAAAGCAAGAAGCGGGGGATGATGATAGTCGTGCTGATTTTAGCTATTCCCGTGGCTGTTGCATTTATGCCGGAGCGTTGGACGGCGCGTATGCAGACGGTGCAAACTTATGAAGAAGATGCTTCTGCCATGGGACGTATCACCGCGTGGCTGTTTGCCATTGAAATGGCAAAGGGCCGGTTTTTAGGAGGAGGTTTTGAGTCTTTTACACCCGCTAACTATCATCTTTATGCCCCCGAGATTGTTGAGATGTTAATGGAAAAGGCAGCCGGGCGTTATCAGGGGGCTCACAGCAGCTATTTTTCAGTGTTGGGAGAGCATGGTTTTGTTGGATTATTCCTTTTTCTGCTATTAGGGTTTGTATCATGGCGTACGGGGTCGTGGGTGACGAAGCATGCGGCTGATTCCGATAGTTTGGCGTGGGCAAAAGAACTTGCGGGAATGATTCAGGTCAGTCTGGTGGGGTTTGCCGTGGGCGGAGCATTTCTCTCGCTGGCTTATTTTGATCTTCTGTATCACTTGATGGCACTGCTGGTTTTGTTGAAGTTACAAGTAGAGCAATCCCTTGCTGCGGGAAATACGGATAGGCAATCGACGTTATCACACGATAACCCGAAAATACCTATGCAACGTAGAGGTGGATATTAATGTCCCGGAAAGACTCTTCAAAAAGCAGTAATTTTGAACGCGGCTGGAAAAAACGCTTTGGCCAATATGCTGATGCACGAGATGACGATGCGGGTATTGCGGGTTGGACGCAAAGCGGACTGGAGACTCGTGTTCGTAACTTTGATGCTTTGTGGGCACCAACCACTGAGGCGCGTTCATGGCTGGATGCCGGCTGTGGTGCGGGCACCTACTCCCGGTTTATGGCGGGCAAGGGAAAGCAGGTTATTGGGCTGGATTATTGTTTTCCTGCTGTGAAAAAGGCATTAAGCCGAAGTTCTGATGGCGTGGGGTGGGGGGTTGCGGATGTCACACGATTACCCATCGCAAATGGAAGCTTTGATGGCGCCATATGTTTTGGTGTTACTCAGGCATTATCAACGTCGAACGACGTGTCCCGGGAGCTGGCCGCCGCAGTGAAACCTGGCGGAGAAATATGGATCGACGCGCTGAACAGTGCCTGCCTGCCACATCTTATTGGTCGATTGAAACGGAAACTTTTGCAGCGTGATATGCATTTGCGTTATGAGTCGCCACGGCAGCTTCGTCGTGCCATGGAAGATGCAGGGATTGTGAAACTAAAACGCTACTGGATTCCGATTTTGCCTTACCGTTTTTGTCGTTATCAATGGTTGTTTGAAACCCGGGTGATGCGCTGGTTATTGCATTCAGTGCCGGTACTCGGCGCACTCTTAAGTCATGGGTTTGTGATAAAAGGATACCGGCAGCAATGAATAATCATTCCATTTTAGAAAATAAAGGAATAAGTAAATGAGAGCACTGGTTCGTGCGGCAAGCGCAATTGTTTCTTCAAAGGGTGCTAATGCCAAATTGCTTATATTACTTTACCATCGAGTACATCCGGTTGCTGATCCACTGCGTCCGGATGATGTGGACGCGGTTGCGTTTGATTGGCAGATGGAAGTTTTGGCACGCTATTTCACGCCATTGGCTCTGGATAATGCTATGGAGCTTCTTCGGCAAGGAAAGTTACCTGCCAATGCAGTCTGCGTCACTTTTGATGACGGTTATGCCGATAACGTTGAGGTGGCGCTACCTATTCTGCAACGCTGGGCTGTACCCGCTACCTTTTTTCTGACCACTGGGTTTTTTGAGCATGGTTGCATGTGGAATGACCGTGTTATTGAATTATTGCGGAAAGTGGATACACCAAAGGTATCTCTATTAAACCTGGGGCTGGGTGAATACGAAATAACATCGATGGACGCGAGACTGCAAATGGTGAATTCGGTGCTTCGTCAATTAAAGCATTTGCCACTTAAGGAAAGAGATCAGCAGGTTCAGCGTCTTGAGAATGAATTGAATAGTGATGTTTCATACTCCCCCATGATGAAAAAAGAGCAGGTGTCGGTATTGCTCAAGGCGGGAATGGGTGTGGGCGCACATACCGTTAATCATCCTATACTTGCGAAAATCAGCCTGGATGAAGCAAGGCAGGAAATTGAGTCAGGGAAACAACAGCTGGAGATGTTGACTGAAAAGGAAGTTACCCTGTTTGCTTATCCCAATGGGGCTCCAGGCAAGGACTATGGTGTGGAGCACGTTGATTTGGTAAAAGCGGCAGGTTTTGATGCTGCTTTTTCAACAGCCTGGGCGGCAGCACAACACACGGACGATTTTATGCAAATGCCGCGTGTGGGATCCTGGGATAATACGCGGTTTCGTTTTTATTTGCGTTTGGTGCGTAACTATCGTATCGGAAATGCAGAGCGTGTAGTTGTGGATGCCGGGTAATATGCCTGTAGCAATTGAACCTGAAATTCGCAGTTGAATGGCCGGGAATTTTTTGGGTGGACTATTACTCGTGTGCCTGAAGCCAAAGCTCAAGCATCATGAACACCCAGATTGCTGTGCCGTAATATGCGGCGTGTTCATCGCGATGTTGACGCGTCAGGTTGTCAATAAATTCAGGGCGAACAAAGTCCCGGCGTTTCAGGTCCGTCAAACTATCCTTTGCGAGTTGCTGTAGCTGGGGGTGGGAGGACAACCAGATGCCAAAGGGCAGCCCAAAACCGTGTTTGCTTTTGCTTTGTACCTGCGGCGGTAAAAAATCACGCAGCGCTTCTTTGAAAAAATAACGCAGCTTCAATCCCTTAACCTTGAAGTCAGGTGGAATGCGGGTTGAAAAGTCAATGAGGTTGTCTTGAAGTAACGGAAACTGTGCATCAACGCCTGCCAGTGAACACATGCGTGTGACCTTGCGAAGATCATTGTCAGCCAATACCTGTTTCCATTCGAGGTAGAGCATGCGATTGATGATGGAATCACTGCGGGTATTCGCGTATCGCTCGCGTTGGAGTTTCTGTGGGTGATCAGTGTCGATTGAGGAAAGAAAATTGTCAGTGAATACTTCTTTGGCGACAATGCGATTGATAAAATTGTAGCTTTCCAAACGATCAGGCAGTGGAATGTTGGCTTGTTCGATATAACTGCGGGCTTTGCGGATGGGCATGATATTTTTGCCACCGGGAAAGGCAAAAACCAAAGGCTCCAGCAGTCGGCTTCGCAGCATTCCCGGTGCGCAGCCATAAAACTCAAAAATCTTTTGTTGCGCGTACCGTTCGTTTCCTCCGAATAATTCGTCACCGCCATCACCGGACAACAGGGTATCGGTACCATCATTTTTTGCCAGCAGTGCGCAAAAATAGGTGGGTACCGCAGAGGCATTTCCAAAAGGCTCATCATAGGCGCTGGCGATACGGGGAATCAAATCACAGACATCTTCCGGTGTGACATAGTATTCATGATGAAGGGTGCCATAAAATTTTGATGATGCACGGGCGTAATCCATTTCATCGTAGCCTTTGGCGGCAAATCCGATGGAATATGTGTTTACCGGTTTTCCCAGTACTTTTCCAAGCATGCCGGATACCGCAGAACTATCCACACCTCCGCTGAGAAATGCGCCGATTGTCCCCGTCGTGTCCGTACAGTTTTTTACTGCCGACTGTAGCTCGCTATAGAGTTCATTTTTGAAACGTGAAAAATCACCGTGTTTGGCATCATTAAAGCGGGGGTTCCAATAGGTCTCTATTTCCAGTTTTCCACGTTTAAAATGTGCGTACTGTCCGGGCAGTAATTTTTGTTGTTCGTGATAGATGGTGCCAGGGCTGGGAACGGCGTGAAAAAACAGATAAGAGAAAATGTGTTGATTGTCGATGGTGGCGTCCATTTCCGGGTGTTGCCGAACGGCATCGGCAGTGGAGCCAAAAACCAGTCCACCCTGCGTTGTTTGTCCGTAACACAGGCGCTGGATTCCTATGCGATCAATGGCCAGTATTGCTTCGTTTTTATTATTGTCAATAATGGTAAGCTCGAAGGAGCCATGCAGATAATTGAGGAGTTTTGGGCCGTGCTGTTGGTAGGCATTCATCAGCGTGGCGGCATGTCCCTGCTCTTGTGCCTGTGCTGAAAAGTTTTCATCCAGCCAGATGGGTTGGCCGATCATTGAAATGATCAGATCGTTGCTTTCGAGAAAATGCAGGCGATCTTCCCTGGCCTGCACAAGCAGTGCTTGCGAACCGGATTTTTTCGTTACAGAATGCGTCACTGGCGCGGGAACCAGTCCGCAGGCCATGGTGTTCAGTAAGGTTGTGGAAGTGTATTTATTACACTCCAGGTTCATCCAGCCACAAATTCCAGTCATTTAAATTGGGTCAACTTTCTTTGGGGGAACGCCTGTCAGTGTCACGTTGGTGAACACTGGAACGAAAGCAGCGGCATTGCTCAGCGCTTTCCGAAACAGCGATTCCTTGAGTATGGTGTCAGTTATTGTTTCTGTTGGTCTTCTTGCTGTAGATGCGCACTTTTTTGTTTTTCGGGGATATCTTTCCATGCCCCGAGTTTTTTCAGTTTGTTTTTTAGTCCGGGGAGAGGGAAACCCATGGAATAAGCGATGTGGGCGTGCTTCAGTGCAGCCGGATAATCATTTCTTTCAATCAGCAGAAGTCCGAGATTATAGTGTATTTCAGAATTGTTCGGTGTTATTGACAGTGCTGACTCATATTGCTCCTGGGCTTTCGCGTATTTTTTTTGCTTGTGCAGATAAATGGCATAAAGCATAGGTGCCGTGGCATCCACTGGCCGGGGTTTCGGTGACGGTTTGTACTCGATAGCTTTTCGGAAATAGTATTCAACGTTTTTGTCCGGCGGGTGCGGGTATTCCGGCAGCCAGCGAGCCATGAATTGAAGACCTTGCGGGTGGTTTGGAAACCAGCGCAGAATGAAGTCAATCTCTCCCCAGATATTGTAATGCTTTCCTCCCGTGTATCCATTGGTCACCTGGTTCTGAGCGGGTACCAGATGATTGGAGTTTACTGAGCGAAGATACTCATGTGTCCACGAACTCGTGTCGTAGTAGTCATTAGGACCGCCTTCCACAATTGCCTGGACATTGGCAGGAATCAGTACATACAAAGCGAGAAAGATGATGAACGGCTTGATAAGCCCTGGATGTGAGTTTTTGTTGTATGGGCAAATCGTCGGCGGGTAAAGAGTATTGTCCATTTTTGTTGGCGACCTTTGAAAGGAGGGTTCCTCAATAATCAGTTTTATTGGCTGTGGATTTCGGTCGGGAAAACCGGTGCCTCATCAAGTTGCTCACGGGAGCTATTCTATTGCAAAAAAATGGGATAGTACAGAGAACGATTGAGTTGTTCCTGTTGCATATTATCCGTATTATTGCGGGGATGGTGGCAGCGGGTGTCGCCGTATCGATTACAGAATGATCAACATTATTTTTGGCACGACTGGCGAGTGATGCAAGCTATATCCGTGGTGTTTGAGATTTAGGCTTTTAGTGTGCGTCATATTCATGGCAAGGCGAAATGACGAGTAATAGCCGGACTATTGCGAGGAGTTTCAACGATGCCATGGAATGAAGAGGGCGTACAATAAAACCTAAATCTCAATCGCTACGGGTATGCATATGATGGGCGCAGGAAAAGCACAGATGCCATCGGGCAGACTGATTATCCTTGGAGCCAGCGTGACTGCGCTGGCCATTGTGCGTAATGCCGCCGCCATTAATGTGACCCCGGTGTTGCTGGATACCCGTGAGGGCGTTGCTTTTCGGTCTTCGCTGGCACAGTCATTTTATTGTGACGGATATGACGACAGTGAGGTGTTGCACACGCTGCTGGCGATGGGCCGGGCCGGACAAGGGGCGCTTATCGCAACCAGTGATCGCTGGATTGATTTTCTGGTGGTTAATCGCACTCAACTGGAACAGGTTTTTGATCCGCTGCTTCAGGCCAGTAATGATGTTTTGTCAATTTGTACTGACAAACTTCGGTTTGCGCACTGGTGTGATGAAAATAATGTGGCAGCTCCGCTTTTGCACCAGGTTAATGAACTGGGGTTGTTGTCGGAGGCAGAAGAACATTATCCGCTACTGGTGCGTCCGTACAAAGGCGTGATGAATTCATCGGCTCATGGGCTTCCCAAGGCGGTAGAAGTGGTTGATCGCACGGCGCTTCAGCAGTGCCTGAAAAAATTTCGTGATGCACAGGTTCAGCCCATTGTTACGCAATCGCTGCTCGGTCTTGATTTAACACAATATTCCGTCGGGCTGGCACGCAATGACAAACGAATGGTGAGCTTTGTTGCGGAAAAGTTACGGCCTGTTGCGAGCCAGTGTGCAGTGGGTTGCTATGTGGCGTTACGTGAAAACCCCGTGGTGGAAAAGTTGGCGCGTGATGTGGCGGATCATCTCGATTATTTTGGTATTGCAGAGTTTGAAATTCTGCATGCAAAAAAAACCGGGGAAAATTATTTGATCGAGATTAACGCCCGACCCTGGATTCAATATGAACTCGGCCTCCGGTCGGGACATAATTTGTTGCAGGTTCTCCTGGATACCCCGGTCTGTGATGTTTCCCCGGAAAAAAAATCCGGTATCTACTGGCTGGATTTCAATGACGACCTGTTTAATTGTTTTTCCCGCAGTGTGGGTATCGTGCGCAAAGGGGAGGTCTCTTTGTTTCGCTATTTTGTTTCGTTGCTGCGGGCCAATGCTTTTGCAAAGTGGCACCTTCGGGATCAACGGCCATTTTGGTGGGCGATGGGTCGCTCAATATCTGACATTTTTACTCGTGGCCGTCGTTGAAAGGCTGTGAGGATTCGGAGCGGTGTATGTCCAAACGTGTATTGATGGTGGCATTTCAGTTTCCTCCCTTTCAGGGAAGTAGCGGTATTCATCGCACCTTGAGTTTTTGCCGGTATTTACCGGAAAACGATTGGCAGCCATTGGTGCTGGTACCAAAGGCGCGCGCCTATCCGCGTCAGTCGGATGACTTGTTAGGTAAGATCCCCAAGGAACTGGTGGTGAAAAAAACCTTTGCTCTGGATGCTGCGCGAGATTTGGCCATCATGGGCCGGTATCTGCGCTGGTCGGCCATTCCGGATCAGTGGGCGAGCTGGTGGTTCAGTGCGGTGCCTGCCGGACTGCGGATGATCAAACAGTATCGCCCGCAGGCTATCTGGTCCACTTATCCCACCTCGTCAGCACATATGATTGCGATGACTCTGCAACGGATTAGCGGCCTGCCCTGGATTGCCGATTTTCGCGATCCCATGATTTATGAAAGTTTTCCCACGGAACCCGTGACTCGCCGCAGCCGCTCCTGGCTGGAGCGAAAAACCTTGCAGAATTGTACCCGGGCGGTGTTTGTCACCCCCAGTGCGCGAGCGCTGTATCGCGAGCGCTATCCGTCATTGCCGGACTCGCGTTTTGCGTTGGTTTCCAATGGTTACGATGAAGAAAGTTTTTCGTCGTTGTCAGAGGCGGTACCCGCATCAACGGATGTCAACAGGCCGCTTGTGCTGGTACACAGTGGTCTGCTGGAGCCGCAAGACCGTAATCCCGAACCGTTCTTTGCCGCGCTGGCAAAATTGCTGGAGCAGGGGAGCATTCAGCGGAAAAAACTGAAGGTCATCTTGCGTGCGAGTGGTGATGCATTACTGTACCAGGAACAGATCAAGGCGCGTGGTCTGTCCGATGTGGTAACGCTGGAGCCTCATTGCTCCTACCAGCAGGCTCTGGAGGAAATGCTTTCCGCCGATGGCCTGCTGGTGTTTCAGGGACCGGATTGCAATCGACAAATCCCCGGCAAGATTTATGAATATATCCGTGCCCGCAAACCTATTTTATCACTGGTGGATATGCAGGGTGATACAGCGCAACTGTTGAAAACTCTCGGCATTGATACCTATGCAAAGATTGACGATGCAGAGAGTATTGCCCAGGCATTGGATCGTTTTATCACATTGGTGGGGCAGGGCCAGGCACCCGTGGCAAGTGAAGAAGATGTACTGCGGTTTTCACGTCACCACAAGGCGATTGAATTGGCGCAGTTATTGGATTCCGTCCTGTGATGTGACATCCATGCGTTTTTGTGAGACCCGTTTTTGTATCTTTGTGATGACCTGTGGATTATTGGCCACATAGGCTTGGGCAGCAGCCCGTTGCCGGGTCAAGTGCTGCTCAATGTTTGCCACTGATATCAGAGACCCAAACTCAAGTTTAACGGTATCTTTCGGGCAATCATTGCCAAGCATCCGGTTCAGCATCAGGTCACCTAATTCTTTGCGGTAATGAGCCGGTTCCCAAAACCAGTTCATAACATCTGCTGGTTTTTTATCCACAGGCTCAGCTTCGGTTGTGTAGGCGTTGTAGCCGCTGAAATCCCAAATGACATCGTGGCTATAACCGTCAGTGAGTTTGACAAGTTCCCGTTTCCATTGCTCGAATAACGGCCACTTGCCTGTCTGGCGAATACTTTCCAGATACTGGGCATGGTAGGGATTTATAAATAAAATAAGTTCGGCACTGTGTTTTTTACTGGTTTCCATGAGCTGTTTCAATGCTTCGAAGTCACGAGACCAACGGGTGCCTGCATGATATATCGACCAGTTTTTTCCCAGCAGTGTGGATATGACCTGGTCGTTTTTCTGTCGAAACAAAACAGCTTGACCTTCACTGTGAATAATATCCAGATAGTCCCTGGCGGGGTTGAATCCCCATTCTGTCTGATTGCTGGCATTGATGTTGCCTTGAGAGGCGATGGTTTGAAGTGAGTCTTCCAGGGTATCTAACGAAAGCACAGTGGTCACGTAATCCCGAATGGATTGCCGCCAGTATGTGTCATTATCCTGACCTGTTGCGGTGACGGATAACCGGTGTTCAAATTCCCTGACTGCCGGAGGCCACTGGTAGGGGTCAGCATGATTTTCCGGAGCAACCAGGAAATCAAGAAAATCGACCCCGACAATCATCAGCTTTGCCGGGGTGCTGGCAAGTGCATGTTGTGTTTGGCGCATCTGCATGTATACGCTGGCTCCCGGGGTTGTCAGACTATAAACCGGTCGTTTTTCAACAGGCCAGCATTCATGATCAGGATCAAGTCCCATCTCCGGCCGGGAATTCCCGATAATCAATGCATGTGGCTGAACGCGGGTGACCTGATAAGGTTTGACAACCCGGACTCTTGTGTTTGCTGTCGGTTTCTTTTCATTAAACCCCGATATCCGGGCTGTACCGAACAAACCATAAGGGTCTACCAGATAGTTGAATCCCGCTGTTGTGATGAGCAACAGCAGAAGCACTATTATCCATGAGCGAAGAAAATGTTTGGGATTCATGTTGTGCTTAAAATTGGAAGTAGAGGAATTCTGACACGCTGGACAGAGAGAGCAGCCCGCAGGCGGAGGTGATGGCAATGAATATTCCCCATGTCCGGGTTGGCTGCCATGTTGAACGCTTTTCCAGTATTTTCGTGAGTTGAAGGGCATCAGCGACGCCGGATTTGTGTTTATTGAACGCAGGGGAAAAATGTCTCATTATTTCCTGTGTATTCGGCATAAACAGCGCAATGAACAGCAGTGCGATTATCCATAAATAGGTGAAGAGAAATTGAGATCCTCCGCCGAGATAAAATGTCATTCCCAGATCATTGAGAAGTGTCTGGAAACCACCCATGCGGATGGCGATGGCATTGGGGATGGCAAACCCGTTCTGCCCGCTCATACCTTCCAGAATAGCAATGGCTGACGATAAATCGGATGCGCGAAAAAAGACCCAGCCGATAACAACGCAGAAAAAGGTGAGTCCCCAGGCCGCGATTTTATAGAACGGGGCTGCCCGTCCTGCGGTAAGGTTCAGCGTGCTTTGTATTTTCCGCCAGCCATGGTTGACGGCCAGGTATATGCCGTGCAGACCACCCCATATCACAAAAGTCCAACCGGCCCCGTGCCAAAGTCCACCTAACAACATGGTGATCATCATGTTGGAATAGCGCCGATAGTGTCCTTTTTTGTTGCCGCCTAACGGTATGTATACATAGTCCCGCAAAAAACGTGAAAGGGTCATATGCCATCGACGCCAAAACTCCGAGATGCTGGTGGCCTTGTAGGGCGAATGAAAATTCAGGGGGAGTTTGATGCCAAACATGCGTGCTGCACCAATGGCCATATCGGAATAGCCGGAGAAATCAAAATACAGTTGCAGGGTATAGGCAAGGGCACCGCCCCATGCCTCGAAAAAGGTTAATGTTTCACCTTGTGCGGCGGCATCAAAGACGGGACTTGCATATACGGCGATACCATCTGCCAGCACCACTTTTTTGAAAAGGCCAATGGAAAAAATGGCGATGCCGACAGATAAATCATCTGCGTTGAAGCGCAGTGTTTTTTTCGACATGAATTGCGGGAGCATTTCCCGGTGATGCACAATGGGACCGGCGATCAGCTGCGGGAAAAAGGTGACGAACAGGGCGTAGTGTAAAAATTTGAACTCACTGGTTATGCCTTTGTGAGCATCAATCAGGTATGCAATTTGCTGGAAAGTGAAGAAAGAAATAGCCAGGGGAAGTATGATGGTTTCCAGTTGAAAAGAGGTTTCTGCGACAATATTAAAATTTGAAACGAAAAAATTGGCATACTTGAAATAGCCGAGCGCCCCAAGATTTGCGACTATTCCAATGGTTAACAGAATTTTCCCCTGTCGCACAGCACCATTCGAGTGATGACGAGCCAGTAATTTTCCCATGCCATAATTAATGACCATGGATAAAATAATCAGTGCCAGATAGGTAACACTCCACCATGCATAGAATATCAACGAAGCGGAAACCAGCCAGGCGATAGCGGGCTCATGACCGTACCGGGAAATGACAAAGAAAAAGACTGCCAGGGTTATGGGAAGAAAGGCGAGAATGAACTCATAAGAGTTAAAGAGCATGTATGTTAGTTCCTTCGATCATATTGTCTTTGCTCAGCATTCCTGATTTGAAAAGTCTTTGACGTGGGAGCAGGTCGAGATTCAGAAGAGGTGTATGGAATCCGCGAATGTTGAATCCCAGCCTAATGCATATAGCATTACTGACGGCGCCCTTAATTATTTTTTTGGTTGCATTGACGTTAGCCGGGAATTGTACCGCAGGAGTCCGGGCATAGAAACCGGGACAGCCGACGGACAGTATTGGACCAGGGGATTAATTTTTGATAGGCCAGGAAAGGTACGGTGTTTTAGATCCCCAAATCCCCAGATAACACCGATTCCGCCAACCATTTGAATTTGTTTGAGTAAATTCCCGGGCGCTCGTGTCATTTTTTATAAGTAAATAGCCGGTCATTCCAACACCAAAAGCCGAAACGGTCATCCAAAATACGATACCCATCGATATACTCAGGGCGCAATACTGACAGGGGTCATGCGAATACCCAAAGGGCCGCGTTGCACGTAAAACTCCATGCGTCTGTTGTCTCGCATAACCTCAATGGTGATTGTTTCATTGATGTCACCCTGGGTTGTGGCACTGCGCAGGTCTCGCCCATTGTAAATTCTCTGGTTGTCGTAACGTAAAATCTGATCGCCGGGCTGTATTCCTGAATTATCGGCGGAAGAACCGCTCAACACGCTTTGTACCGCAATCTGGTTGGGTTGGCCGCTGGCAAACAAATAGGCGGCATAGGCTTCTTCGTCCAGTTCTTCTTTCAGGTTACTGGTTTGTGCTTCCAGTTTTTGCAGTTCTTCGCGATAACGGGCACTGCCAAGCCAGCCTTCGCGTATGGCTTTGTCGCGCAGGTAAAGTGTTTCCAGTTCCTGTTTTTCAAAGCGTTCTTTTAATTGCTGTGCCTCGGCAGTATCCATTCCTGCATCGATTAACGCCTGTTGGTTGAACCAGGTGCTGTTTGCGCGAGTGGAGGATATTGTGTTGTGCGGGGCGGTTGTCGGGTTTTCTTCTGTTTGGGTGACGTTTTGTTTTTCGAGTAATGTGATTTTTTTATCCAGTTGAGCGACCTGGGCTTGCAGGCTTTTTCGAGCCTCTATTTCTTGTTGCAGTTTTTGCGCGATGTTGTTGATGTTGATATCGATGTTGGCAATTTCTGCGGGAGCGGGCGATGTTGCTATATTTTGCGCGGTTGTGACGGCCATCGGTTTTATTGCCGGGGGCACGGTGTCAGGTGATTGCAGTAGCAGGCCGATGACAAGGCCAATGATAACGGCGAAGGCGAGGCTGATGATGGATAGGCGCATGGGTTTGGTTTCCTGGTGTATGATTGTCGGGTAAATGACTGTCGTCACAGGGTTAAAGGTGAAAATCCTGCAAAGGAAAATTTTCTTTGCAGACGCTGCGGTAATAATACCGCTGGTATTCTGTGGGTGGTCGTGCCTGTGTCACAAATGTATTGTTACTCCTCTGTTCCGACAATGGTGTTTTGATGAGAGTTCTATTGCCATTGGCCCTCGCGGATACGGTTAATCGCTGCCGCCAGTTCGTGCAGCCGGGGCAGGGCGAGATTACCTACTTTATAGGGACTGAAAATATCGAGCCCGTGGCGCTGCGCGTCGGCGATCACTTTTTGTAATCCCTGAATCAGGTTTTCATTGCTGGCGGCATAATGTTGCGAAAAATAATAAATCATCAGGCCGATGCTGCGGGTTTGACCAATGTCGATAAGTTGTTCTACCTGCGAGAGGTCAATGTGATGCTCCCCGTACAATAAATCATTCACGCCGCGTGTATTGATTTTGACTTCCCGATGGGCGCGGGCGGGGCTGAGTACGTCGGCGCCGGGACAACGGCTGACCGGTGCGTCAAATGTTTTGCCGGGTATGGTTGCGGGGGGAATGGGCCTTGCCAGCGCCCGGGCCTGTTCGGTCACGTCGTGAGGTTGATAGGCATCAAGCATGATCACGGTATCGGCCACATCAAAATAATCACCGGAACCGCCCATTACAATGACGGAAGACACACCGCGTTGCTGGTACAAATCCCGTACCCGGTGAATCAGCGGGGTGATGGGCTCTTTGTCATCTGCCACCAGCGCCTGCATGCGTTTATCACGAATCATAAAGTTGGTGGCGGAGGTGTCTTCGTCGATGAGTAATAATTGTGTACCGCATTCCAGTGCTTCGATGATGTTGGCGGCTTGCGAGGTGCTGCCACTGGCGTTTTCCGTGGAAAATGCCACGGTGTCGCGACCAAAGGGCAGGTGGTCAATAAAGGGGCTGATATTGACCCGTGAAATGGCACGGCTGTCTTCTGCGCGGACTTTCACGGCACTTTCGACGGTGGCAACACGCTCGCGGCCATCACCGGGGATGTGGTTGTATACGCCACGTTCCAGTGCGTGCAGCAGGGTGGACTTGCCGTGGAAACCGCCGCCGACAATCAGAGTGATACCGTGGCCGATGCCGAGGCCGCGTATTTCACCTGCGTTGGGCAGGGTTACCGTGTGTGCCAGTGATTCAGGTGCCCGGAAGGGGAGTGCATCTTTGCGCAGCGGGCGGTCATCCACACCGCTGGCGCGCGGCAGCAATGCACCGTCGGCAACAAAGGCGACCAGCCCGGCTTCTTGCAGCCAGTGGCGCAGGGCATTCTGGTCTTCCACACTGTGTACATGTTGGCGGATTTGCTGGCCGTCGAGGTTTTGGTAATACAGTGCGGCGTCGATGACTTTGGGCAGTTCATCGATGAGCATGGCGACAGCTTCTTGTCCTGCGGCACGTCGCCCCTGCGCAGGCAGACCCAGGGTGAACCGTGCTTCAATAATGTCCGTGTTTACCAATACCGCATTGCGTACCAGTACTTGCTGGCCGCTGGTGGATATATGAAATTCACCACTGCCCCCACTGCCCCGGTGGCCTTTGACAAAGCGGCCAATGGCGTGTTGGATGGCGCGGCCAAGAAAATCCTCCAGTGCCATGCGGCGCACGTCGGTTTGCCACAGTTCGGGAGGAAATGCAGCTTTGCGGGTATCAACTGAGACACTGATGCGCGAAGGTGTGGCGAAGGGGTCGCCTTGTACGTGATCAATACTGAGGGCAAAGGCCGGGAAGGTGTAGGTTCCGGTGATGGCTTTGTAGGCTTTGTAGCCTTTGCCGTCCAGTGCCAGCAGTTTGTTGTGTAAGCTGTCCATTGGTTTCGTCATGTTTTTGCGCGTTTCTGTTTTATCGTGCTTAATGGACAATCTGCCAAACAAAAAAATCCATGTCTATGTTCTTCAAAAAAAAATCCGGCACCCATCAACGTACCGTCAACCAGAGCATCGTGGCCTGGGCGCTTTATGATTGGGCGAATTCCGCTTTTGCCACCACGGTGATGGCGGGATTTTTCCCGATTTTTTTCAAGCAATACTGGAGCGCAGGTGTCGCCAGCACAGAAAGCACTTTTCATTTGGGCGTGGGTAATGCATTAGCGAGTTTGTTCATTGTACTGGTGGCACCATTGTTGGGGGCGATTGCAGACAGAGGTGGTTTGCGTCGGCGGTTTTTGTTTTTGTTCGCAGGGACGGGCATGGTGGCCACGGCAGCACTTTATGGGGTGGAGCAGGGTGAGTGGCTGATGGCGCTGGTATTGTTTGTCACTGCAACCATTGGTTTTATGGGGGCAAACGTCTTTTATGATGCCTTGCTGGTCAGTGTGGCGAAAAAATCACAGTGGGATTTCATTTCGGCTTTGGGTTATGCGCTGGGTTATCTGGGCGGTGGCCTGTTATTTTCCGTGAATGTGGCGATGAGTTTGTCGCCGGAAAGTTTTGGTCTGGAGAGTGCAACCGAGGCGGTGCGTTTGTCGTTTATCAGCGTTGCTGTCTGGTGGGCGGTATTTTCCCTGCCGTTGTTATTATTGGTGAAAGAAACACCGCCTGCGCAGCGGGTTTCCGGCTGGGCTGTGGCGCGGGCCGGTTACGCGCAATTAGTGGATACCTTTCATCACCTGCGGCAGATGCGTGTGGTGGTGATTTTTTTGCTGGCTTATTGGTTTTATATCGACGGTGTGGATACCGTGGTGCGCATGGCGGTGGATTATGGTCTTTCCATTGGCTTGCAGCAGGAGAATCTGATTACTGCCTTGTTGATCACTCAGTTTGTGGGGCTGCCTGCGACGTTGCTCTTCGGTTTTCTCGCGGCGAGAATGGGGACCGGGGGGCAGGGGGCGAAAAGAGGTATCTTTTTTGCGTTAGTTGTTTATGTACTGGCGGTGATCGGTGCTTTTTTCATGGACAGCAGTGCAGAATTTTATGCGTTGGCGGTAACAATTGGTCTGGTGCAGGGTGGGGTGCAGGCGCTGAGTCGCTCACTGTATGCGCGGATGATTCCCCTAGACAAATCTGCTGAGTTTTTCGGTTTTTACAACATGCTGGGGAAATTTGCGGCTGTACTGGGGCCATTGCTGGTGGGTGCGGTCAGTCTGGCTTCTGGCAGCCATCGTTGGGGGATGCTGTCAGTCGTGGTGTTATTTTTAGTGGGAGGATGGTTGCTGGCTAAAGTGGATGTGCGGCAGATTCGGCAGTGATTTTAGCGCAAAGTTTTTAGTGTTTTTCTCCTCTGCGCCCTTTGCGTCTTTGCGACCTCTGCGTTTACAACACGTTACTTGTTATTACCACGACAGCATAACCTCTAAAGACACTGGAACGATTGTCCTATTGTAGGTTGGTGGTGAGCTTGCGAACCCCAACAGCATAGCAGCGCCGGGGTTCGCAAGTTCACCGCCGACCTACACCAGCTCAGGTTGCTGATTCAGCGATAACCAGTAAGGGCCGAGCTGGCCAATGGTTTTCATGAATTCATCAAAATCCACGGGCTTGCGGATGTAACTGTTGGCCCCCAGGCCATACCCCTGGAGGATGTCCTCTTGTTCGGCAGAAGAGGTTAGAATAACCACAGGTAGATAGCGGGTATGTGCCGCGGCACGCAGTCTTTTTAATACGCCGAAACCATCGATCCTGGGCAGTTGAATATCGAGCAATACCAGGGCAGGTATTTGTGCGGCATCACGCCCTTCGTACTTTCCTTCTGCAAACAGGTAATCCAGTGCCTCGACACCATCCCGGGCGACAACAATTTCATTCATCACATTGTTTTTGGTCAGGGCTCTTAGCGTGAGCGCTTCGTCATCAGGGCTGTCTTCAACCAGTAAAATTGTATTGCGTGTTACGCTGGGAAGCATTGATTGTAATCCGTGTATCACTCATTCATTTTCGTTGTATACAGTTAAATAGAAACCCGTCAGCTTGTCTACGGTCTCTCTGGTAAATAATCCTAGATTCCGCAGTTGACCGCTTCGAGGATGTATTAACATTTTGATAAATAGCTGGTTTGGTGGTTTTGGCGCATTCACCTGGTTGAGTGAGTTGCTACGACCTGTATAGCACGTTGCCTTTTGCGCCTAGCCGCGTTGCGCATCGTCGCAATAGCGGGCTATTACTCCTCATCGCGCCTTGCCAGCCACAAAATTCAACGCACGCTACAGGCCATTCAACTGCGGCATCCAGGATAATACCTGTTGCTAATCATCATTTTGTATAGACGGGTGGTTTATTTTACTGAGAGGGATAGGGGTTTCCACGCTAACATATCAGTAAATAACAGTCCTGCTTTAATGGGTAACGTTGGCCACAGGCGTTGAATGCCAATGCGATAGTAGTTGAGCTGTGGTTGATAGTGTTCGGCCAGCGCGTCGAGTTTGGCTGTATTATCAATGTGATGGGTTTTGTAATCCACCAGCCAGATACATTTTTTACTGATAACCAGACGATCAATAATGCCATACACACTTTGGCCTTCGTTAGTGTAATGCAGCGGCACTTCGTTGTGTGCATTGATGAACTGCGCGGGGTCAAACAGATGGCTGAATGTTGCTGAGTGGAATACGGTGTTGGCGCTGTTGAACCATGTTATCAAGTGGTCATCATCTGTTGACAGGTCTAACTCAGTGGCGACACGCTGTGGAATATCTGTCGCCTGTTCGCTCAGTAACTGCAACATGCGATGAATGGCGATGCCGCGAGTGCGGGCATCCGGGTCAGCCATATGGGGCGTCAGAGGCGCAGCCGGACTGACTGATATGTTGCTGGGGGCAATGTTGCTTTTTGGTTTTTCCAGGATAAGTGGCTGAATTTTATGTTGTGGTACGGTGTCAGCCTCTGGCACGGCAGTGGTTTCTGTTATGTGTGTTGCTGCTTGACCACTGGTGAATATCCATCCAGTGGTTGACAGTTCTTCAGCGGTTTCAACAAAGGGCGCTTGCAAAAAACCATACCAGCCTAATGCGTCTCCACGCCGTGGCTGACAACCGGAAATAAACAAAAATTGTTTGGGGCGGGTAATGGCCACATACAGCAGGTTGGCATCCTCTCGTGTTTCTGCCTTTGCATGCTGGTCGAGAATATTTTGTGTGAAAGTATCTTGTTGTTCTTTAGTGCCCGTCAGCAAAAAACTGACGGGACGCGGTGCTTGTGCCGGCCAGTCCACAATGGCCTGGTGTGCGACAGAATTGTTGCGTACGTTGGTGCTGTCCACCAAAAAAACCACGGGTGCTTCCAGACCTTTAGCGGCATGAATCGTCATCAGGCGGACACGGGAACCCGCCTGCAAAGGGCTGCCTTCATCCGGCGCATCCTGTTCCTGCTGTTGCAGGGTGTGCAGTCGCGATACAAAACGTCCAATGGAGGGATAGCGGCCACTGTCGATTTCCAATGCCAGTTCAATAAAGCGTGTGAGGTTGGCTGCCACCCGATGTTGCAGGTGTGCCGGATAGGCTGAATGGTAGCGGTTGAGTACATCGCCTTCACAGTAAATGCGATCCAGTAAATCGTGTACGGGCAGGGTGTCTACCTGTGCCCGCCAGCGTGACAATAGCATGTGCGCGCGTTGTAAGGCGCTGCTCCTGTTTTCAAGGGCAACAATTGTCGTCAGGCGATCTATCCACTGGCCATCTGTATGACTGGCGAGGGCAATGAGATCTTCGTGGCTGCAATCAAACAGGGGGGAGCGCAGTACGCTGGCGAGTCCAAGATTGTTGAAGGGGGTGACCAGTAATGACAATAAACGTACCAGGTCTTGCACTTCCAGGCTTTGCAGCAGGGTGCCGCGATTAGCTCCGATGTAAGGGATGTCGGCTTCGCGCAGGGCTTTTTCGTAGTCACCGGCGTGGGTGCGATGGCGCAGCAGAATAATAATATCGCCGTAATTCAATGGGCGCGCTGCATCGGTGGTGCCGGTGAGGGTATTGTTGTCAATCAGGTGACGGATTTTTTTTGCCACCAGCCGACCCTCTTCAAGGTGACGCTGATCCTGTTTTAGCAGGCGGGGCGTTTGCAGGGGGTTGCGCAGGGGGGCGCATAACTCGCCAGATGTTCTGTCCGTGCTTCCTGTTTCGTCGTCTGCGGCAGCAATGAGGGGTAAAAATTCAACGTGCCCCCACAGTTGCGGATGATGCGTGGCATGGGTGGAAAATTGCATGAGCTGTTGATGCAGTGGACCCTCGCCAAACACACGGTTCACCAAGGTCATAATGGCTTCTGCGGAACGCCAGGAAGTGTCCAGCGGCTGGGTGATGGCATCAAGCTGTGTATCCAGCCAGTTTTGTGCGGTAACAAACAGTTCCGGGTCGGCGCGTCGAAAGCGATAAATGGATTGTTTATTGTCGCCCACCAGAAACACGCTACGGCTGTGCCGGGTTTCATTGGCTGCCAGTTCTTCCAGCAATGGCAGGATGAGTCGCCACTGGGTGGGGTTGGTATCCTGAAATTCATCAATCAGTAAATGGTCTATGCGTTGATCCAGTTTGTACTGAATCCATTGAACATTGTCACTGTGATTTAACAACTGGTAAGCCTGCCATTCCAGGTCCGCAAAATCCAACAGGCGTTGTTCGGTTTTCAGTTGTTGATAGTGGGCCAGTAATGCATTGCCCGCCTGATACCAGGCACCGGTACGGCACAGTGTGTCCATGGCGTTGCGAATGTTCAGGGTCTGTGCAATTTGTTCACATATCCGGTGGTGGAGTTCCAGAAAGCGTTGTTGGCCTGTGTCACCCATGGATTTTGCCTGGGTTTTGGACTCTTTGCGTGCCAGTGGTGTGCCGGAAGCCGTTAAAAAGGCTTTACAGCATTGTGCAAAACGTCTGTCGGGCTTCTCGTTTTCATCGCGGGCGATAGCGAGGGCATCTAATGCCGCAGCATTTTTTTTGCCGGGATGTTTTTGCAGCAGGCCCACAAATTCTGCGAGCAGGGTCAGTGTGGCCGTGTTGAAAAAATCGGTTTCCGGTTTATCCGTTGCACTGACATTGAGCTGTGTGCTCAATGTTTCCATGGCAAAGCCGAGCGGGTCCGCTTGTGACTCGGTGAAGGCCCACCAGTCACTGCGATGTTCGAGAAAACGGTTGAGCGCGGTTTGTGTATTGGCCAGACTGTTGCAGCTTTCAAACAGTGTTTCGATGGCCTGGGCATTATCGCTCTGCGGGTGGCGACTGGCGTCTGCACATAAAGCATCCCAGGCGGCACGTTTTAATTCCGCGGTAGATTCCAGTAATTCAAAACCGGGTGGAATACCGGCCTCCAGCGGGAAGCGTCGCAGGATATCCTGGCAAAAGGCATGGAAGGTGGTGGTTTTTACCTTGAAAGGCGAGCGCAATAAATCTTCGTACAGTGTGGTGGCTCGTTTGAGTGTCACAGCATCAGCGGGCGCATCGATTTGCTGAAGTAAGGTTTTCAGCCCGGCAGGTGTACTCTGCGCCAGTTCCAGCAGGCGGGCATTGAGGCGGGTCTGCATTTCTGTGGCGGCCTTGCGGGTAAAAGTGACCGCAAGGATGCCGTCGGCCCGTGCGCCAGCAAGCAGTAAGCGAATCAGCCGGGTGACCAGCAACCAGGTTTTGCCAGTGCCTGCGGAGGCGTTAACAGTGGCGTTATGTTCGGGGTCGCAAGCGCGCAGGGGGTTGGCCATGGTGAGGCGCATATTATCCTAACACGTTGGCCGCATCCACTCTCACCCACTGTTTCGGCGTTACTCTGATAATCCACTGATTAGCCGTATCTTCATAATTCCATGTGGTGCGCAAATAACCAAAGTGCAGAGTAAAGTAGTTTTTCAGAATATGTTGAATTTTCTATAAGGCGTCAGGCGGCGCATTTTTTATTCAAAATAATTTGAAAAATACGTTGCCTTTTGCGCTGTTTATTCACTATTTCTGGTGGTAAATGGAGGTGCAACTGATTGAATGTTAGATATTTCAATAAATGAAATGAAATCTCGGAAAATGATAATAAGAAAACGGTTTTGCATAACTTGATTTTGCTTCCGCTATAAGCAGTGGTAGTATTCGCAGTTATGTTGTAGTGCTGTGTCGTTTGGGAATGTTAGGCTGTGCCTGCCCGTTTAGTTTTCGCACCTGTTAGTTTGGTTTTTTGCGATTACCTAACGGTAGCGTACTTCATATCAAAATATCCCATAACTGATTTTAGTGAGAGCAGGTGATGGAAGAGGAAACAGCCGGGCAGGCACACGTTGGATTAAAAAGTTAGCTGCATAACACATAAATAATAAGAAGTTGACTTTCGTTTGCTTAGGTTAGGAATAAAAGCGTCAATCATCAATTAGGGGAGGTGTTTATTCTTGGTTACAGTCATATTTAATTTTATTTAGGAACCGATTGTTTTGTCGGAGAGCTAAGCCGGGTTGAAGTCAAAGAAACTTTAATATTCTGGAACGTTAGCTTGATATTGTTTTTACGCAGGAGCACGCAGGAGAGTAGGTATAAGCATGGATACAAGGAAAAAAATTATTATTGCGGGGATTTTAACGTCATCACTGGTGATCGCAGGCTGTAGCGATAACGCATCCGACGATTCCTCTTCAAATTCAGAACCAGAACCAAAACCAGATGGTATTTACTCTCTTAACCTGACTGGAGGCCTGGGTGGTACCAATGGTGGGTCAGGTGGTGACGGTAACAATGTCAGCCTTTACAAGGCAGCAGGTACGGGAAGTGTCGAAGTGCTGGCCGACGGCGCCGCTGATGCCGGTTTTACCCGTATTACCCCCGATGTCAACCTGGGGAGTAATCCGCTGGATATTACAACGGGTATTACCGTCGATGTTTTTGCGGAAGACGCGGATGAGCCCGCTGCGGGCACTCCCTATCTGATTGAGGATAACGGAAGACTGTTTGTATCGGACGGTAATACTGTTCTGGGTGACGAAGCCCCGGTAACGGGCATTAGCGTCGCCAGTGGCGTTACCTTGACCCTTGGTCTCAACGACACAACTTACGCCCGAATCAGTTTTGATAACGACGTGCTCAATTCCGGTGTCATAACCACGGCGGATATCGATGAGCTGCATCGTGGTGGTTTGCGCATTTATCCTGCATCGTATGTGGGACAGGCTGACAGCCGTATTGATACTGCCGGTACACAGGACAGTCAAAACGGTGGTGATGTGCTGATATCAGCTGATTATTCTGTATACAATCATGGCGCAGTTAACACAAGCGGATCAGATAGCGTCGATGACGATGCTGCTGCTGGCGGATATGTTGAACTCTATGCCGACTATCTCGTGCAAAACACCGGTGATATTGATAGCTCGGGTGGTGATGCCCCCAACGGTGAGGCAGGTCGTGGCGGGAATATTGATCTGGCATCCGATTTTGGCAATATGTATAACAGCGGTCGTCTGGTCAATTATGGCGGTGATGGCCAGCTCGGCGGCGACGGCGGCCTGATTAATCTCTATGCCGTTGGTGACATGCTGAACAGCGGTGATATCAATGCCCGGGGCGGTATCGGTGGCGCAGATGACGGCGGTAATGGTGCCAGCGTCGAGATGTACGCTTCCGGTCGCAAACTGGTGAACAGTGGTAACATTTTGGCCGCAGGTGGTAATACAACCGATGCTGATTCCGATGGTGGTGACGGTGGAGAGTTGTATGTTTATGCAGAGTACGGCCCTGTTGACAGAGACGCACCCGCAGGTGGTCTTTTTGTTTCCGGCAATATTGATCTTTCCGGCGGCGACGCGGTAGCGACAGGTTATGGTGACGGTGGTGTTGCCGGTTCCATTGATGTTCAGGTCTATGGCTCCAATTATCCTTCCGAAGTGGGCTTGGCCCTCCTGGGTTATACCGATATTGACACCACAGGTGGTGATGCCAACTTTGGTGGTTCTGCCGGTGATGTGCTTATCTTCAACGATAGCGTGCAGGCCAATGCCGGTGTATACGTGCCGTCTGGCAATGTCACCAACGAAGCCGACGTGACTGCTCGTGGCGGCAGTGTCGTGGCGGAGGCGGAAACAATACCGGCGGATGGTGGATCAGGTGGTAATTTCAGGCTGGAAACTGAAGATAAATATGGTTACATCAATCCTCAGCTGGAGATAACGACTAACAAAGGCAATATTGATGTGTCGGGTGGTAATGGTCTGGAATCAATGATGAACGATATCAATCGTTCCGGCTCTGTCTGGCTTTGGGGTTACAACGGCGTCACCAATACCGGCAACATCACTGCAAATGGCGGCGCTGATCTGGGCACCGACGGTGATGACACAGGCTACGGTGGTTATGCCAATGATATTGAAATGTATGCAGAGCTAGGCCAGGCCAGCAACAGCGGCAGCATTACGAATAATGGTGGTGCTGGTGAATACCGGGGTGGTCGTTCAGATGGTTTTAAACTGTATGGAATCACAGTCAGCAATAGTGGTGTGATCAGCTCGAATGGTGGTAATGCAGATGCAAGTCTGGAGGGTTCTATCGGTGGCTCCGGTGGCTGGGTTGAGTTTTTCTCGCCGGGTGGTGTTGCCGGTGTGACTCATTCAGGCTCCGTAAGCCACACTGCCGGTACGGGTGAAACCGCTAACGATGGTGGTGCCTTTATTCGCGGTGGCATGTGTGTCAGTGGTGATTGTAAGCCTCAGTAATCAGGTTTTGAACGAGGTATCGGCGTGGCGGGATTTTCCCGCCACGCTTTTTTTAACTCTGAAATAATGGATGGTATGAAATGGCTTCTTCTTACAGGCTGCTTTGCCAAATATTGTTTACCAGTATTGTTCTTTTTATGAGCAGCCAGCTTTGGGCTGAGTCACCTCATGTTTCTTATGATAAATCAACAGATACGATTTCTATCGTGGCAACGGATGCATCGTACAAAGCAATAATGGCACGTATTGCGACGCTGAGCGGTGTTGAAATTCTTATGGACCCCAAAGCTGAACATAATATTACTATCGAGGTGAGTGATTTGCCTCTCGAAACGGCGCTGAAGCAACTGAGCCGTCAAACCAGTTTTGTGCTTATTCATGATATTCCTGAAACGGATGTGAATGAATCCCAGGAGAAATCAGTTCAGCCTGTACTGGTTCGTATGCGCATACTGCCGGAAGGTGAGTTTACTACGGATGCGATATACCCTGTTTTGGCCCCTGGGGGTGAAGCTTTTATTCGAGAAAAAAATCGTTACTTAGCACCTGCCCAGCAGGTTGACATTTTTAATCATGCCCAAAGGCGTTGGGAAGCCCGGCTGAAAGCAATGTCGCCGGAAAAACGGGAAAAACTTCTGGATATCGCACAAGAAAAACGTGAACAAATGGCCCAGAATCGTGCTGAACAGGCGCAAAGAAAAAAAGAACTTGCAGAAAAGCGCGAAGCTTATAAAAAACGACGTGATGCCCGGCTTGAGGAATTAAAATTAATGGACCCGGAACGATATGAACTCCGAATGAAACGGCGAATGGAAAGGCAGCAGGGCGTTAACAGCGAGTAAAAATATCACTGACATCTGATCTGGCACGACGTTGTGAGCGCGATTATATTGAATCGGTTTTGGTGGAGCGGTGAGTGATTTTGTGCCATACAGCCGGGTCAGAATGAAATAAATTAAGTGGTATCACAAAAAAATAGTGGGTGACTTAACGCTGATAATAAGGCAGATTACCCGTTTTGAGGGTAGTGTTTGGGCAAGGGAAGCGCCTAATATCGTTGTGCTGAGAAAATTATTTCCAGCTTTCCCTGAAATTAGCGACAAGGAAACACAAAATGCCAGAAAATGATCGTCCGCCCTATATGCCAGATGTCGGTATCACGGCTGTTGTGCCTGATGAGTGGGGTGGTCCCTGGGAGTCTCGTCATCAGGTTTTAACCCGGCTGGCAAAGTATTTTAATGTTGTGTGGGTAAACCCCGTGGAATGGTGGAATGAATCATGGTTTGGGGCTCGCAGTGACAGATTTTTGTCTTCTCGAACTCAGGATTTACCGCATGGGTTTTCAGTTTTTGACAGAAGTTATTTTTTCCCCGGTTTTGGAAAGCCATGGATTGACTATGCCAGTGAATACAGCCGTCTTGCCATCGCAAGGAATACATTGCGAAAGCGAGGCAGCAAAGCGCACGTACTTTACCTTTGGAGAGATTCATTTTTCTCCGCGATGGATCGGGGAAGGTATGATGCAAGCTGTTATCACATTGATGACGAGTATACTTTTTCGGATGTTGATATTCCTAATTCCCCCAGAGAGGAAAACCTGATTAAAAGAGTTGATCAGGTTTTTATTTCTTCTCCTGCCCTGATGGCTAAAAAAGGGCATTTAAATTCACAGACTGCCCGCATTCCTAATGGGGTAAATGTTCGTGAATATATCATCCCCAAGGATGAGCCCGAAGATATGGTGGGTATTCCCCACCCGCGAATCGGTTACGTTGGTATTATCAAACGGCAGTTGAATGTTGATTTGTTACTTGAAGTGGCAGTACGACACCCCGAATATTCTTTTGTGTTTGTTGGTCCAAAACGGCCTGACCTGCAAGATGATGGAAAAAAGTGGGAAAAGCTTGAGTCGCTTTCCAATACATATTTCGTTGGAGGAAAGCCGGTTTTTGAGCTTCCCGCCTATACGCAGCATATGGATGTTTGCATGTTGTGTTATACCCTTAACGACTACACGAAGTATATCTATCCGTTAAAGCTGCATGAATACCTTGCTGCCGGCAAGCCTATTGTGGGTGTCCCGCTGGAGTCTTTAAAAGGGTTCGCTGAATATATCCATTTTGCCGTTACCGTTGATGAATGGGAAGCTGGAATTCAGTTGGCTTTGAATGATGCGTCACGATCAGATGAAAGGGTGGAGGCACGAAAAAATGTTGCGCGTGAGCATGACTGGGATGTGTTGACGTATAAAATTGCGCATAAAATCTGCGAACGTCTTGGCCCAGACTATGTAGCACGGTTACCGGAAGAAACAAAAATAGAATAATTGGAATCGCAAAAATTGCGAACCAATGAATACAATCCCTCCACAACATGCACGTTGTATTTGTGTACCTCTTGGCGAATTAATATTTCGGGCCGTCGGTTTTTTTTACACCTTTCGCATGTTTGCCATGGATGACGGTCATAATTGGCTGAATTATAAGTAAAAAAAATAGATGGTACACAATGTGCTTGGAACCATAGCATTGCAGTATGTAATGGCAACGTTATATGCAGTCGGCGTTTTATGCTCCCATTGGTTCGGATGCTCAAGTAGGAGACAGGGAATTGTTTGGATGTTGGGCACCAGTTGGCTTTGAATCGGTGGGAAAGTTGTTTACGGATTTGAAGTGCTTACAGGTGATTTGTTATGGTGGTAAGGCTAGATAGAAGTAGACTGTATTGCGGTGCGATTGTCGCACTGTTCTTATTGATCAGCGTGAGCACAGCACAGGCAATGTCATTTACATCAGATGATTTTAGTTCCTCTTCTCTGGACGCATCATTGTGGACCGTAGTTGATCCCCGTGGTGACAGTACACTCCAGTTAAACGGTACCCAGTTAACTATTTCCGTACCCGATGGCCTGAGCCATGATCTCTGGGAAACCGATCAGAATGCTGTTCGTGTTTTGCAGAATATTGACGATACCGATTTTGAGATTGAAATAAAGTTTGAATCGAACCTGAGCCAACGATTTCAGGTTCAGGGGTTATTTGTTGAGCAGGATGATCAAAATTTTCTGCGGTTCGATTTTTATTATGATGGTGCTGTTCTTCGTGTTTTTGCGGCGAGTTTCATTGCTGGAATCCCTACGATTCAACATGAGGCAATCATTACAAATGGCTCGCCGCTATACCTGCGCGTTCAACGGGCAGGGGACCAGTGGACGCAGTTTTATTCCTATGATGGTACTAACTGGAATCAGGGCGCGGCATTTTCACACCCGTTGCTTGTCACAAGAGCTGGTCCCTTTGCGGGTAACGCTGGCAGCCCCGCTCCCGCGTTTACCGCAGTGGTTGATTATGCTTTCAATACCGCGTCCCCGATTATTTTTGAAGATGCAAACGATCCTCTCGATACTATGCCTCCGTCTATTTCAGATATTGCGATACAGGAAGGCCCGACGCGGGCCCGGGTAAGCTGGTCAACGGATGAGCCGACAATAGGGGCGGTTGAGTATGGCACAACGGCCAGCTTTGAGCTTGGGCAGGTTGCCACCGTATCAGGCGGCCAGCAATTTGATGTTTTGCTCGATAATCTCTTACCGGACACAACTTACTATTTCCGGATTACATCGGAGGATGCCAATGGCAATACCCGGCAGTCAGAGGCATCGCAGTTTGTGACCGCAACTGATGCAGTGCCGCCTGGCCCTTTGATAGACGTATGGTATGGTCCAAATCAGCGATTTGGGAATCTGGGTACGCCTCAGCGCTGGGTCAATATTGTGGGTAAAGTGACAGATCCAAATGGCGTGAAATCCCTGTCCTATCGCGTCAACGGTCAACCTGCCCGACAGCTTTCAATGGGGCCTGATGAAAATCGTTTACATTCTTTAGGCGATTTCAATGCTGAAATCAATGCAGTTGGGCCGGATGCCGAGTTGAATGTCGGTTTGAATACTGTTGAAATTACGGCGGTGGATAATCTCGATTATTCCACCGTTGAAGTTGTTACTGTGGAATTCAGCAATAATACTGTTTGGTCACTGCCATATGCTGTCGATTGGTCAAGTGTTACGCAGCCCTGGGATGCGGTTCAAATTGTCGATGGGCTTTGGGATATACAAGGTTCTGAAGCCCGGCCTTTGGAACTGGGCTACGACAGGCTGATTGCCATTGGTGATATGTCCTGGACGGATTATGAAATTACCGTGCCGTTTACTGTGCATGGACTTGAGCCGGGTTATGTTTACGCTGGCCCCTCATTCAGTCCGGGAATCGGTGTTTTATTACGGTGGAGCGGACACTTTGACTGGAATGGCGCGCAACCTAATACGGGCTGGTGGTCATTTGGCGGGTTTGGGTGGTATCGCTGGAGACAGCCATCTGCGGGTGGTGAGCGTTTTCAAATCATGGGCAATGATGGCAGTATCATTGCGGATCGCGCTGAATCAAATTTCCCGTTCGGTGTTCCTCATGTTCTCAAGATGAGAGTAGAAACGCCGCCTAACGAAGGCAGCATATACAGTCTCAAGATGTGGGAGCAGGCGCAACCTGAGCCGGCGGGATGGGATCTTGTCTCCCAGGAATTACCCACAGACCCTCAAAGCGGTTCACTGCTTCTGGTTGCACATCATGTTGACGCAACCTTTGGTAATGTCACGATTGTTCCCGCAGGAGATACGACAGGGCCCACGAACAGCAATATTCAGGTGACCAGCTCAGAAACAGTGGCGACCATTAGTTGGGTGACGAATGAGCCAGCAGCGGTGTCTCTGGCGTATGGTGTTACCAGTAATTATGAATTGGGAACGGTCTCCGACCCTGCTCTGAATACCAGCCACTCCGTCGAGCTTACCGGGTTAAGCTCTGCTACCGCCTACCAATTCCAGCTGACGGCGACGGATGAAACCGGGAACAGCAGCAGTTCCGTGAACAGGATTTTTGCCACTTCGGGCGTGATTCCACCTGGCCCGCAATCGGATTATTTTAATGCCGCGACACTGGATGCCCGCTGGACCACAGTAGACCCGCTGAATGATAACAATGTCACACTGACCGGCACCCAGGTTGCACTGAATATTGTTGGTGGCCCATCGCATGATGTGTGGGCCTCAGGCAACGATACCTTGCGTTTGATGCAAGATGTCCTGGACCAGGATTTTATGGCGGAAGTGAAATTTGACTCTCTGCCAACTCAGCAGTATCAGATACAAGGGATACTGGTTGAGCAGGACAATGATAATTTCCTGCGCTTTGATTATTTTAGTGATGGAACAGACCTGCGGATATTTTCGGCCAGCTTTGTCAACGGGGTACCGACGGTGCGAGTGGACGATGTTGTATCATTAAGTGCGCCGATGTATCTGCGTGTAGTACGAGTGAGTGACACCTGGATATTGTTGTACAGCGGGGATGGCGTGAGCTGGACAGCGGCGGGAAGTTATATGCATAGCTTGCAGATGAATACCATGGGTATATTTGCTGGCAATGCACAGGCAGGTAATGCACCTGCCTATACTGCACTGGTGGATTATTTTTTGACGGATGTTGAAGCACCGATTCCGGATACCACCCCGCCACTGATTGATAATATTGTGGTGGACAGTGCGGGTGAAGAAGCAACACTGAGCTGGATAACGGATGAACCTGCTGACAGTCAGGTTATGTACGGCACGGCACCCGGGACGTATGAACTGGGTACCGTATCGAGCGCGACACTGACACAGAACCACAGTATTACCCTGACGGGACTGACTCTCGGCACTGTGTATTACTACCAGGTGAGTAGCAGTGATGCGGACAACAATACTGGTAGCAGCGTTGATCTTAATTTCCTTGCGGAAGATCTGACAGCACCGACAATCAGCGATGTTCAAATTGTGAGAGTGGATAGCAGTGCGACCATCAGTTGGGTCACCAATGAACCTGCCGACAGTATGCTCGACTATGGCGAGACCACTGCCTATGAGCTGGGTACGGTTTCGAGTGCTGCAGGTACCAGTCACTCTGTTGTGCTTAACGGATTGACGCCAGGTGTCATGTATTATTTCCAGCTTACGGCGACCGATAGCAGCAATAACAGCGGCAGTTTATCGAATCAGGCATTTTTAATGTTTGGGCCACAATCAGATGACTTTAATGCCGCAACACTGGATGCCCGCTGGATCACGGTAGACCCGCTGGGTGATAACAGTGTTGCATTGACGGGCAGTCAGCTTGAGTTGAATGTTACCGGCGGTCAGCCGCACGATGTGTGGACTTCGGGCAACGATGCCTTGCGTTTAATGCAAACAGTGGTAGATCAGGACTTTGTGGTGGAAGTAAAGTTTGATTCTCTGCCAACTCAGCGATATCAGATACAAGGCATTCTGGTTGAGCAGGACAATGGTAATTTCCTGCGTTTTGATTATCTGAGTGATGGCACGGACCTGCGGATATTTTCGGCCAGTTTTGCCAATGGAGTGCCGACAGCGCAAATAAATAATATTGTGTCGTTGGGTGTACCTCTGTATTTACGTGTGGAACGAGTGAGTGATACCTGGACACTGTCTCACAGTGAGGATGGTGCGAACTGGACAGTGGCTGGAAGCTATGTACACAGTCTGCAAGTGAATACTATCGGTGTGTTTGCGGGTAACACTGGCGGGAGTGGTTCCCCGGCCTACACCGCACTGGTGGACTCTTTTGTGACGAATGCGGTGGTACCTGTCCCGGATACGACTGCGCCACTGATTGATAATGTTATGGTGGATCGTGCGGGTGAGGAAGCAACGTTGAGCTGGACAACGGATGAACCTGCTGACAGTCAGGTCATGTATGGCACGGCACCGGGGACATATGAACTGGGTACCGTATCGAGTGCGGCGTTAACACAAAACCATAGCATTACCTTGACGGGGCTGATCCCCGGCACCGTGTATTACTACCAGCTGAGCAGTCGTGATGCGAACAACAACACCGGCAGCAGTGCCGATCTTAATTTCCTGGCGGAAGACCTGGTGCCGCCGACGATCAGTGATGTTCAGGTTACGAGAGCTGACAGCAGTGCAACCATCAGCTGGATCACAAACGAACCCGCCAGTAGTGTGCTTGAGTATGGCGAGACTAATGCCTACGAGCTGGGCTCAGTTTCGAGTGGCAGCACAGGTACCAGTCACTCTGTTGTGCTGAGTGGGTTAACGTCTGATGTTATGTATTATTTCCAGCTCACGGCGACTGATGGCAACAATAATAGCAACAGTCTGTCGAATCAGACATTTATGATGTCCGGGGTACAATCGGATGACTTTAACACGACGATATTGGATTCCCGCTGGACCACGATAGACCCGCTGGGCGATAACAGTGTTGCATTAACGGGCAGTCAGCTTGAGCTGAGTGTCGCGGGTGGTCAGCCGCATGATGTGTGGATCTCGGGCAACAATGCTTTGCGTTTAATGCAAACCGTGGTGGACCAGGATTTTGTGGCGGAAGTGAAGTTTGATTCTCTGCCGACCCAGCGATATCAGATACAAGGCATTCTGGTTGAGCAGGACAATGGTAATTTCCTGCGCTTTGATTATATTAGTGACGGCACGGACCTGCGGATATTTTCGGCCAGCTTTGTTGATGGTGTACCTACGTCACGGGTTTACGATGTTGTGTCACCGGGTCTGCCACTGTATTTACGTGTGGAGCGGGTGGGGGACACCTGGACGCTGTCGTATAGCGGGGACGCTGTGAACTGGACGATAGCTGTCAGTTATGTACACAGCCTGCAAGTGAATGCCATCGGCGTGTTTGCAGGTAACACCGGAGGGAGTGGTTCTCCTGCTTACACGGCACTGGTGGATTATTTTCTTACGAATGCCACAGCCTTTGTTCTGGATACGATTCCACCAGTGATCGGCGATATTATGGTGGACAGTGTGGGCGAAGAAGCAACACTGAGCTGGACAACGAATGAACCGGCAAACAGTCAGGTCATGTACGGCACGGCACCGGGGACATATGAACTGGGTACCGTATCAAGTGCGGCGTTAACACAAAATCACAGCATTACCCTGACGGGACTGACCCCCGGTACCGTGTATTACTACCAGCTGAGCAGCAGTGATGCAGACAACAACACCGGTAGTAGTGCCGATCTTAATTTCCTTGTGGAAGACCTGACGGCACCGGTGATCAGTAATGTTCAAGTCGTGAGAACGGCGGCCAGTGTGACCATCAGCTGGGTCACCAATGAATCCGCCAGTAGTGTGCTTGAGTATGGCGAGACTAATGCCTACGAGCTGGGCTCAGTTTCGAGTGGCAGCACAGGCACCAGTCACTCTGTTGTACTGAGTGGGCTAACGCCTGACGTTGTGTACTATTTACAGATCACGGCAACTGACAACAGCAATAACAGCAGTTTAGTGAATCAGACGTTTTTAATATCGGACTCACAATCGGATGATTTTAACACCACAATATTGGATGCCCGCTGGACCGTGGTGGATCCGCTGGGTGATGGCAGTGTTGGTCTGACGGGCAGCCAGCTTGAACTGAATGTCCCCGGTGGTCAGTCTCACGATGCATGGACCGCAGGTAACGATACATTACGTTTAATGCAAAATGTCGAGGACCAGGATTTTGTGGCGGAAGTGAAGTTTGACTCCCTGCCAACCCGGCGATATCAGATACAAGGCATTCTGGTTGAGCAGGATAATGGTAACTTCCTGCGTTTTGATTATATTAGTGACGGCACGAGCCTGCGGATATTTTCGGCCAGTTTTGTGGATGGAGTACCCACGTCACGGGTTTACGATGTTGTGTCGTTGGACGCACCGTTGTATCTGCGTGTGGAGCGGGTGGGTGATACCTGGACATTGTCGCACAGTGGGGATGGTGTGAGCTGGACGGTGGCCGTGAGTTATGTGCATAGCCTGCAGGTGAATGCCATTGGTGTATTTGCCGGTAACACATGGGGCGCTGGTTCACCTGCCCACACAGCACTGGTAGACTATTTTACGACGGATGCAGTTGCGCAGTAATGCCGTAATAAAATCAGCATCGGGTGGTATTTAAACCCGAAGAAGGTGTGTTTCCAATTGTTATGTTAGTGCTGACTTGATACCCATGGCCATTAAGATATTAATGGCCATGGGTTTATGTTTTTATTTGCGGGCTCGTTTGCGCCTTATTTCATTGACGAGTTCTTTCCATAATTCCTTCCGCAGCCAAAAAAGCTCTTTACCGACCGATTTTAGTAAATCAAGCTTATGCTGAAAGGACAGCGGTGAACGAATAATGCTGGAAGCAATTTTTTGGAGACAGGTCCATGATTGCAACGAAATGCGGTTTTTGGTTGCCGGGTCGTAGAATTCCTGTTTACTTGCTGTTTCAGCTTCGGGCCATGAAAAAGATTGGTCATGGCGTCTCATTGATAGCAGGCAGTCAGGCACCTCACAGAATTTGCCGAGCAGTATCAGTTCGATGAGCAGTGTCGTATCTGCACCAATGTAATTGCCGATCAAGCGCGTTTTTCGCAGAGCATCTGATTGAATAAGACCGAATATATACGTTCCCTTCCATCCAGAGACACGCTTGCCTGAGCGCTGGAACATTTCCATTAATGCATGGTATCGCATGCGTGGATCATTTGAGGTCAGGCTCAGATAGTCATCCAGTACCAGACCTTTGATTGGTGTTCCCTGGTCGTCAATACCATCTCCCCTGGAAAACGCCAACACGGCTTCAGGATCACTCCGGCCAGCTTTCAGGCAACTTTCCAGATACGTTGGCTCGCAAATATCATCAGCAGCTGCCCATTTGAAATAGTCTCCTGTTGCTAATGCAAATGTGTTGTTAAAATTCCATGCGGCACCCCGGTTATGGTCATAACGGTAGTATCGAATACGTTCATCATTAGTCGCGTATTTTTCACAGATTTCACCTGTGCGATCTGTTGAGCCATTGTCAGATATGATGAGTTCAAAATCCGGGAAGGTTTGGCCTAGAATGGAGTCTATTGCTGCGCTGAGGAATTTTTCACCGTTGTAAACGGGAATGCCGATACTGATTAGCGGTTTTTTTGTCATCAATTGCTAAACCCTGTTGTCACATAATCTATTTTATTTAGTTATTAGATTTTAGTTTTTCTTTTATAATATCAAAAAGTTTGATTTCCATGGAGGTTTCCGGATGTGTTGTACATATGCGCAGCAATAAAAAGAGACTGGCAAAATAGCTTGCGGCGCCAACAGCAGATAACGATATCAGTTTAATCAGGTGCGCCAGAATTGATGAAGTCTCACCCCATAGCGTCAGTGCAGATAAAACGATTGCGGCCATAAATAAAGAAGAAACAACAGGCCGCCACAGCAGGCTTATGACTTGTAACAGGTTGAGGTTCAGTTTGCGTGACAGGATGATGAAATTGATTGGCATCGACAGAAAAGCGATTATGGCAATGGCCCAGGCTGCCATCAGGACGCCACTGGAGGCCAGTGCCCATATGATGGCAGGATAAATGAGGAAAACAGTAAATATTGATAAATAGGTAATTATTTTAGGAATTCCCAATGCCAGGTATATTGCCCCCGTATTTGCTTGCAGCGCACGGAATATTCCTGTTATAGCAAGAGCCTGGATAAGGGGAATGCTATCTAACCACTTTTGTCCCAGAAAAACCTGAACAAGAGGGTCGGCCAAAAGAGCGATACCTGTGCCAATGGGTACGGTAAAAAGTGCAACCAGAGAGAAAACATCAAGAAAGCCTTTTCTCAACATCGCGATATCATTAGACATCTTGGCATATCCGGGAAATACCGCCCGGGTAACAGGGAATACCAGTTCAGATGTGGGAAGATTAGATATCTCATAGGATACGCTGTACATCCCAAGTGCTTGTGTTCCCGCCATTTTGCCGATAACAAAATCAATGCCGCGAATATTGACGAAAATCAGAATATTGTTTATCAGCATCCACTTTGAAAAATGAAAAAGCTCCGAGGCTTTGGCAAGAGAAAAACGTGGTCGATAGGGGTGCATCATATAGCTTATTATCAGGCCAACAAGCTTTGATGTGATGATGCCGGCAACAAGTGCCCAATAGTTTTTGAAGGTGAAGGCAAGGGATATGGTGACAAGGAAAGATACAATTTTTTGTATGAGCAGAAAATTAAACTCTTTCCTGAAGTTAAGTTCCTTACGAAATGCAACGATACCGATGTTTTCAAAACCCTGAATCAGTGTCGCCAGGGCAAGAAAGTGCATTATCCCTGCGAGATTCGGCTCCTCAAAGAAAGCCGCCGCCGGATTCGCAAGCAAGAAAAGGGCAGTAGCGGCAAAAATGGCGTACAACACATTGAATGTCCATGCCGTATCGTAGTGCTGCCGGGAAGCCTTTTGGTTCTGGATCAGCGCAAGGTCAAAACTGAATGCGCCCATAATTTCCAGTGCGGCAAAAATGGCCATTGCGATGGCGACAAGCCCGAAATCCTCGGGTACAAGCAGGCGGGCCAGTATTACCGTACTAATCAGGCCAAGGCCACGCTGGGAAAATTTAAAAAGCACCATCCACCCGGCACCCTTGGCCATTTTTTTATTTAAGTCCTCCATTGATACCCCGGCATGAGATTTAAACCACCCGCATTAGATTAGTACAACACTGCGCCAGAGACCTCTGGGGAACGGCATGAGTTGTAAGTGAAAAAACCGCACAGCATACCAAATAGATCACTATTTTACTTTGTTTGTGTGAGGTGCAAAGTACCACTAACAGATTGACACGTACTTGGATTATTATTTTGTACTAGGCCCGAGTTTAGGCTGGCTTTGAGTGACAATTTGAAAATGGGGTCTACACGGGAAAATCACAGGTTTTTGGTCGGCGATGGTTAAACCTAAATTCCGCAGTTGACCGCTTCGAGGATGTATTCACATTTTGATAAATCGCTTGCTGGGTGGTTTTGGCGCATTCATTGGTTGAATGAGTCGCGACGACCTGTATAGCACGTTGCCTTTTGCGTCTGGCCGCGTCGCGCCTTGCCAGCCACAAAATTCAACGCACTCTACAGGCCGTTCAACTGCGGAATCTAGGTTAAATGACGGTCATGAATTACTGAATTGTGGTCATGAGTTACACAAGCGGTTGGAACGCAAATGAGAAAAGGCCGGCAAGGGAGAAAGTCGGGCTGGCTATGTTATCATTGCCCCCGAAAACGGGGTCCCACCCTGTGAAGAAATGGAGCCGATTTTAAGCTCCCGGCATATAGAGCTGCTGAGCATTCCACTGTTGGTGTAAGCCAAGGTAAGATGGCGACCTCCGGCTGTTGTTGTGTGGCGGAGCAGGGTATAAGGCCGTGCCGGAGTTGTGGGTGCATTGGATGACAGAAAACAAGATAACTTGGAGAATTATATGAAAGTAGCGTTTCTGGCAGGAGGATACGGTACTCGCCTGGCGGAGGAGACCGAAGTACGCCCGAAGCCGATGGTTGAGATTGGCGGGCATCCCATTCTTTGGCACATCATGATGCATTACCATCGCTATGGGTATAACGAATTTGTTGTTGCACTGGGTTACAAGGGCGATTACATCAAGCGCTGGATGAAGGATTTTGCTTCATTAAACGGCCATTTGACGGTGAAAACAGCGACCGGCAAGGTGACTTCTCACGGTGCAAACAACCCGGACTGGACCGTGGATCTGGTGGATACCGGGTTAACCACACTCACCGGCGGACGTATCAAGCGCCTGCAACCCTGGGTGGGGGAAGAGACGTTCATGCTGACCTGGGGAGATGGTGTTTCTGACGTGGACCTCGACAAACTGCTTGCATTCCACAAATCTCATGGCAAGTTGGCGACAATGACGGCGGTGCGTCCACCTGCACGTTACGGCCACCTGGAATTCGACGGCGACAAAATCATGAGCTTTACGGAAAAACCACAAACCAGCGAAGGCTGGATCAATGGTGCTTTTTTTGTACTGGAGCCGGGTATTTTTGATTATATTTCCGGTGACCAGATCATGTGGGAGGAGGAGCCGCTTGAGAATCTTGCAAAAGATGGTCAATTGATGGCCTATCGTCATGATTCTTTTTGGCAGTGCATGGATACATTGCGCGAAAAACATCTTTTGGAACGTTTGTGGCAGGCAGGGTCTCCGCCATGGAAAACATGGGAATAATGTGAAATGAAAGTATTAGTAACAGGACATTCGGGGTATATCGGGACTGTATTGGTTCCCATGTTGTTGGACCACGGACATGATGTTTCCGGGCTGGATAACGGCTGGTTTGAACACTGCGTGTTCACGGGTGAAGTGGTTCAGATACCCGGCATTAAAAAAGATGTGCGTGACGTGGAAAAAGCGGACCTGGAAGGCTTTGATGCGATTATTCATCTGGCAGGTCTATCCAATGACCCGCTGGGTGATTATCGGCCTGGCCTGACCGAAGAGATTAACGACAAAGCCTCCGTCAGGATCGCCACGCTGGCGAAAGAAGTGGGGGTTGAGCGATTTATATTCGCCTCATCATGCAGCAACTATGGCGCTTCGGGTGATCAGTTTTTAACCGAAGATGCTGCCTTTAATCCGGTGACCCCTTACGGCGTGTCCAAAGTCAAAGTGGAAGAAGGGTTGGATAAACTGGCCGACGACAGCTTTTGTCCCGTTTATTTACGCGCATCCACCGCCTATGGCATGTCACCGATTATTCGTTTCGATCTCGTGCTTAACAATTTGACGGCATGGGCTTTCACAACGGGTCAAGTATATCTGAAGAGTGACGGCACACCGTGGCGTCCCATTGTGCATGTGGAGGATATCTGTCGTGCCTATGTGGCAGCTCTGCATGCACCACGGGATGTGGTTTTCAATCGTGGCTTCAATGTAGGCACTACCACGGAAAACTATCAGATCCGTGAGCTTGCGGAAATCGTGCAGGATGTCGTGCCCAATTGCCGTGTTGAGTTTGCCGACGATGCCGGGCCGGACAAACGTTGTTATCGGGTTGACTGTAATCGTATTGCCACTGAACTCCATGAGTTCAAACCGCAATGGACTGCACACCAGGGTGTTGTGGAACTGTACGAAACCTACAAGAAAGTGGGTTTGACGCTCGACGAATTCGAGGGAGAGAAATTCAAACGTATCGCACATCTTCAGAAATTAGTAAAAGATAAAAAACTGGATGAAACGTTGCGCTGGGCCTGATTCCTGATCAAGGAAAGACACTTTCAGGGTCGGCGTAAATTCACGTCAACTGTACGGCCACGGCGTATTGCCCGGTGATGCCGTCACGAACACTTCAACAGGTGAAATTAAGGATATGAGTGCTGAAATAACTGCTTGCAGATCATGCAACAAACCCGGTCTTGAAACCTTTCTGGATTTGGGGCGAACGCCACTGGCAGACCGTATACTGACCCCCGCTCAACTGGAAGAGCATGAGCCAATGTATCCGTTGAAAGTGGCTTTTTGTCCCGGCTGCGGACTGATGCAAATTACGGAAACGGTGGAGCCTGATGAACTGTTCTGTGATGACTATCCGTACTTTTCGTCTTTTTCCGACTACCTGCTTGAGCATTCAAAAGAAAATGTTCTGGATGTCATTGAACGGCGGAAACTGGGAGCCGATAGCTTTGTGGTTGAGCTTGCCAGCAATGATGGTTACTTGCTGAAAAATTATGTTGAACACGGCATCCCCGTTTTGGGTATCGACCCGGCAGACGGGCCCGCTGCCGCTGCGGAAAAAATCGGTGTGCCGACCCGCAATACCTTTTTTACCAAAGCGCTTGCGCAGGAACTGGTTCAGCAAGGGTCGCAGGCTGACGTGATACATGGTAACAATGTACTGGCACATGTTGCAGACACCAATGGCTTTGTTTCCGGCATGGCAGACCTGCTCAAAGAGGATGGTGTTATCGTGATTGAAGCGCCATACGCCAAGGATTTGATTGACCATTGTGAATTCGACACCATTTACCACGAGCATCTCTGCTATTTTTCCGTGACGGCATTAAATAATTTGTTTCGCCAACACGGCCTGTATCTGAATGAAATTAAGCAATTGTCTGTCCATGGCGGCTCCCTGCGGCTTTATGTGGAAAAACAGGAAAACATGGGTTCGTCAGTGAAAGATTTACTGGCGCTGGAGCAAGCAGAAAAAGTTGATAAAATTGATTTTTACCGGGATTTTTCCACTCGGGTTGAAGCGGTAAAAGCCGCATTATTGGCGTTGCTGACTGATCTGAAATCCCAGGGGAAAAGTATCGCTGCCTACGGGGCTGCGGCGAAGGGCAGCACACTGATCAACTACATGGGGATTGGCACAGACCTGATTGATTTTGTGGTGGATAGAAACATACACAAACAGGGTCGTTTCATGCCGGGGCAACATATCCCGATTTTTGCACCTGAAAAAATAATGGAAGAACGCCCCGATTATGTACTTATTTTACCCTGGAATGTGACCGACGAAATTCTCAAGCAACAGCAGGAATATCGTGATCAGGGTGGAAAATTTATTGTGCCTATTCCTGAACCAAAAATTATCTAAGCAGATATCGTTAAGTCATCACAATTGGCCTGAATATAGCCACTGTGATACAGCGCGAAAAATGTATAAAACACTATTTTAGAGATAGCAAAACGATGAATACAGAACACACATGCCCCAGCTGTAACACCGATAATATGCAAGTTTTTTATGAACAAAAATCGGTACCTTCAAATAGTTGCATACTGTTAGACAGTGAAAAAGCGGCCATTGAATATCCGCGTGGAGACATAGAGCTTTGTTTTTGTCCCGAATGCGGTTTTATGTCCAATATGGCATTCGACGCGAAACTGACCGAATATTCCGGGCGCTATGAAGAAACACAGGGCTTTTCAGGCACGTTTAACAAATTTCATCACGCATTGGCGGAGCGACTCGTTGAGCGTTACGACCTGCATGACAAGGACGTTCTGGAAATTGGCTGTGGCAAAGGTGAATTTATCACCATGCTGAGCGAGCTGGGAAACAACCGGGGGGTCGGGTTTGATCCCGGCTATCGTGCTGATCGTAATGCCAGTGAAAGCGCGCAAAAGAATGTCACATTCATTACGGATTTTTATTCAGAAAAATACAGTGATTATCAAGCTGATTTTTTATGTTGCAAGATGACACTGGAGCATATTCACCCAACCTCCGACTTCATTAATACCGTGCGCCGATCCATTGGTGACCGGGAAGACACCATTGTGTTTTTCCAGATACCGGAATCAACACGCATTCTGCGCGATTGTGCATTTGAAGATATTTATTACGAGCATTGCTCCTATTTTTCCCCCGGGTCATTGGCAAGATTGTTTCGCGCAAAAGGGTTTGATGTAATCAATATCGAAACGGAATACGATGATCAATACCTGACGATTGAAGCCCGGCCAAGTAATGGCAGCCCGCAAAGCGCGGTGCTTGAACAGGAAAACGATCTTGAATCATTGAAAGAGCTGGTGGCGACCTTTCCTCAACGGCTTAAAGAAAAATTATCCGGGTGGCAAAAAGAACTGGATGACCTGCATGCAAATGGCAGTAAGGTGGTGTTGTGGGGATCAGGGTCAAAGGGCGTTTCATTTTTGGCGACGCTGGATGCAGGCGACAACATTGAATACGTGGTGGACATCAATCCGCACAGACAGGGCTATTACATGTCAGGCACCGGACAGGAAATCGTCTCCCCGGATTTTTTGAAAGAGTATCAGCCGGATGTGGTGATCGTCATGAATGCCATTTATTGTGATGAAATTGGGGAAGACCTGAAAAAGCTGGGGCTGTCTCCAAAGATCATGGCAGTTTGATGGCAATGTCAGCAGGAGAAGAATAGCAATGGCTGATACACACGAAGAAAAGTGTCCTGTTTGTGACTCATCGAATATCGATGCCTCCATTGATATTCCTGACGTTCCCATTTATTGCAATGTGCTCTGGCCTTCGCGCGAGGTGGCTTTGGACGCAGCAAAAGGGGATATCTCGGTAGGTTACTGCCGTGAGTGCGGGCATGTATTCAACACATCTTTTGATCCTTCGCTGATGTCTTACACAGAGGATTATGAAAACTCACTTCACTATTCTCCCACTTTTAACGAATATGCAGAGTCTCTTGCATCAAGACTGCTCGAAAAATATCAGCTCAACAACAAAAGCATCATCGAAATTGGTTGTGGCAAGGGTGACTTCCTTTCCATGCTGTGTGCGAAAGGTGAAAATCGCGGCTATGGTTTTGATAAAAGCTTTGAAACTGATCGAGTGGCATCAGACACGCACAAGAACATCACGTTTATCCAGGATTTCTACGGCGAAAAATATGCCGATTATGATGCCGACCTGATTGTCTGCCGACACGTACTTGAGCATATCCAGCATCCGCAACGTTTCCTTCAAGACATCCGGCAGGTCATTGGTGACCGCACAGACACGGTGGTGTATTTTGAAGTGCCCAATGCGTTATACACACTGAAAGACATGGGTATCTGGGATCTTATTTATGAGCACTGCGGATACTTTAATGTTAACTCGTTATCCCGGGCATTTGAACTTGCCGGGTTTGACGTTTGTGAAACGGGCGAATCTTTTGGCGGGCAATTTATTTACCTGGAAGCAAAGCCGCGTACCCGTGAAAATACGGTAGATAAAAACAGTACGATAGCACTGCAAAAACGGGAGCTGGAAGACCTGGCTACCTGCGTGACGGCATTTGAAAGTAACTATAAGGCCAAAGTGGACGGGTGGCGTAAAAAACTGGACGCACTGCAAAAGAATAACGAAAGCGCAGTGATCTGGGGCGGAGGATCAAAAGGCATTACGTTCCTGAATGTCTTGCAGACGGAACAGGTCATTGCTCATATTGTAGACCTGAACCCCCATAAACAGGGATTGTTTGCGCCGGGAACAGGACAGGAAGTCATCGGGCCGGAAGCCTTGAAAGCATTGCGTCCGGAACATGTCATCATCATGAATGGTATTTATCAGGATGAAATTACGGGCATGCTGGCTGATCTTGGAATTACCGCAGAAATCAGTTGTGTTTGACCGGTGAAAAAAACAGACCTGCTTGTGATCGGTGGGGGCGTCATCGGTCTTAATATTGCCCTGGCCTTCCAGCGCCGCTATCCCCGACAAAAAGTGGTTTTGCTGGAAAAAGAAACACAGTTTGGTGCGCATGCCAGTGGCAGAAACAGTGGCGTATTGCACGCGGGCTTTTATTATACGGCAGACAGCTTAAAAGCTCGTTTTACCCGGGAAGGAAACAAGCTGTTAACCGAGTATTGCGTGGAAAGAGGCTTGCGAATCAATCGCTGCGGTAAGCTGGTTGTCACACAAAATGAAGCAGAATTGGAAACGCTGGATGTGTTGTTGCAACGGGGGAAAGCCGGTGGAATAACGGTGCATGAACTCACCGAGCGTGAGGCCCATGACATTGAACCCCGGGCAAAAACCTATCAAAGAGCACTTTTTTCACCCACAACCTCATCGGTTGATCCACTGGAAGTAGTGGAATCCATGGTGCAAGACGCAAAAGATATCGGTATTGAAATCCTTACCGGAACCGCCTATCTGGGACGAAAGGGGCAGGAAATTCGTACCACTCAGGGGAAAATTCTGGCGGGTTATGTCATTAATGCCGCTGGCTTATACGCGGACAAAGTTGCGCAGGATTTTGGGTTTTCGGAACACTACAGAATTATTCCTTTCAAGGGGCTTTATCTTTACAGTGATGAACCAGTTGGTTCGCTGCGCACGCATATCTACCCGGTTCCGGATCTTCGCAATCCTTTTTTGGGCGTACATTTCACCTTGACAGCGGATGGCCATGTGAAAGTAGGGCCAACAGCAATCCCGGCTTTTTGGCGGGAACATTATAATGGGTTTGAAAACTTCAGCGCATCAGAGGTTTTTGAAATTACGATGCGCGAACTGGGCTTGATGCTGAACAACGATTTTGGTTTTCGCAAACTCGCTGTCACCGAAATGTCAAAATATTACAGACCGCGTATGGTGAAGCTGGCGTCCAATCTTTTATCCGGTATGGATAAAAAAGCATACCGTCGGTGGGGGCGGCCCGGTATTCGTGCCCAGCTATTTGATTTGCGCAACAGGCGTTTAGAGCAGGATTTTTGTTTTGAAGGTGATCAGAACTCCTTTCACGTATTAAATGCTGTATCGCCTGCCTTTACCTGTTCGATTCCTTTTTGTGAATATCTGATTGATCAGGTTGCAATAAGTCGTTCACAATAACGGTATTTAGCCTCTTTAATTAGCCTTCAAAAGAATTGACGGACAATCAGATTTGCCGCCTGTTCAATGCCATCCGGGCGGGGTGGTGTGGGGGCTTTGCTTATGCATAATGTTTCAATGATGTTTACAATATTACCGGTTGCAAAATCATCCGGTTGTATTTCGATGCAGCGTCCATGCAGTTTCAGCCAGTCAGTCAGGCAATCAACTTCCGGCCAGTTTTTTCGTTGCAAATACAATACCGGAATACCCAAGCAGGCGGCCTCCACAAAACTGCCGTATCCGGGTTTGGTGATCAGTGCATCACATGAAGCCAACACGTCAGCAAAGGGCATGTTGAGGCTTTCCAGGTCGAGGGTATCCGGGTGTTGTGAGTGCCAGGCTGTGGGTACGATAAAACGCACTCCGGGTTGTCGGGGCCAACTGTGGACAGGCAGATGTAAATCCATGCCGCCCAGTGAAAGCATGACGAGGCGTTGCCCCGGATGCAGACCGATCTGGCTGGCGATTTCAGTTTTCCGGTTTTCCCCAAGCTGTGCAACCGGACCGATGACTTGTGTGTTGTGTAAATCAGGCATCGACATGGACGGTGTGAGCTGCAAAAAAACATGGGCACCCTGGTAAGCCGCCAAAATCTGTTGGAAAATGGTGTCTGCTTCTGGCCTGACATTGAGAAAATAATGTTTATAAATATCGGCCCAGTTCAAAGAGCACATGGCAATGGACGGTATGTTGGCGCGTTTTGCGCCTGCCAGTGCGAGGTAGGGGACATTGGCCAGCAGCAGATCCGCATCAAGTGCGGATAGCTGTGAGGCTTCCGCAGAAACCTTGTCTTCCCAGTGTGTGTGAAAATCACGATAGGCTTCGGCGCTTTCATTTTCTGACACTTGCAAGGCACTTGCTTGTATCATTCCGATGTCTGTGTTGGTGGGCTGTATGTCGATATTCTGGCCGAACCGTTCAAGTAGTTTGTCTTTGGGCGCATTGCTGCGAATGGTCACGCGGAGGTTGGGTAATCGCTTTTGTAAAGCTCGAACGATAGGAGCCGTTTGGCCGATATGGCCAAAGCCGTGGGAAGACAAAGCGACAACAAGGTGGCGGGTCATGATTTTGGCCGGTTAATATTTAAACCTAAATCCAGCAGTTGATCGCTTAGAGGATGTAATGACACATTGATAAGCATTATATTTTGAGTTTTTGTTGGGTTCACTGGTTGGGTGGGTTGCTATGGTCGGTATAGCACGTTGCCTTTTGCGTCTGGCCGCGTTGCGAATCGACGCAATAGCGGGCTATTACTTCTCTAGCATCTTGTCAGCCACAACATTCAACGTACTCTACCGGCCATTCCGTCGCAGATTTTAGGTTAAATGCGAATATGATGGGGCAATCATGTTCTGCTTGGTGTTTTCGGTCAACGTGTTTGTGAAATGGAGGTTGTTGTGAAAGAAAAAAAGGATGCTTTTGAAGGTGATCGTTTGGCATTCCGGTGCCCTTCGAGAATGTTGTTTTTGATTTTTTTCATAGCTTGTCTGGTAGGGGGGAGCGCCAGTCATGCCAGTGAAATGATTGCTACCATCGCGAAGGTAAAGAAAAGTGTTGTGGGTGTGGGTACACTGATGCCAACACGCAGTCCGCGGGCCAGTCTGTTTGGAACAGGATTCATTGTTGCCGATGGGAATCATGTTTTGACCAATGCTCATGTGGTGTCTCGGGAGCTTGATTTTCAAGGTAAAGAATCATTGGTGGTTTTTATTGGGCATGGAATGAGTCCGGAGGCGCGTGTTGCGAGCATTGCACAACTTGATAAAGAGCATGATTTGGCGTTGCTCAAAATCTCTGGCCCGCCATTAACGCCGCTTTTGTTAGGTGACTCGGGTACTGTACAAGAAGGTCAGGGAATCGCATTTACGGGCTATCCTATTGGTGCGGTACTAGGCCTGTTTCCAGTGACACACCGTGGGATTATTTCTGCTATTACACCCATTGCCATACCGTTGGACAGCGGGCGGCAACTTACCCCGAGCCTGATAAAGCGTTTGCGCGCACGCTATGATGTATTTCAATTGGATGCGACAGCCTACCCGGGTAATAGTGGTAGTCCGTTGTATAATCCTGCCACGGGAGAGGTTATTGGGATTCTGAATATGGTTTTTGTAAAAGAATCCAGGGAGACGGTGCTACAGAAACCGAGTGGGATCGCCTATGCGATCCCCAGTCGCTATGCGGTTGATCTTATTGATAAACTTAATGATTAGTCAGCTGTAGATATTCATTTGCACATTGCTTAAAACTATGTAAGGTGTTGATATTATTTTGAATATTTATCATGAGCGCGGCTTTGTGTACAATAGGGGCAACGATAACCGATGGAATTGAAGTAACGCCAAAATACTATGTTTGATCACGTAAAAACCGTATTGGGTGAGGCCCTGCAAATCGAAGAACGTACCTCGGAAATGACGGGGGGCACGCTTTTGTTGGGTAATCTTCCTGAGCTGGATTCTATGGCGGTGGTCACCGTATTAACTGCACTGGAAGACAATTTTGGCTTTGTAATCGATGACGATGACTTGGTGTCTGACGCTTTTTTAACGCTTGGCAGCTTGGTGAACTTTGTCGAAGATAAAACCCGTCGGTGCGCCTGAAAGCACTGGCTGTTGACTCAAGGTGTAAAGGGTTTGGTGTCTACATGTTGCTGTGTCATGGCGATTAGAATGAAGCTCATACGAGTCGGGAGTTAATACCGCTCTTTATCGCGGTTTAATGGCTTGGGGTTTAATTCCCCACAGCGTGCTGTGATACCGTCATTCCGGCCTGTTTTTAGCCGGAATCCATAGATTGCCTAAAAGCGCCCACTTTTGGTGAACTCCCGTCACTCCGGGCCTTCGCCGGAGTGACGTGATGGTATTGATACTCCGCTTTTGTGTAGCAAAAGTCGAGCGTTAGCGAGATAGCTTGCTGCGGGGTAGTTTATTTTTTACACTTTGGCCGCAACGAAAAAAAATCAAAACAATCCCACAAAAACACCGTTCCCCACATATGGGAAACGGTGTTTTTTTATGCGCTAGCTAAAAGCCTGTCCTGGCTTTGCTCTCGTTTTTTTCAGAATGGAAGCCAGTGGACAAAACCCGGTAAATGCCGATTGGAACATATTGATGCCTACAAAGGCGGTCAACCATAGCCAGTTGGCAGAATGCAGCTGTGACAATGCAAGACTGCTTATGATAACAATGCCTGCAAAAGCAAAAATAATTTTATCGATGTTCATAATATGCTCCAAGGGCATCTTTGTGCTGTATAGTTAATTAGAATATTAGCATAATCTAATTGATATGACGACACCAAGGGGGAAGTTTTTCAGGACCGGGGGCACAGTCAAAGATTCCTCGTTGCTTGCCGATAGTGGAAGTAAATTCTCACGGTTTTTGTGATGTGTGGGTATGCTATTTATAACTTACTGTATTTTCTATAAATAATGAAGTTTTTGAAGCTAGGAATACGTAAGCATATGATGAAGGATCTATTTTGACAGGAAGCCCAGTGGTAAATGGCAGGGATCGACGTGCTTATGAGCGCTACCCGGTTAATCTGCGTGCAAAAGTCAATTCTCAGGGAGCGGTAGCACGGGAGTGTGTGGTACGGGATTTTTGCGTTGGGGGCATGTATCTGGTATTCGAGTATGCAGTAGAGGGTGCCAATGTGGCGCATCTGTACTCACCGGTAAAAAATGCCCAGGTTGCCATTGAGTGTTCAGTGCCGGGCGGTGAAACCCCCCGTCTTTTGACGCTTTCCGCACAGGTGGTGCGCAAACAGGGGGATGGGTTTGCCCTGCGTTTTATCAATCCTGACTTGGGCGCATTACAAACACTTCTGGATTATGCCAAGTCTTTGCGCAAAAAGAATGATGAGCAATGCGCAGAAGAACATTGTCTGGTGTCGCTGAACAGCGAAATATTTAATGGCAAAAGTGCGCGGGAAATCATCGAGCACTGTAACCGGATGGTCAATGACACGGCGGGTCATCTGGTGGCTCGGTTTCATGAAGATGTTGTGGATTATCTGATTGAGGTATCTAAGGCATCACTCGATATTGCTGAGCAAAATACTTATTTTGATGCTTTGAAAGTGCTGAATAATGCCAAAGATACATTGGGTAAGCATTTTCTTGTAGCACTTGATGCTCAGCTTTTGTGTTATTCACCAGCAGTGCCTCAGTTCGTGGATACCGATGACAATGTGACGTCGGTCAATGCATTGTCGATTGTGGACGATGAGGTATTTGATGATTGGTTGGCAGATACTGCCACGGTAGATTCTGTTGAGTCGCGCAATAAGGAAGCATTGACAGAAATAGAAAAACGCTTAAGTTTGTTATATTCCGCAGACATCAAGCGCGTTAATAATCCTTATGGTCCAGTATTGTTTTCTCATATATTTCACGATGCATTAAAGCCATTGGGCTTGCGTCACAAGGTTAATCTGGCTTGTTACAAGGTATTCAGAAATGTACTGTTAGAATCTCTGCATGACGTGTATGGAAAAATAAACCAGTATTTTATTGACAATGATGTGCTGCCGGTTATTCAGTATTCGGTACCCACATCACAAACTGTAAAAAAAGAACCACTGGTAGAAGAGGATGCCTCCGCAACACGCTCAGACAAAATGAATAAACAACAGGAAGAATTACAAAAAACAGCGTTGACAGAAAAAGGTGGTGAGCATTCTGAGCAGAACCTGTATCAACTGGTGGGCGAATTAAAGGCTTTGCAACAACAGTTAAGCCAACCATTGGCTGATAAAACGGCAGCTGATCTTGTAACCGGAAAAACCACAGACGAGACATTTTTTACAACACCAGACAAACAGAGAAACTCTGCCAATGAAGGCCGTGACCGGAATTACAGTCGTGAAGAAGTGCAGGCTGCATTGGCGATGGTTGAACCTGATTTGAGTACCGTTGCTGCCAAAGGTGAAATTGTTGACTTTAAGTCAGAGGTCATGAACGTGTTGGGTAAACGTGCTGGTGGCGATAAACATATCGGCGTGCGAGAGAGCCGTATTATTGATGTAGCCAACAATATTTTTCACTGGATGTCAGCGGATTTACAGGTATCGGAAAAAATTCGTAACTGGATTGCCCAGCTTGAATTACCCGTATTAAGAATTGCAGTTGATGATGATGCCTTGTTTACTGATCGCTCACATCTGGTGCGCCAAGTGATTAACAAGGTGGCGCAATTGGAAATGTTGGTGAGTGAATCTGAAAAGTCGGATCAGCCTGCGGTGAAAAAAGCGCTGGATTGGATTGTGGGCCTGGTTAATGAAGAATTTGATGGCTCCACCGACGTGTTTGCCCGGGCAATGCACCAGCTCGATTTGCTGCTCAATGTACAGGACAAATCATACAATACCAACTTACAGACATTGATTGCAACTTTCCGACAGGAAGAGGATGCCTTGCTATGTGCAGGTGATAAAAGTGTGTTGATGCCGGACGTATGCTGGGATGACGTGAGTAACGAAGAACAGGCAATGTGGATTAAACGTGCTGATCGGTTGCAGGAAGGTGACTGGGTGGTGTTTGATGCTGATTCTGCCGAGCCGAAACGGTTACGTATTGCGTGGAAGGCGTATAAAACACAGCGTATTGTTTTTGCCAATGTGCTGGGTGAAAGAGACCTTGTGTTGCATCTGACAGAATTGGCGAAAGACTTGCGTGCGGGTGTGACTGTTGCACTGAATAGTGGTAATGAGTCTGCTATGGACAGAGCACAATCTGCCATGTTGCAGAATTTACATCAACAGCTTTTACATCAATCGACACATGATCAGTTGACAGGATTGATCAGTCGGCGTGAGTTTGAAAAACAGCTGAATGATGTGTTGTCTTTGGCAAAAGAAAATAAATCACGGCATGCCGTGTGTTTTATTGATCTGGATCAATTTAATGTTATTAACACTGCTTGCGGGTATGAGGGTGGGGACAAGCTGTTGAAAGAAGTTTCTGTTTTACTGTCCAGGCAACTCAGGGAAAGCTGGTTGTTGGCACGGCTTGGCAGTGATGAATTTGGCTTGCTGCTGAAGGATTGTGCATTGGATGATGCACTGGATTTCGTCGAAGAAATAATGGAGTTAATCCAAGAGTATCGCTTACAGTGGGAAAACAAACGACTGTCCATTGGTTTCAGCATGGGGTTGGTGCCAGTTTCTCAACGCAGTGAGGCCGCCAATGAATTATTACAGGCTGCCGAGTCCAGTTGTGGTGTGGCCAAGGAAATGGGTGGAAACCGTATACAGCTTTACAGTGCAAGTCATACGGGGTTGTTACGGCGCAGTAAGGCGATGAAGTGGGCTGCGGAAATTGATCGAATTTTGGATGAAGATACCTTGTATTTACGCTGTCAGCGCATTATGCCGATTGATACAAGTCATGGTGAAAAAGATCATTACGAGATTTTATTAGGGGTGTGGGATTTGAATGGTGGTGATATATCCACACCAGAATTTATTGAGGCTGCTGAGCGGTACAAGCGTATGCCTGATGTCGATCGCTGGGTCATCAAAAATGCGTTTCGCTGGATTGTTGAGCATCATCAGTCATTGGCAGAACGCATTGATATGTTTTCTATCAATCTTTCGGGGCGTTCGTTGAATGATGAAAGTTTTCTGGCTTTTTTAGTCACGCAAATCCGTGAATCTGGCGTGCCGGTGAAAAAAATCAGTTTTGAGGTAACGGAGACCACTGGTGTGGCAAATATCTCTGACGCAGTTGATTTTATCGGGGAAGTGAAAGCGACTGGTTGTTCATTTTCTCTGGATGACTTTGGCACAGGCATGTCATCTTATGCTTATTTGAAAAATCTGCCTGTGGATTATCTGAAAATAGATGGTGCCTTTGTCAAAGACATGGTAGATAGCCCCAGTGATTATGCTGTGGTTAAATCTATTTGTGAAATTGGTCACTTTATGGGTAAAAAAGTTATTGCTGAGTTTGTTGAAAATGATGAAATATTGGCTTTGCTGAAAGAGCTGGGAGTCGATTATGCCCAGGGTTATGGCATCGAAAAACCGTGTGTTCTGGATGACTTGATCAAATCCGGGGAATAACAATAGCCGTTGTTTATCGGTAGAAAATCATGGTTAAATGCGGCTTATGACTTGGAATAAGCACTCAACAATTGCGTTATTGGGTACGGGCCTTATGGGGGCACCACTTGTCGGGCGTTTGCTGGAGGCCGGGTATAAAGT
>JALSGT010000063.1 GCA_026982555.1 Chromatiales bacterium
TTCACCGGGGTCATATTTTTGCTTTTACATTTACCGATAGACAAAAGACGTGCGAAACAGAAAGATTGGCAAGAAAGCGCTGAGCAAGTTGGCATTTGGTAAAAAAGTTGCGCTGTTGCGCCTCGCGGATACCGCCTGCGTAACGGCCAAATCATGCAAGGGCAACAACCATTTTGATGGCTACTTTCTAGTTACTCAGTTGCAACTCATGCCAGATGGCCTGTGTAGAATCGGCCTGGTTCATGCTGTAGAAATGCAGCCCCGGGGCTCCTTGTTCGAGCAAGGTTTTAGCCAGTTGCGTGCTAACCTGCTGACCAAAAGCGCGCAGGGAGGCAACATCGTCACCAAAATCCTCCAGGTGTTTGCGTAACCAGCGGGGAATTTCAGCGCCACACATCTCTGAAAAGCGCGCCAGATTTTTATAATTGGTAATGGGCATAATGCCCGGCACGATGGGAATATCCAGCCCTATCTTTTCGCAATCATCCACAAAACAAAAATAGGCGTCTGCATTGTAAAAATATTGCGTGATAGCACTACTGGCACCTGCATCAACTTTGCGCTTAAAGTGCTCCAGATCGGCTGTGGCACTTTTGGCCTGAGGATGAATTTCCGGATAAGCCGCCACCTCGATGTGAAAATGGTCGCCCGTTTCGGCGCGAATGAATTCCACCAGCTCACTCGCGTAACGTAACTCACCCATTTCATGCATACCGGAGGGCATATCACCGCGAAGCGCAACAATGCGGCTTATGCCATTATTGATATAGGTTTGCAAAAGCGCTTTAATATTTTCTTTTGTTGAACCTACGCATGTGAGATGCGGCGCGGCATCAATGCCTGCATTTTTTATTTCCAGTATCGTATCCAGGGTACCCTGTTGAGTACTGCCACCCGCACCATAGGTAACAGAGATATACGCCGGATTAAGCCGGGCCAGTTCTTCACGGGTCCTGCGTAGTTTGATTTTCCCTTCTTCTGTTTTTGGAGGAAAAAACTCGATACTAAAAGCGGGTTTGTATTTTTTTTGTGATTCCATAATTTTTTAGAAAACAAGACTCAGATATGACGCCGGGTTTCTTCCCTCATTATTCGTTATATGTCGCTTACCGAAGCCAGCAGAAAGTTAACAACAAACCGGTATTGATCCGCGCAAACAAGCTCAAGTACACGACTCACATCAATATTCATATATTCATGTACTATGCGATTTCTTAACCCGATGGCAGCATTCCAGGCCGATAAATCTTCAGCATTAATCACTCCGGTACGCGCAAGTGCTGCCAACGCATCATATGCAGAAACAGGTACCGGTTCACCTTTCGCTTTAAGAATCTGTTTTGCCTTGCCAATGGCGTCTTCAGTGAGCATTTGCAAGGCATGCAGCACACCGTTTTCTTCCAGACGCGAGAGCTTCTCTCCCGCCTGTAATTTTTGCCGGGCTTCGTCAAGCAGAGAACTTTGCTCGCCCGCAACCTGTGCAGTCTCAGCCTGGTAAAGATCAAGCCGCATGCTGCTTTTCCCATTCCCAGGCTTCCAGCTCACGCCACGTCCGTCCCAGAAAATGATTCCAGGCCAGGCTGTCTTCCCCTTTTAATGGCACACCATCCTCGGCAACCACGGCACGCATGGCAAGCCTTGCACCCGGCAGATCAATCAAATCAATACGATCACCTTCAACCGCTAATGCTGTTGCCAGCAAATGGCGCAAGGTCTCGGTTTTCGCCAGAGAATCAAGCAATGACAGCCCCCGCTTCCATTGAATGGCAATATCCCAATCGCTTTCGGGACGGGCGCACTTCCCGGCCCGGCTTCCAACAAGAACCGCCAGTTCAATGTCTGGCTGTGCATCCAACACCTGTTGCAATTTTGGAAAAACCATACTCACGCTATACTCCGGTTTTTCTTTGCGATACACCGAAAGGTTCAAGACGACACTTACGTCAGACAAACATTCCTGGCCATTCGCTCAAATTTCACCATTTCACGCAAACCGGAATCCAAAACACAATTTTTGTTGCTCATTTCGGATTCCGGCTTTCACCGGGAATGATATTAATTTTAAGCTCGGGCTCCTAGTAGCGATAATGCCCAGGCTTGTACGGCCCTTCCACCGGAACATTAATATAATCAGCCTGTTCTTGCGACAGCGTCGTGAGATTCACACCGATTTTTTCCAAATGCAGGCGGGCAACTTTTTCATCCAGGGTTTTGGGCAACACGTAGACTTCATTTTTATACTCATCACCCCTGACGAAAAACTCAATTTGCGCCAGCACCTGGTTGGTGAACGAGGCGGACATAACAAAGCTGGGATGGCCGGTCGCACAACCCAGGTTCACCAGGCGGCCTTTGGCCAGCACAATGATTTTTTTGCCGTCGGGGAAGGTAACGTGATCCACTTGTGGCTTGATCTCTTCCCACTCATACTTTTCCAGTGAGGCGATATTGATCTCGGAATCAAAGTGGCCAATATTACAAACAATGGCTTCGTTTTTCATGGCGGCCATATGATCATGGTCAATAACATCGAAATTACCCGTGGTGGTAACAAAGATATCACCCTGACCAGCAATTTCATTCATGTCCACCACGCGATAGCCTTCCATCGCAGCTTGCAACGCACAAATAGGATCAATTTCAGTCACCCACACGGTGGCACCCATTCCGCGGAAAGCCTGCGCGCAGCCTTTGCCCACATCACCATAACCCAGCACGACACAGATTTTACCCGCGATCATTACGTCCGTCGCACGCTTAATGCCATCCAGCAACGATTCACGACAGCCGTACAGGTTATCGAATTTAGATTTGGTCACCGAATCATTGACATTCATCGCGGGGAATAACAGCTCACCCGCTTCCACCATCTGGTAAAGACGATGCACACCTGTCGTTGTTTCTTCCGTCACACCCTGAATGCTTTCAGCCATCTTTGTCCATTTGGTATTATCAATGGGCAGATTACGGCGCAGCACGTCAAGAATGGCGACATATTCTTCGTTGTCACCCTCTTTGGCATCCGGCACAGCACCGGCTTTTTCAAACTCAACACCTTTGTGTACCAGCAGCGTGGCATCGCCACCATCGTCCAGAATCATGTTCGGCAATTTGCCGTCAGGCCAGTTAAAGGCTTGCTCAGTACACCACCAGTATTCTTCGATGCTTTCACCTTTCCAGGCAAAAACCGGAATGCCCTGGGCTGCAATGGCAGCAGCAGCGTGGTCCTGTGTGGAATAAATGTTGCACGACACCCAGCGTACTTCGGCACCCAAAGCCACCAGGGTCTCAATAAGCACGGCGGTTTGTATGGTCATATGCAGGCTGCCCATGATGCGGGCGCCTTTGAGAGGTTGCTCTTTTCCAAATTCTTCACGCAGAGCCATCAGGCCCGGCATTTCAATTTCAGCAATAGCGATTTCTTTGTGGCCCCATTCGGCCAGGCTGATATCAGCAACTTTGTAATCAGTAAACCCGGAATCAACAACAGCGTTCATATTTCATTCTCCTTTTTGCATCAAATCTTGCATTCGATACAAGCTATAATAAAGTTGAATGAGCGCCGTTCCTACTTTTGACAACATCTCTTGAGCCTGGCGGGGAATCCCGCTGCAGCGCCCCTCAAGAAATGCCTGTTTTGTGTTGCCTTAAAACTCTAGATACCTGCGGCATCCCGCAAAACTGCCGCCTTGTCGGTCACCTCCCAAGGCAAACCTTCATTCTCACGACCAAAATGGCCATACGCTGCGGTAGCGCTGTAAATGGGACGCAACAGATCAAGCATCTTCACCAAGCCACCCGCCCGCAAATCAAAATATTCACGCACCAGCTGCACAATGCGGCTGTCGTCAACTTTACCAGAACCAAACGTCTCGACACTGATGGAAGTTGGCTCTGCCACACCAATGGCATACGACACCTGAATCTCACAACGGTCAGCCAGACCAGCGGCAACAATATTCTTCGCCACATAACGAGCGGCATAAGCTGCTGAACGATCTACCTTGGAAGGGTCTTTGCCGGAGAAAGCACCACCACCATGCCGTGCCATGCCACCATAGGTGTCAACAATAATCTTACGCCCAGTAAGACCACAATCACCCACCGGACCACCAATAACAAAACGGCCTGTGGGATTAATATGATATTTGGTATCGGCCGTCAACCACTCTCCCGGCAATATGGGTTTGATAATTTCCTCCATTACCGCTTCGCGCAAAGCCGGAGTATCAATATCCTCACTATGCTGGGTGGACAGCACGACAGCATCGATACCCACAGGCTTGTTATCTTCGTAGCGAAAGGTGACCTGGCTCTTTGCATCCGGGCGTAACCAGGGCAAGGTGCCATTTTTACGCACTTCAGCCTGACGTTTCACTAAACGGTGGGCGTAAGTAATAGGCGCAGGCATCAAGACATCAGTTTCATTGCTGGCATAACCAAACATCAAACCCTGATCACCAGCACCCTGCTCATGGGCATCAGTTTCATCGACACCCACAGCAATATCCACAGACTGTTTATCGATGGAAGTCAGCACCGCACAGGATGCGTAATCGAAACCCATGTCAGAACTGTCATAGCCAATACGTTTCACCGTATCGCGCACCACCGCCTGCATATCGACCCAGGCCGAGGTGGTTATTTCGCCGGAAATCACCACCATTCCGGTATTGACCATAGTTTCACACGCTACACGAGCCGCTGTGTCCTGCTCAAAAATCGCGTCAAGAATGGCATCAGAAATCTGGTCGGCAACCTTGTCAGGATGCCCTTCGGAAACGGATTCCGAGGTAAATAAATGCGAATTCGTCATTATGCTTGTGTTCCTTACTCTTTAAACAACCGATTAATACATGTAGGCAAAAAAACGGGTCATTCTACCCGTAGATCTATTACCTTTCAATTCACTTCGTGACGACCATCCCCTTTTCGGCCATAACGATCCTCGAAGCGAACAATGTCATCCTCGCCCAGATAACTGCCAGACTGCACCTCGATAATCTCCAGCGGCATCGTACCCGGGTTCTCCAGTCGATGTTTTTCGCCAATGGGAATATAGGTTGATTGGTTTTCCGACAATAGAAATTCTTTATCACCACAGGTAACCCGGGCAGTTCCCTTCACTACAATCCAATGTTCCGCGCGGTGATGATGCATTTGCAAAGAAAGCGCCGCACCCGAATTGACGACAATGCGCTTTACCTGAAAACGTTCCCCGGCATCAATACACTCATAAGAGCCCCAGGGGCGATACACCTGGCGGTGTACCAGACGCTCACTACGCTGGCTGACCTTAAGCTGCTCAACAATTTTTTTCACGTCTTGAGCATGGTCTTTATGTGCCACCATCACTGCGTCTGCCGTTTCCACCACTAAAATATCGTTCAGACCGACGCCCGCCACCAATCGGTGCTCCGAGTAAAACAGGCTGTTACTGCAATTGTGCGACAACACGTCACCTTTACTCACGTTGCCATCACCACAAGACTCACCGGCTTCCCAAATTGCCGACCACGCACCCAAATCTGACCACCCGGCATCCAGCGGCACGACGGCTGCCAATGTTTTACCATTTGCATCCGCCCCCAGCCGTTCCATGACAACGTAATCAATGGAATCATTAGGACAAGCCCTGAAGGCATCTGCATCGAGGCGACAAAAATCCAGATCGTCAGCAGCCTGCGCCAATGCCTGCCGACAGGCAGCCACGATTTGTGGTTGAAACTGTGTCAGCTGCTCAATCCACACCGAAGCGCGCATCACAAACATGCCGCTGTTCCACAGGTATTCACCGGACTCTACATAAGTTTGGGCCGTATCGGCATCAGGTTTTTCCACGAAGGCATCTAACCAGCACGACTGAGTCGCATTAATGGGGCTGCCTTTGCGAATATAACCAAAACCCGTTTCAGGTGCCGTAGGCACAATACCAAAAGTCACCAGCGCACCATCGTTCGCCAATTCGCTCGCTACTTTCACAGCCGTATAGTATGCCTCAGAATCAACAATGACGTGATCTGCAGGCATAACTAACAATACAGGATCTTCATCCTCACTGAGAGCAGCAAGCGCCGCTACCGTCAATGCCGGAGCAGTATTTCTGCCTTCAGGCTCCAACAAAATAGCCGCAGACTGATGGCCGATTGCACGCAACTGCTCAGCCACCAAAAAACGATGCTGCTCGTTACACACAATCATTGGCTCGACAACGCGCCTCGACAACGTCGATAAGCCGTCCAGACGCTGAACAGTTTGCTGCAACAACGTGGACTTGCCTTGAAATGCCAGCAACTGCTTAGGATATTGCTCTCTTGACAACGGCCAGAGGCGAGCACCGGCTCCGCCGGAAAGAATGACAGGTTGGATTTTCATAAATAAACGATAGGAAATTCAGCGCGATTAATTTTCCGTGCGAGTATGCGTGCGTCCTTCAAAATTGGCAACTCAACATTGACATTAATCCTGTGTCACCAGGTTTTGATGACGCACCTTGGACAAAAATTCGGCAAAAAATGCCACAAACACGCCCAACATCAACCCCAGCACCAACGCCACCATAATAATCAGCGAACTACCCGGCCCTGTGGCCTCCAGTGACCGCATGGGGGGTGTCAAAGCCCGCGTCTCACGCAAGCTGGCAAGCTGAATTTTCAATTTGGCGATAGTATCCTGCTGGCTGAGTTGCGCGCGGCGATTATTAGCCAATTGCCGGACCAGCGTATCCCGCGAATCCACTACTTTGATCTTCAAACGCTCATCGATTTGCGCCAAACGCTGGCGATACTGCTGTACACCGCTATCGAGCATCATCAACGTCAATGCCCGGGACTCGTCTTTGGTCTGCTTGATGGCGTTAGCCCGGTCTGCCCTGGCTTGCGCCAGATCATCACGCACCTCTTTAGCCTGACTGGCCAACAACACCGAGACATCCCCCAGGCGTTTCTCCCGCGCCTGGATCAGGGTCGCATCATCCTTCAGTTCTTCCAGTTTGGCCACCGCTCGATTCTGAAGGATTTCTGTCTCCTTGCGCAACACATCGGTAATACGCTCATGATCCGCCTTGACCATGTTAACTACGGACTGTTGTACCGCCTTGTGCATCACGCCATCATCCTCCGGCCCCTTGCTGCTTAAAACAATAATCTGACTGCCTTTGGGAATGCGGGCTTCAATCTTGAGCACGCCCTCCACCGCAGAATGTTCAGCAAGATATTGCTGATACTGCTGCCGCGCCAAGGGAATATAACTCTCCTGGATTTTAGCCAACAGGGTTTCCGGCGATTCAATGACAACCACATCATTTTCGCCGTTCAGTCGTGCGCCAAGTTCAATAGAAGTACTGTATTGATATTTGGCGGGAACCAGCACTGTGAACATAACCCCCGCCAACACACACAGCGCCACCACAATAACGATCAATGCGCGATGCTTCATCAATACCAACCACAAATCGACCAGATTAATATCATCCTCGTAACCGTTCTCATAAAGACGCGGCAACAGGTTTTGTTCGTGTGTAGGCGGGTTTTTAGTCATTACGGCACTTTGTATTCCAACGGTTGCTTCAACAATTTTGTCAGGGATGCTTAGCTTCAATATTCAAAGGATAGAACGCTTTTTTAATCTTGTGTTCCAGCTGCAACACAATAGCGAAAGTTTATTGGCCACCATTATTCGTGAACATTTTTGCTGCCCCGATTGTAAGAATATTCCTACAATATTGGTCATGCTAGCAACTTCACTACAAATTGTATAATCCTCCATCAGCGAAACGAACACGGAAGTCCCTGTTTTCCTCTCCGGGTAACGTACTCACCGGACAACAGGTGCCATTTGAATAGACCAAATAACACCCACTGCCCGGTGAGTACGTTTGCTGCGCAAAAATCAGATAGCCGCCGACCATTAACAGATCGACATATTCTGAATGTCAACTTTTTGTCTGACTTACCATCGAAAAACCCTTAATCAAACAAAAACTTAATCCTGCTCCTGCACCACTAGAATCGCCCGGTTTTTCTCCAGAATACCCTCACCCACACCTTTGACCTGGAGCAAGTCTTCCAACTGTTTAAAAGGACCGTTGCTCTCCCGGTAAGCAACAATTGCCGCGGCTTTAGCGGCACCCACACCATTGAGTTCCGAAGCCAGGGTGCTGGCATCCGCAGTGTTGATATTCACAGATGTAGCAAACGCGCCAAATGAAACCATGAGCAAAAACAGCCCAAAGCAACTGAAAACAACAAACCGTGAAAAACGGCGTGAAACAATCGACATAACAAGACTCCTTTCCTGTAAAAATTATGGTTATGCTGTAATTAGCGCGAACCAGCGTAGAGAATCCCAGCCTGCCGGTCAACCCACTATACCGGTGATATTACCGGGCCTGCTTTATATCAATGAGCGCATTAATATCAGCCAGGGCCGCGAGTGGATTCTCAGCCTGAGTGACAGGACGCCCCACCACCAGATAGCTTGCCCCCAAACGAATAGCGGTTTCCGGAGTGGCAATGCGCTTTTGATCACCCGCCACAACCCCGGCAGGGCGCACCCCTGGCGTCACCAGCCGAAAATCACCGGCAACGATTTTTCGCAAAGCCACGACTTCCCGTGGCGAACACACCACACCATCCAGACCTGCTGACTCGGCCAAACCAGCCAGCCGTAGTACATTGTCTTCAGGGCTCCCGGACAACCCCACTTCGCATAATTCATCCGCATCCAGACTGGTGAGAATAGTGACTGCAATCAACAAAGGCCTGTGTACTGCTTTATCAATGGCCTCACGCGCGGCCTCCATCATGCGCCGCCCTCCCAGGGCATGCACATTCACCATCCACACCCCCAGCTCGGCTGCTGCGCGACAAGCCTGCGCTGTCGTATTGGGAATATCGTGATACTTGAGATCCAAAAAAACATCAAAACCCAGCTGCTGTAACTGTTCAACCAAAACCGGCCCAGCACGCGTAAATAACTCCTTGCCCACTTTCACACGGCATTGAGCGGGATCAAGCACATTTGCCAGGTAAAGCGCAGCATCGGCAGTGGGAAAGTCCAGCGCAACAATGATTCTTGGATCAGCAGCAGTCATTTGTACGACACCTTATTTACAATACGCTTCATTAAATTACCCCGCTCACACACAATACTACTCACCAACCACCCCTTGAACGGGCTGAATGCTTGCCCAATCTTTGCAGGTCGGGCAGCGCCACTGCAAAACTTTCACCTTAAAACCACAATGACCACAACGGTACGGTAATTTTTCTTCCAACAACCGCTGGGTCAGCCCTTTCAGAATCAACAGATTTTCGCGCGCAGTACCTTCACTGTTTGCCAGATGCAATTCGATCAAGTGATCCAAACCACGTACGGATGGCCGCTTACTTAATGATTTCACGATACGCTCCGAAGCCTCCCGCTCATTACCGCGCTGACGCAGTAAATCCGCAAGCCCCAGCAAAGGGGTAATACCGTCATATTTTGCTGATAAGTGTTCCAGATAATGCTCGGCTTCTGTGGTTTTGCCCAAGCTCTGATAGCATGATAACAAAGGAGCAACAATTTCCGGCAAAAATCGTGGAGCCTGTTTTTCGACTTGTCTCAACGATTTAATTGCCGCTTTGCAATCACCATTGGCCTTCTCCACGCTGGCTTGCAATAACGTCGCCCGCACACATCGACGGTCAACATTTAACGCACGCCGCGCCATTTTCAATGCCGACCTGTGCTCACCGCTGGCGAAAAAACCATCGCCCAACTCACAATAAAAATGGGCGATCTCCAAATTCATGCGCTTCCCGGCAAGCAGCTCGTAATGCCGTGCTGTATCAATCGCCTTTTCCCATGCCTTTTCCTGCTGGTAAATATCCAGCAATTTTTCCAGTGATTCTGCACGATAGGCTCCCTGTTTCAGCAACTCCAAAAACAACGCCTCTGCCCGCCCCAGCAAACCGGCGCGCAAATAATCCTGGCTCAGCTCAAACAAAGCCAAAGCCCGCTGCTCTTTACTGAGTGTCGGCCGGGCGATGAGGTTTTGATGGATACGAATGGCACGATCACCTTCACCGCGACTGCGAAACAGGTTACCGAGCGCCAGATGAGTTTCCACCGTGTCGTTATCGACCTGCAACATTTTCACAAACACATCAATGGCCTTGTCGGGTTGCTCATTGAGCAACAAATTCAAACCTTTGAAATAATCTGCGGAAAATTCACCGCCACCGCGCTTTGAGGCATCCGGCGATGCCATATTACGCCTTGCCAGCCACCAGCCCGAAACAGCGGCAATGGGCAGTAAAATAAACAATAACGCCAGTTCCATATGAGCTGACCGTCAGGAAACCATGTTCAGTGAGTGTCTTTTAAAGGTAGAGAACGAAGATTGGAGACTTCCTCTTTGGCAATTTTGGCAGACTTACGCAATTTCGCCAGCTCACGTTTTTGACTCATAACAATACCCAGCGATGCCAGCACACCCAGTCCTGCGCCAATAATAATGGCAAGCACCACCACCAGCGACAGCGGTGCTTGCAGGGTGCCAAAATAATAATTCAGCTGCACCGACTCGGCATTCATTAATGCAAAACTCAAACCCAGCAGAGTAACCAGCAACAGCAGGGCAAAAATAACAATTCGTTTCATATACAGGACTCTCGCGGTTTAGCCTTAGTTTTTTTATCCATGATTATCCATGGTTTTCATAGCCCATTTTTACAACCGACCCTCTCAGTCATACATCCCCAACCGTACCACAAAAAAAAACGGCATTCGCACTTTGACGAATACCGTTTTATCAATTATTTCCAGACTAATGACTCGCAAGCCATCAACAACAGCCATACTGACAAACTAATCCTTGTTGATATTCACTCGTTCCCGCAGCTCTTTGCCCGGTTTAAAGTGCGGCACGTATTTACCCGACAGCGCCACAGCCTCACCCGTTTTTGGATTACGCCCAATACGCGGTGGCCGAAAATGCAGTGAAAAACTACCAAAACCACGGATTTCAATGCGCTGCCCTGTGGAAAGGTTTTTCGCCATCTGCTCGATAAGCGTCTTCACCGACAGCTCCACATCCTTATATGGCAAATGCGGCTGTTTGCGTGCGATACGTTCGATTAGCTCTGATTTTGTCATCTAAGCAATCCTTATTTCTGTCCCGCTATTGCGTGGACGGCCTCCACCCCATTGTGTGAGACCATCCACGGTCCAGCTAAGTTTTTGCAAGTAAGTCATTGACTTAACTTAGCGTCCACCTATTTAGCTTCTTTACTGCTTTCCATCTGTTCTTTCAACAGATCGCCTAAAGTACCACCCGTAGACTCTGTCTGATGACGACTGTAATCCTGAACAGCTTCAACCTCTTCCGCAGAGTCTTTGGCTTTCACCGACAGATTCAGGTTACGGTTTTTGCGGTCAACACCAATAAAGCGTGCTTCAACTTCATCGCCTGCCTTGAGCATGGTGCGCGCATCTTCCACACGGTCACGGGCAATTTCCGAGGCACGAATATAACCTTCGATACCGTCACCCAGATCCACAGTCGCACCCTTGGCATCCACCTCAGTGATGGTACCAGTGACGTTGGTGCCTTTCGGATGTGCCGCCAGATAATTAGAGAAGGGATCCTGCTCCATCTGTTTCACGCCCAAAGAAATACGCTCACGTTCCGGGTCAATAGCCAGAATCACCGTCTCCAGTTCATCGCCCTTTTTGTAAGAACGAATCGCTTCTTCATCAGAATCGCTCCAGGAAATATCAGACATATGCACCAAACCATCGATACTGCCATCCAGACCGATGAAGATACCAAAATCAGTGATCGACTTGATGGTACCGGAGATTTTGTCACCCTTGTTGTGGGTGGCCGCAAACTCATCCCAGGGATTCGCTTTGCACTGTTTCATACCCAGAGAAATACGGCGACGTTCGGGATCGATTTCCAGCACCACAACTTCGACTTCAGTGCCTACATCAACGAGTTTGCTGGGAGAAATATTTTTGTTGGTCCAGTCCATTTCGGAAACATGCACCAAACCTTCGACACCCTCTTCCACTTCCACGAAACAACCGTAGTCGGTGAGATTGGTCACCTTGCCGAACAGACGCGAGCCCACAGGGTAACGACGTGCGATATCTTCCCAGGGATCTTCGCCCATCTGCTTAAGGCCGAGAGAAACGCGGGTACGCTCGCGGTCAAATTTAAGCACTTTAACATCGATCTCTGCACCCACTTCAACAATCTCGCTGGGGTGTTTGATGCGTTTCCAGGACATATCGGTGATATGCAACAGGCCGTCAATACCACCCAGGTCGATAAACGCACCATAATCCGTCAAATTCTTCACGATACCCTTGAGGGTCTGACCTTCAGCCAGGCTTTCGATCAGTGCATCACGCTCTTCGGAAGACTCGGCTTCCACCACAGCACGACGTGAAACCACCACGTTGTTGCGTTTCTGATCCAGCTTGATAACCTTGAATTCCAGTTCCTTGCCTTCGAGATACGTGGTATCACGGACAGGACGCACATCCACCAGAGAACCCGGCAGGAAAGCACGGATGGTGTCGATCTCGACAGTGAAACCACCTTTAACCTTGCCATTGATAATACCGATAACACTTTCGCTCTTATTGAAAGCATCTTCCAGTTTGCGCCAGGAATGAGCACGAATCGCTTTTTCACGGGACAGACGGGTTTCACCGTAGCCGTCTTCCACATATTCCAGAACCACTTCAACATCGTCACCTGCAACAACGGTAATTTCGCCTTTCTCATTGCGAAACTCGTCAACAGGGATAGCGCCTTCGGACTTCAGTCCGGCATTAACCACAACCATATCGGCAGTCACATCGACCACAACACCATTGAGGAGGGCACCCTGACGCATCTCGGTCTGGGCAAGACTTTCTTCAAACATTTCTGCAAAGCTTTCGCTCATTATCCACTTCCTTGACGCTGTCAGTCTGCTTGCGCTGACATAAAGCACGAGCAACAACAAACGCCGTATTATCTAAAGGCTGACCACTCAATCTGTCTCACCACGAGACAGCGAACAGCCGCTTGTTTATGAATTTAACTGTCCACGTTTCACCTGAACACAGAACAGCACCGGGTACTCACTGCTTAAAACAGACACCTGACCAAAAAACAGCATAAGCTGCCTGCCAATCAGTCACTTTCGGAAACATCCCACTGGCAACACAATCAAATGCAGCAAAAATGCGCTGCTTGAAAGACCTGCTAGTTTAGACGCACCTGACACAAATTCCAGAGATGATCGACCACCTCGTCAATACCCAGATCCGAGGTATCCAACACCACCGCATCCTCGGCAGGCACCAACGGCGAGGCCGCACGATTGCAGTCGCGCTCATCACGCTCGGCAATCTCTTCCAAAAGGTCGCGCATGGTAACATCTAAACCCTTGTCTTTCAACTGGTTATAGCGTCTTCGTGCGCGCTCCCCGGCACTGGCGGTGAGAAAAACTTTCACTGCTGCCCCAGGAAACACCACGGTACCCATATCACGGCCATCGGCAATCAACCCGGGAGATTGGGCAAAAGCACGCTGACGCTCCAGCAAGGCTGCGCGCACCGCCGGTAAAGCGGCTACTTTCGAGGCGCCATTACCGCAGGTTTCAGCGCGTAACTCCAGTGTGACATCCTCCCCCTCCAGCAATACCACCATTTCCTCTGCTCCCTCACCAGCAACAAATTCTACGTCCAGATGCGCTGCCAGAGGTTGCAACGACTCAACATCATCCAGAGCAATACTGTGCTTTTCCGCCGCCAGCGCCACCAGCCGATACAGCGCACCGCTGTCGAGAATATGCCAGCCCAGACGTTGAGCCAGCAGACGGGCAATAGTGCCCTTACCTGAAGCAGTGGGGCCATCAATAGTAATAACAGGAACGCTAGCAGTGTTATTTGCAGTCATATTTTGATCCCATAAATTAAATATCAGTGACGAAACTTGACAGGATGGGAAACCATCCTCCCAACGCCAACCTTCCATTATCAACCCGTAATGCAGTTCATGACGCAAGTAACCTGTTGCCAGGCCAGATGCAGCAAATTTTTGCCCGAAACAAAAGTGACGAAATATATGTTGCTAAAAATGCTTTATTATCCAAACCCTGACAGTGATCCTGCTTGCAGGACGTAAAATGCCGATTCACAGAGTGAATAACAACATTGCACACAACCCTTATTGTGATTGCCGAAAAAGAGTCAATCACCCTGCGGGTCAAAAGCCTGCGCTTTATGAAGTGGGCACTTGCAGGATTCAGGTATTAATTGTGGAACCTGTCAGACACTCCCCGCATCGTCTGCCGATGGTTTAACCAGACCACAAAGCGTGTCACAGTATATCGTTTCAGCAGACTTTGTCATCAGGAACGGTAAAAACTGACTCAAGGTTACACATCAAAGCCATATTTCGGCAGTTATCATAACGGATAACAGATCTTTCTCAGCGGGTGCGATCATTGTCGCCTTACGGCAAACCCGTCATAACAAATATGGCCCACACCTGGCATCTGAATTTCAAACACCATACGACAAGTCGCAATACCAAAGCATCAGGTATTTTCCATCATGGCAGTCATCTTCTTTTTATCCGGAGCCAACACCACACCACGCTCGGTAACAATGGCATCCACCAGTGCTGCCGGGGTTATGTCAAAAGCTGGATTCCAGGCAGCCGCACCCGTAGCCGCAGTAGATTGACCAGCCAAAGATAGCACTTCATCGGAAGAACGTTGTTCAATGGGAATGTCCCCACCAGACACAATATTCATATCAACCGTCGAAGCCGGTGCAACAACCATAAACTTCACCCCATGGTGCCTTGCCAGTATTGCCAAACCGTAAGTACCAATCTTGTTAGCCACATCACCATTGGCCGCAATACGATCTGATCCCACGATCACCCAGTCGATTTTACCCTGCTGCATCAGATGCGCTGCTGCGCCTTCAACCTGCAAGGTAACCGGAATATTTTCCTGTACCATTTCCCAGGCTGTAAGCCGTGCGCCCTGCATCCAGGGACGGGTTTCGTCAGCATAAACATGGATGATTTTCCCCGCCGAAAAACCAGCACGGACCACACCCAATGCCGTACCGTAACCGCCAGTAGCCAATGCGCCAGCGTTACAATGGGTAAGGATGGCACAGGGTTGTTCAATAAGTGCTGCGCCCCATTCGCCCATACAACGACAGGCAGCAATATCATTACTATGGATTTTTTTTGCTGCGGCCAACAACGCAGGTTCGGGATCACCTTGCAACCCGGTAATAACTGCACGCATGCATTCAATGGCCCAAAACAGATTCACTGCCGTAGGGCGTGATTGTGCAAGTGTGTGTAAATCAGCTTCAATCAACGCTTTCCAGTTTGATGAAGACTCGGCGAAACGCGCCCGCGCTGCCAGCACAACCCCATAAGCGGCCGTAATACCGATAGCCGGCGCACCACGCACCACCATATCGCGAATCGCCCCGGCCACCACAGCTACCCCATCAAATTCCAGATACACCGTTTTGTGCGGCAGCTCGCGCTGATCCAGCAACTGTAACTGTTTATTTTTCCAGCGAATGGCCTGAACGGTATTAGCTTGTGGCATTGTCAAAAAATCTCTGTTAATTGGAAAAAGCATCACTCTGGAAAACGCCCAGAAATAACCGCTAATGTACCACTGCTACTGTTATTTTTTATCCTGTTTCTTTCGGCAAAGTGACCATCAAAATACGGAACAACAACTAATAGTTGTTTATCCTGGATTCCGCAGTTGAACAGCCTGTAGAGTGCGTTGAATGTTAATACCGCTTCAGATACACCCTGAAACAGCTCTGATGAACTGTCAGCGCGCCCGGACTTGCAGCCCGTCAGAGCAACCGCTATCGTCTGCCCATGAAAAATACCCCTCAGCCAATTGACACTTTGATCCACGCCCGCTGGATCATTCCCGTACAACCCACCGGCCAGATACTGGAACACCATGCCATAGCCCTGCACGAAGGCCGCATTCTGGCACTGCTGCCCAGCATCGAAGCCAGACAAAAATATACCGCTAAAGTGGAGCATCAACTGGATGAACACGCGCTTATCCCCGGTCTGATCAACGCCCACACGCACGCTGCCATGTCGCTGTTTCGCGGCCTGGCCGACGACTTGCCACTAATGGAATGGCTGCAAGGTCATATCTGGCCAGCGGAAGAAAAATGGATCGGCCCGGAATTCGTCGCTGATGGCACACAGCTGGCCATCGCTGAAATGTTGCGCGGCGGCACCACCTGTTTCAACGACATGTATTTTTTTCCTGACGAAACCGCGCGCGTCGCCGACAACGCGGGCATGCGCGCCGTAGTCGGACTCATCATTATCGACTTCCCCACCGTATGGGCCGCCAACGCCGACGAGTACCTGAGCAAAGGCATCGAAGTGCATGACCATTTCCGTCACAACCCGCTCATCACCACCGCCTTCGCACCACACGCACCGTACACCGTGTCCGATGAGCCATTAAAACGCATCATCACTTACGCCGAAGAAATGGATGTCCCCGTACATATACACTTGCATGAAACTGCGCACGAAGTAATGGAAGCACAGGGCAACACTGGCCAACGCCCGCTGGAACGCCTGGAAGCACTGGGGCTGGTATCTCCCCGACTCATGGCCGTACACATGACCCAGCTCGCCGACGAAGAAATCGACCACCTCGCCACCCGTGGAGCCCATGTTGTACATTGTCCTGAATCCAACATGAAACTTGCCAGCGGTTTCTGCCCCGTACAACAACTACTCAATGCTGGTATCAACATCGCCCTCGGCACCGACGGTGCTGCCAGCAATAATGATCTGGACATGTTCGGGGAAATGCGCAGCGCCGCCCTGCTGGGTAAGGTGGTAGCCCGTGATGCCAGTGCGCTCAACGCCACGCGGGCTCTGCACATGGCCACTCTCGGTGGTGCCAAAGCACTGGGGTTGGACACACACATTGGCTCACTGGAAGTGGGCAAGGCAGCCGACATCACAGCAGTTAACCTCGGCGCACTGGAAACACAACCGGTTTATCACCCCATTTCACAACTGGTTTATGCCGCCGGACGCGAACACGTCAGTGACGTGTGGGTAGCGGGACAGCACTTGCTGAAAGATCGTGTGTTAACCACATTAGATCAGCAGGCAATCATTGCCAAAGCACGACAGTGGGGGACGAAAATTCAGCAGGCAGATGAACACCCTGAGGGGTAAACCTAAAATCCGCCGTTGAATGGCCGGTAGAGTGCGTTGAATGTTGTGACTGGCGAGGCGCGATCAAGGAGTAACAGCTCCCGCTATTGCGACGATGCGCAACGCGGCCAGAAACTGAAACCCGAGCCCGTATACACATTGGCGGCACGCCACCCGCAGACCCGGATGCTGTCCCAAAATACCAGCTATCAACAGGATTACAGCCGCTCACCCTCCCCTTTTGGTGGCCCGACGTTTACAATCCGCTCTCACATTGACGACCCGGGAAATACAGAGACACACCATGCGCACTTCACAGTTTTTACTTGCCACCCAAAAAGAGACCCCTGCCGACGCCGAAATCATCAGTCACCAGCTGATGTTGCGCGCGGGCATGATCCGTAAACTGGCCGCTGGTCTGTATACCTGGCTGCCGCTGGGGCTCCGGGTGCTACGCAAAGTAGAAGCCATTGTGCGCGAGGAAATGGATCGCGCAGGAGCACAGGAGCTGTTGATGCCTGCGATTCAGCCCTCAGAGCTGTGGCAGGAATCAGGCCGCTGGGAGCAATTCGGTGGTGAGCTGCTGCGCCTGCGTGACCGCCACAACCGTGAATTCTGTTTTGGCCCCACCCATGAGGAAGTCATCACCGACCTGTGTCGCCGCGAACTGCGCTCCTACAAACAGTTGCCCGCAACTTTTTACCAGATTCAAACCAAGTTCCGCGACGAAACCCGGCCACGTTTCGGGGTAATGCGCGCGCGGGAGTTTTTGATGAAGGACGCTTACTCCTTCCACGCCAGCCAGGCATCATTGCAGGAAACTTACGAGCAGATGTTTGCTGCCTACACACGCATTTTTACTCGCTTAGGATTGGATTTCCGCCCGGTGCTGGCGGATACCGGCTCCATCGGCGGCAATGCCTCGCATGAATTTCATGTGCTGGCCGAGTCCGGTGAAGATGCTATCGCTTTTTCCAGTGCCAGCGATTATGCAGCCAATGTGGAACTGGCCGAGGCTGTGGCACCTGCTGGTGAACGTCCCTCACCCAATGCACCCATGGCTACGGTGGATACCCCTGAGCAGCACAGCATCGAAGAAGTCAGCAATTTCCTCAAAGTAGATGCAACACAAACCGTGAAGACACTGCTGGTTCAAGGCAGTGAAACCGACGTAGTGGCGCTGGTGCTACGAGGTGATCACGAACTGAACAGCCTCAAGGCAGAAAAACTGCCCCAGGTAGCCACACCGCTTACGCTTGTGGGCGACGAACTCGTCAACACCTGTTGTGGCTGCTCTGCGGGCTCCATTGGCCCGCGAGGTATTGCTGTCCCGGTGATTGCAGATCGTGCCGCCGCACAATTGGCCGACTTTGTCTGTGGAGCCAACGAAAACGGCAAGCATTTAACGGGGGTCAACTGGGGCCGTGACCTGCCCGAACCGCAAATCGCCGATTTGCGTAATGTGGTAGAAGGCGATGCCAGCCCCGATGGACAGGGTACGCTGGAAATCAAACGCGGCATCGAAGTAGGCCACATCTTTCAGTTAGGTCAGAAATACGCCGACGCAATGAACGCCACGGTATTAGATGAAAACGGCAAGGCCACGGTGATGACCATGGGCTGCTACGGCATCGGTGTATCGCGAGTGGTGGCTTCAGCCATCGAGCAGAATCACGACGACCGTGGCATAATCTGGCCCAATGCCATTGCACCTTTTCACATCGCTATCGTGCCAATGAACATGCACAAATCGCAGCGTCTGCGCAGTGCTGTTGATACTTTATATAATGAGCTGATCGCAGCCGGCTTTGATGTATTATTGGATGACCGTAAAGAACGGCCCGGCGTGATGTTTGCCGATATGGAGCTGATCGGCATCCCTCACCGCATCGTCATTGGCGAACGCGGACTGGATGCAGGCACACTGGAATACAAAGGTCGCAATGATACCGACAAACAGGATATTCCACTGGAAACGGTCACCCGTTTCCTTCAGGAAAAAAATACACAGACGACATAAATAACATGACTTTTTCACATTATTCCCGGTCATTTACTTACTGCATACCGTTGCTCCTGATAACAAGCATGGCACAAGCAGCAACCCAGGAGCTTCCCGACGAGACCTTGCGTTTTGCGCTGGAAAAAGCCATTGGCGAGTCTGACAGTTTTACAGATCGCTTTGAGGCTGAAGTCTGGCTCATGGACATGTCCGCCCGTCTCAAGTCGCGCGTGCCCGACGATGCCGAGCGCCTCGACCTACTGAAGAACATCCACTACGAAGCCACCAAAGCCGACCTGCCTCCGGAAATGGTGCTGGCAGTTATTCATGTGGAAAGCAACTTTGACCGCTGGGCCATTTCTCATGCGGGCGCACAGGGACTGATGCAAGTCATGCCCTTCTG
>JALSGT010000064.1 GCA_026982555.1 Chromatiales bacterium
ATTGAAACCCTGACCATCGAGGTTGATATTGATGCCGTGGATCAGCTGGAATTCCCCGACCAGAACCAAAACGTAGTAGAACATGGAATACAACCACAGCTGGCGGTGCTGGAGTCGTTGATCAACCCTACCAGCCAACAGCTCAATAACAATAATATTTTGGCCATGGCAGGCACATTGGAAATCGCACCAATGGAAGCACCGCTTGCATTATTTGTCTGGAGTAAAAACCGTGTTGTTCCGGTAAGTATTACTACTTTCAGTATTACCGAAGAGGCTTTTGATACGCAGTTAAACCCCATTCGCGCAAAAGTCAATTTGACGATGAAGGTGCTCAACGTAAACGATCTTGGCTTTAAACATAAAGGCGGCAGCCTGTTTATGAATTATTTGCAAAACAAGGAACAACTTGCCGCCAAAGTGAGTAGCGCATCATTAAGTAACTTTGGGCTCAATTCATTACCGCCCTGATGACAATGCACAATACAACCAAATGTAAACATATTCACCGCACAGGAACACCAGCATGAATGACCCGATCAAAACATTTTTACAAAACAGCGGTCTGCAACAGCCCACTTTTGCGGCCAACAGCCGCTATGCGGGCCTGGAAACCGCTGAATGGACGAGGGCCGACGGCCTGCCGGTACGTTATGTCAAACAACGCTTTATCCCGACACCAGAAAACTTTTCCACGCTGCAAGAACATCGTGTCGAAGAGAATGACCGGCTTGATAATATCGCTGCACACTATTTTTCTGATCCCGAACTGTACTGGCGTTTGTGTGATGCCAATGGCGCAATGAACCCGGTGGAATTAACCGCTAAAGTGGGTCGCCGGTTACGCATCACACTCCCTGAAGGCATTCCGGAGCCTGCGGAGGAGTTATGATACAGGGCAGCATTCAGTTAACACTTCTTATGGGGCCGGTTGTGCCGGTGCCTGCACCGCGTGTGGTGATTGATGCATTGCAAAGCGTTACGGTGACAACAGCCGCTGGTTCGGCCAGCGGTTTTCAAATGCAGTTTTCCTTTAACAGCTCTTCAGAGCTGAATACACTTTTTGTGATTGCGCCTGCACTTAGCAGCAGCGTTGCCACGCCGCCTTTACGCATACTGTTAATTGTTACCATTAATGGTTTGCCAACGCCGCTGTTCGATGGCGTTATGACCAATGTGCAGGTGCAAGCCGGACAAAACGGCAGTCCCGGCACGGTCAATGTAACGGGGGATGATTTAACAAAAGTCATGGACACTCAGGAGTTTGATGGCCTGCCCTACCCTGCAATGCCTATCGCGGCACGGGTGGCATTAATCTGTGCCAAATATGCGGCTTACGGCATTATTCCTCTGCCTGTTCCTGAAATTTTTCTCGATGTGCCGATTCCCGTTGAGAAAATTCCTGCTCAGCAAGGCACTGATTTGAATTACATCAAGCAACTTGCCGAGGAAGTGGGTCATGTTTTTTATATTGAACCCGGCCCGGCTCCGGGCACTAACATCGCCTATTTTGGCCCGGAAATAAAAGTCGGGGTGCCGCAGCCTGCACTCAATGTTGATATGGGCCCACACACTAATGTGGAATCACTTAACTTCAGTTTTGATCCTGCAAAAGGTGTACTGCCTGTTGTCTTTATTCAAAATCAAATGACGCGTGTGCCGATGCCGTTACCTATCCCCAATTTGAATCCATTACAGCCACCGCTGGCGGCGCTGTCTACCACGCTGAGTAATATAAAAATGCTGAAAGACACGGCCAAGATGAGTCCCGCCAAGGCGCTGTCGAAAGGATTAAAAGAAGCCGCAAAGTCGCAGGATTCTGTCACCGCAACCGGTAACCTGGATGTGTTGCGTTATGGCCGCTTATTGAAAGCACGCCAGCTGGTGGGTGTGCGTGGCGTGGGCCTGGCTTATGACGGTGTGTATTTTGTAAAAAGTGTCACCAATACATTGAAGGCCGGGGAGTTCAAACAGAGTTTTGAATTAACCCGCAACGGTTTAATTTCTTTAACACCAACGGTGCCCGCATGAGTGCAACAAAATTTTACGGTAAATATCGTGGCATGGTGCTGAACAATGTTGACCCGTTACAAACGGGTCGGCTGCAAGTGCAGGTGCCTGATGTCGCAGGTCTGGTCCCCACTACCTGGGCAATGCCTTGTTCTCCCATTGCGGGACTGCAAAACGGCATGTTTGCACTGCCGGTTATTGGCTCCGGGGTATGGGTGGAGTTTGAGCAGGGTGACCCGGAATTTCCTATCTGGGTGGGTTGCTTTTGGGGGAGCGCAGCAGAGGTGCCTGCACTGGCATTGTTAACGCCACCGGCAACACCGGCCATCACGTTGCAAACGCCGTTACAAAATGGCATCACCATTTCAGATATGCCGGGGCCAACGGGCGGTATTATGATTAAAACAGCCACCGGTGCATCATTGATTGTTAACGATACCGGAATTTATTTACAAAATGGCAAGGGTGCGATGTTGAATATGGTCGGTCCCACCGTCGATATTAACAACGGCGCATTGACGGTGGTGTAAATGCCTGGTCCTCTATTACATGTGGGTGCAACGGTGATGTGTACACACGGTGGGCAGGCCCAGCCCACAGCACCCAACCCGCGAGTACTGGTCAGCGGCCAGCCCACCGTGCAGATGACGGCTCCCTATGTGATTGCCGGTTGCCCGTTCACTACAGGTGGCAGCCCAATGCCTTGTGTGACAGGACAATGGACGGTAGCGGCAACACGGGTTTTTTCCGGTGGTCAGCCACTGGTGTTAATGGACAGTCAATCCGTGAGTACGCCCAACGGGACACCGATGCTGCCCACCGTTGCTCAGATGCGTGTGCTGGGCACATAACTGGTTTTAGCGGACGGTGTAATCCGTTCGGAACGTGGAATAAATAAAGCATGGAGTCAATTAATGGATTTATTTTTCCCTTATCAAATTGATGGCCGGGGCCGCACCCGTGAAGCGCGCCGCGATGAGGACACTGATGAATACATCAAAGGCCTGATCGAGCAACTGCTTTTCACCGCACCCGGTGAGCGGGTCATGCGTCCTGACTTTGGCAGTGGCTTGCAGCAACTTCTGTTCGCCGGTAACAGCCCGGAACTGGCTACGACGACACAAATGCTGGTGCAGGGTGCGTTGCAGCAATGGCTGGGAAATCTCATTGTTGTCGAATCCGTCGCCATCGAAGCCATTGATGCCACTTTGCACGTTGACGTCATTTACACCGTCCTCCGTACCCGGACACAACAACGGGTGAACCTTTCACGGAGCATACCGGGATGATTTATCACTGCTGTCAGGAAAAACGCCGCAATGCCGTTGCTGATCACCCGACGCTCAATGGTATTGATTACCTGGAAGTGCTGGATCAGGATGCCCCTCCGGGCAGCCCACGCCAACGCACTCTGATGCTGCACTTGCTGAAACCGGTGCCCGCTGGCTGGACACCGGACAACGTCAGCATTGTCGGTGGAGAACGCATACGTGATCCAAACATTGAATGGGTGGCACCCGCCAATGATCTCGCGGCCACCCCCCTGAACGCTGCCGAAACAGATCTTTTATCGGCACTGCCCAATGCCGACCATGTTCTGGTTATTCGCACTGAAAGCGATGGCGACTTTTCCGACTACTGTCTCTCCTTGCGCCAGAACTCGGCCAGCCCGCCTGTGCCACCGAATAATTTTGACCCGCGATTAGTGGAAATCATCTTTTCTTTCAAGGTGGAATGCTCCGGCGATTTTGATTGTCAGAACACGGACACCTGCAACGAAAACCCAGCCGCTGAACCCGACATCAATTATCTGGCCAAAGACTATGCCAGCTTCCGGCAACTGATTCTTGACCGCATGAGCTACCTCTTGCCGGACTGGAAAAGCCGCAACCCCGCAGACCTGGGAATCACCCTGGCCGAACTGGTCGCTTACATGGGCGATCAACTCAGTTACTGGCAGGACGCTGTGAGCACCGAAGCGTACCTGAACACAGCACGTAAACGCATCTCTCTGCGTCGTCATGCGCTGCTGGTGGATTATCGTATTGGCGAAGGCCGTAACGCCCGCAGCTGGCTGCACATTGAGGTCACGGGTGGACCGTTTGAGCTGTCAGCCAGCGGCCTGCAATTTCTGACTCGCGTCGAAGGTCTGAGAGAACCTGAAGATAACCGTATCGAACCGGATTCCAGACAACATGCACAGGCACAACGGCAACATGCCCTGGTGTTTGAATTGTTACAGGGTACGCCCCTGTTTGAAAACCACAACGAAATATCGTTTTACACCTGGGGGGATGAAAAATGCTGCTTGCCCAAAGGGGCAACCCGGGCAACATTGAGCGGGCATTATCCAGAGCTGGCGCTTTCCGGTGAGGCAGACATCGCCGGGCAATATTTGTTATTCGAAGAAATACTCGGCCCGGAGACCGGTGAACCCGGCGATGCCAACCCGGATCACCGCCAGGTTATCCGCCTTGTCCAGGCCACGCTGACGACTGACCCGCTGAATGACACTGACATCACCGAAATCCGCTGGTCCGATGATGACGCTTTGACCTTTCCACTATGTATTTCGTCCGAAACCAACACCGACCCGGACAGTCCCGTACCGCTCACGGATGTCAGTGTTGCCCGAGGCAATATCGTACTGGTGGATCACGGTGAAACTGTCAGCGAAAACCTGGGCGCCGTGCCCGAAGCCTGGTTATATTATCCGCAGGATAAAAATACCCGGCGCTGCAATCCCAGCGCACAACAACCCATTCCCCCGCGCTTTCGCCCCATCCTGAACAAAAACCCGCTGAGCCACGGTGCCGCAGCACCCGATACCGACACACCGGCCAGCGGCACCCTGACACCCGCTGCGGAAACAGTACACCCTCTGATACTGACATTGCAGGGTGACAACGGCCTCGGCCCGTTGCCCTGGAGTCTGCGTCCTGACCTGTTAAACAGCGATAACGACGCCCGGCATGTCGTGGTGGAACTGGATAACGAAGGTGTTGCCACCCTGCGTTTTGGTGACGATGAAAACGGTGCCCGCCCTGACAGTGGCACTGAATTTACAATAACCTACCGGGTTGGTAATGGCCCTGAAGGCAATATTGGTGCCGAAGGCATCGCACATATTGTCAGTCTCGACGAACGGGTCGTCGCTGTGCGTAATCCGTTACCTGCCCGGGGCGGGCGGGCCGCCGAAACGGCTGCGCAAATTCGCCGCCGTGCCCCTCAGGCTTTCCGCACCCAGTTACGCGCCGTTACCCCGGAGGATTACGCACACGTCACCACCGCACAGGCCGGGGTACAACAGGCCGCCGCAACACCACGCTGGACGGGCAGCTGGCACACACAAACCATCACTGTTGATCGCATGGGCGGCCTGCCGCTCGATGCCGGTTTTGAAACACAACTGGCAAACAATATTGAACGCTATCGCATGGCAGGTCATGACCTGAATTTTACTAACCCGGTCTTTGTGGATCTGCAACTGGAACTGCAAATCTGTGTATCACGCGACTATTTCCGCAGTGATGTGGAGCAGGCGCTGCTGGCAATATTCAACAGCAATGTGCGCACCGATGGCAGCCTGGGTTTGTTTCACCCGGATAATTTCAGCTTTGGGCAAACCATTTACCTTAGCCCCTATTACGCCGCTGCACGTCAGGTGCGCGGAGTATCTTCGGTACAAATCACCCGCTTCACCCGTCAGGGTGACAATGATCAAAAACCGCTGTCCGATGGTTTTATGCATCTGGGAAAACTGGAAATAGCGCGCCTGGAAAACAACCCGAATTTTCCGGAACGCGGCGTGCTGAAACTGACCCTGTTGGGGGGCAAATAAAATGACAAAACCAGCCAATCAAAACAATTGCGGTTGCTGTGCCGGTATCTCTCAGGCAACCCCTGTCAGGCTGCATAACCTGCCCTCGCAAAACACCTTGGCCTATCGCACCGGCACCCATTCCACCTTCAAACAATCCATGCTGGCAGCACTGAGCAATGCCCAACGCCCTGCTCTGCTGCCATTGGGCACTCGTGATGATGATGATTTCACCCTTGCCTGCCTGGATGGCGTGGCCACCATGCTGGATGTATTAAGTTTTTATCAGGAGCGTTACGCCAATGAACATTTTCTGGCAACCAGTACCGAGCGACGCTCCGTACTGGAAATGGCACAGTTGATTGGTTACGAGTTATCACCCGGTGTTGCATCAGCCACTCATCTTGCGTTTACCCTGCAAGACACACCCGGCATACCCGCCAGCAGTGCAGACCCCATCACCATCCCCGCACGCACACGCGTACAAAGTGTGCCGGGACAAAATGAAGAACCACAAATATTTGAAACCACTGAAGACATCGAAGCCCGCTCACACTGGAATGCTGTAGCGGTACAAACCACGCTCCCCTATGTACCGGATCATGGTGATCTGGATATCTATATCGATGGACTGAACAACAACGTTGAAGCCGGTGACGCCATACTGATTGTCGGTCAAAGCCGGATGGACAAGGACAAAGGCGACCCCGGCAGTGAACGCTGGGACGTGCGGGTGATTAAACAGGTTGAAAAAGATCGTGATCATTTGCGTACGCGTCTGATATGGGATGTTCCGTTAGGTCATGTCAGCCCCACCATCCAGCCCTCCGGCACTGACGTTAAATTGTTTGTCTTTCGTCGGCGCGCCAGCTTGTTTGGCCATAATGCACCGGACCCGCGTTTGATGAGTAAGGAAAACAATACTCTTGCCCCATTGCTAGAGGGCACAGGAATTAATCTCAGGTGGAAAAATTTCACTATTCAGAATAACCAGATCGACCTCGCCAGCCCCGAAGATAACGTCGTTGCCGGTAGCTGGATAGCACTGGTATCCAACGAAGATGACATCGGCAGCCCTGACCTGCCCGGTTATGTGGAACTGTATCGTGCCGCAAAAGTCTCCAGCATGTCTCGCACCGATTACGGTATAAGCAGCAAAATCACCCGTATTGAAACAGACACTACTGAAAACATCCCTCGCTTTACATTACAGAAAACCCTGGCTCTGGTCGCCAGTGAAGAACTGCCGATTCATCGGCGGCCATTGCGGTACCCGGTATTCAGCGACACACTGCATCTGCACACACATATCGACGGCCTTGTGCCGGGTCAATATCTGTCCATCAGCGGTCAGCGGCAACGTCTCAAAGTCGCTCCGGGTATTACGGGGCTCAGTCTGCAACGGGAAGATGGCCGCAGTACACTTAACGAATCTGACAGCGTACAGCTTGTCGGCATCCCGGAAAAACTCAGCCATGGTGGCAGCCCGATAAAACTGACACCGGAAGCATTTGGCACACTCATTAATGACAAGGACCCGGTTACCCGATTACAGTTACGTGTTATTGACCGGGATGGCAGCAGCGGCACGGTCATCAGTCGCCCTTCAGACTGGTTATGGGACAACAATTTGCAGGACAAGGAAACTGATCCCCGCGTCGCAGAAATTGCACAAATCAGCAATAGCGACAACCCTGTTCAAAATAACCGCGACCGCACTACCCTCACACTCACTGCCGCGCTCAACAATATTTACCGGCGTGACTCAGTGCGGATCAATTTTAACGTTGCCCCTGCCAATCACGGCGAAACGGTGGTGGAAATTCTGGGTAACGGTGACGCCCGTAAAACGGACCAGCAGTTTATTCTGAAACAGGCACCTCTCACCCACGTCAGTGCCGACACTCCCAGTGGCAGTACTGCATCACTGGAAGTACGGGTCAACGAATTACGCTGGAGCGAAACGGCCAGTCTTTATCAGGCCAACCACGACGCGCGGGTTTACCAGGTTCAGAATCGTGATGACGGCAGTGCCGCCATCCTCTTTGGTGACGGCGTTGAAGGCGGACGCCTGCCCACAGGACAAACCAATGTGCGTGCCATTTACCGAAAATACAGTGGTGCCGACGCCAACCTCAACAAAGACAAACTGACCACACTGTTACAGAAACCACTGGGCGTCACCGAAGTCACCAACCCGGAACCTTCCACAGGTGGAGCCGACCCGGAAGTCATCGACGATGCCAAACAGAATGCACCCTTAACGGTACTGACCCTGGACCGCGCGGTCTCCGTTACGGACTATCAGAATTTTGCCCGCGCCTTTTCCGGTATTGCCAAAGCCCATGCCCTGTGGATTCATTCAGGACCATCCAGAGGTATTTTCATCACCCTTGCGGGTATCAATGGTACCCATATTCCCGACACCAGCAGTACCTACATAAACCTGATAAGTGCATTGCGGCGTTACGGCGACCCCATGCTGCCATTACGTCTGGTGAATTATTCATCGGCGAGCTTCGCGCTGGGCATGGCCGTCAAGGTCAATGATGATGCTGTGCGCGACACCGTGCTCGACGCATTGGCATCTGCATTGCGCGAGCATTTCAGTTTCGCAAACCGGGATTTTGGTCAACATGTCAGTCAGGATGAAGTATTGGCCGTGGCACACAGCGTGCAACACGTCGAAGCTGTGCGCATTACGCGATTGTATAAACAGCAACCCGGTGCGGTGGACAGTGTCTCCCCCATTATCGCCTCGTATCTACCTGTTACATCCCTGACCATCGCCCCCAGACCCGCGCAATTATTGACCCTGTCCGATGAACCCCTTGAAATGGAATCCTTCTCATGAGCATCAATACCCCACAATTGCTGGAGCTGCTGCCTGCGATTCATCGCATCCGCGATGCAGACATCGCCCGGCAAAACGGTTGGGAAAACGGTCCGCTGGAAGATCTGATGAGCGTGATCGCCGAACAAATGGCGCTGATGGAGGAGAACATTGAACAAAGCTACGACGACCTGTTTATTGAAACCTGTGCCGACTGGCTGACACCCTATATTGGCGATGTCATTGGCTACCAGAGTCTGCACGGTAAAGTGCCCGGTGTCGCCAGCCCCCGCGCAGAAGTGGCGCATACCATTGCCTTGCGCCGGCGTAAAGGCACTGCCGTTGTGCTTGAACAACTGGCCCGCGATGTCACTGGCTGGAATGCCAGAGCCGTTGAGTTCTTCAGGGAACTGGGCTGGACACAACATATGAACCACAACCGCAACGACGTACATTACAGCCCTGACATGCGCAACATGGAACCGCTGGCCCGGATCGGCTCCGCGTTTAATACCGTGCAACACACGGTGGATGTACGCCGGGTTGAATCCAGTCGCGGGCAATTTAACATTCCCAGCATCGGCATCTTTTTATGGCGGCTGGAAGCTTATGCCCATACCAGAAGCCCGGCCCTGCGGCTGGCCGAACGACGCTATCTGGTCAGCCCGCTGGGACACGCCCTGCCTTTGTATTCCCGCCCTCGCAGCACACGGCAGGGATTTATCAGCACACTGGCCAGCCCTGAAAATGTCCCGGAACCTTTGGCCCGCCGACAACTGCACGATCACCTCGACCGCTATTATGGCCAGCGAGCCACCGCTGCGGACGAAATTGATAATGACGAGCCAAGCATCGTGCTCTACGTAGACGGTACCGAAATTCCCCGCGAACACATCCGTATCTGTAACCTCAGTGATGACGGCCCCGCCTGGGCCCACGAGGCCGCCGAAAACACGTATGCCATCGACCCGGTACTGGGGCGTATTGCCCTGCCCCCGGAGGCTGCGGACCCTGCCGATGTTCGGGTCTCATACCACCAGGGTTTCAGTGCCGACATGGGCGGCGGTGAATACGAACGGGAAAACAGTTTTGCCCTGCAAGACAGCGTGACGGTCATTCCGGTGCCCACGCCCGCTCATCCCACACTACAGGCAGCGCTGGATGCGCTGGGCGGAGCCGGTGTCGTGGAAATCACCGACAATGGTCGTTATGCAGAAACGCTGACGGTCAGTGTTGCTGACAATGCCGGTATTGAGCTGCGCGCAGCCAATGGCCGCAACCCGCATCTGGCACTCACCGGCCCGCTCACTGTCAACGGTGGAGAAGGCAGCCGCTTCAGCATCAACGGCTGTCTGGTCAGTGGTGATTTATTAACCGTGCCGGACACCGGCACAAACAACCTGAGCCAACTGGAAATCGTACACTGCACCTGGGTACCGGGTCGCACACTGGATGCCGATGGCCGTCCGGTTACCCCCGCAGCCGTGAGCATCAGCGTTGCCCTGGCCAATGTGTCCGTCTCCATCGAACGCGCCATTACCGGTGCCCTGCGCATGGTGCCGGAAGCCCGGCTGGCCCTGCTTGACAGCATCGTCGATGCCACCGATGCAGAAGCGGTGGCATTTGCCGGTCTCGATGACAACAGCCCCGGTGCCACACTGAACGCCACCGCAAGCACAGTGATCGGCAAAATTCATGCCCGGGCATTCGACACCGTCAGCAACTGTATTTTGCTCGCACGCCTGTCGGCTGCGGATACCTGGAATGCACCGGTGTGGACTGAACGCAAACAAACCGGCTGTGTCCGTTTCAGCTTCCTGCCCTTTAACGCCATTGTGCCACGGCGCTACCGCTGCCAGCCGGATTCCGCCGACAGCGCACGACACCTGTCGCCACGTTTTACCTCACTGAATTTTGGACAGGCCGCCTACGGACAGCTGTCGCAACTCACTGCGGAATCAATCTGGCGTGGTGCAGACGACGAAAGCGAGATGGGCGCCTTCCATCATTTGTATGCACCACAACGCCACCGGAACTTACGCATTCGCCTGCGTGAATATTTGCGTGTTGGTCTGGAAGCAGGACTTTTTTATGAAACCTGACCTGATCGACAAAATAAACATGAAAATGCCCAAAGGAATTGACCATGAGCTTTGATCTGAGCCGAAAAAAATTCAACCCGCTGGACGACTATTTCAGTGTTGTTATGCAGCAAGGGCGTGTGCAAACAGACGCAGACTGGAACACCCTGGTGGCCCAGCTCAATCGACACATGCAGGCCGAGTCTCTGGATACCTTCGGACCCAGTGTCGTACCCAGAGAAACCGCTGATGGTTTTTTAATCAGCGGTACCGCCGATGCCATTGACATCGGCGCAGGACGCATTTATGTCGATGGCCTGTTAGCGGAAAACCATACCGATACCCTGAAGTGGGATGCCCGGCTGGCCGAAATATCCGGCACCGCAAAATTATCCGGTGCCAGTATCAATGCTGCGCCCACCGGGTTGCCCGGAACAACCGCCTACGACGCACAACCCTATTACCCCAACCCGCCCGCCTTGCCTGAGGAAGGCACCTACTTGATGTATGTCGATGTCTGGCAGCGGGACATGACTTATTTACAGGATGCGAGCCTGATTGACGTTGCTGTCGGCGTGGATACCACAGCCCGTCAGCAAACGGTCTGGCAGGTAAAATTTCTCGATGGTGTCGGTGCCCTGGACCCTACTGTCGCAGATATTGATATTCCCGGCTGGCTGGAAACCATTCACCCTTCATCAGCACGTCTGTCCACAGACACGGGTGACTTGACCGACGATGACAATCCTTGCCTGTTACCTCCCCAGGCCGGTTATAAAGGTCTGGAAAACCAGCTGTATCGCGTACAAATCCACGACAGCGGCCCGGCGGGTACCGCCACCTTTAAATGGTCACGCGACAATGCTGTTGTATCCGCACGCATCAGTGCAATCAGCGGTGGTAATAACATTGTGGTGGATTCACTGGGGCGCGACGATGTACTCGGTTTTCATGAAGGTGACTGGGTGGAAATTACTGACGACCACCGGGATTTAATGGGCCTGCCGGGTGAATTGCGGCGTATCCGGCTGGGTGATGGTATCGACAACGCAACCCGCACCATTACCCTGGAAGGTGCCGCACTCCCCGTCGGGGCGGGAAACGGCGAGTTCCCCGTTGATGGCAGTGACCAGACAGACCCGGCACGTAACACTCGCATTATTCGCTGGGACCATGCCGGCATTGTCTTCCAGGAAGACGAAAGTGAGTACACCGATCTCGATGCGGCAATCAGCACCGGCACCATTACAATTCCTGCCGCTGGCACCCGGTTGTTTCTGGAAAAAGGCATACTGGTCGATTTTGATCTGGAAAGTGTGGTGGATGAAGCAGACTTTGAGCCGGAATATAAAACAGGTGATTACTGGGTTTTTTCTGCCCGGGTCAATGATGCCTCCATTGAACAATTGGATCGCGCCCCTCCCATGGGCATTCATCATCATTATGCAAAACTGGCGATTGTCAATGGCAATAACATAACCGATTGCCGCACGCTCTGGCCGCCTGAAGCCGGAGGCGAAGGCTGTGCCTGCACGGTTTGTGTTCACCCGGACAGTCACAACAACGGCAGCGCCACCATTCAACAAGCCATAGATCAGGTTATTGCACAAGGCGGCGGCACCGTTTGTCTGAGCGTGGGTGAATATCAAATCAGTCAGCCCGTCAGAATCACCGGTCAGTCAGTCACATTGCGTGGACAGGGCTGGCAAACCCGCTTGATTTCCCAACAGGCAATGCCCTTGATTGAAATAGGCGGTGAAGGTATCGCAACCGATATCACCGTCGAAAAACTTTTTGCCCTGACCGCCACTGCACAGAGTTTTAATACAGCCATCACCGTTAACAACGTGATAAAACTGAATCTTATTGAATGTTTTGTCATTAACCTGGCCGTTGGCGACGCCACCAGTCAGGGCATTCAGTTTACCGGTCTGGCCATCATGGTCGCCGTGCAAAAATGTAACATCGCAGCAGAACGGGGAATCATCGGGCCACGCCTGCAAGACGAGTTTCTGGGGACATTGAATTTTTCTCTGACCCACTGCCTTTTATCCTGTAGTACACAAGGCATCAGTTTTGCCGGGACGAGTTTTCACCTGGGCAAACTGGATGTACTCCACAATCATATCGGCAATGCAGACAATGCCGCTATCGAACTGACCGGTGCAACACTCGACAACACCGCCGTCGCTATCGAAAACAATTTACTGACCGACTGCCAGAACGGCATTCGCAGTGGCGTTTCCAATTTACGCATTCTCTGTAACGACCTGGAAGTGGACGACGATAATCGAAGCAGTGGTCATGCCATTACATTTGTGGACGGCCTCGACCCCGAAGACAGCACCAACCAGCAAATCATTGGCAACCGCATTCGCAACTACCGGGGACACGCTATAACAGTACAGGCTGGCATCGAAAAAATGATGGTCAAACAAAACCAGATCGAAAATATTTCAGGTTCAGCTTTTATTGTTGAAGAAAAGGGTTCTATTGAATATTTAAGCCTTGAAAACAACCAGTTTAATAACGTGGCAGGCATCATGTCAGCAGAAACCAATACGCTTGCAGCCGTCCTCCTGAATGCCAGCGTGCGAGCCGACATCACTAACAATGTATTTGACGGTGTTGTACGCACAAGCCACACAGCCACCATCCGAACAGGAATCGCCGTCATTAACAGCGGTGCGGTGTGCGTGAGTGGCAATCGATTGCTCGCCGTAACACCCCCAAGCTACACAGGCTATGGTGTCGGCATTTTTATGGCTGGCCAGGTGGGTGATTTTGAAGTCAACAATAACGAAATAAGCCGCATGTCTCAAAAGGTTCAAAAAGCTGACATGACCACTGAAAGACTGGCAAATGCCGAATGGAAACCATTATATGTCGTGATGAGAGGCCGCACTCAAGGCAATGAATTCGCAAGCTCATCCGTTACAGCCACCAGTAGCACGCCACTGATTACCGTTGATAACAACGTTTATGCCGTCCTGGCCACCCGGCTTCTAAACCTGGGTGCAACAAACAACATCAGCATAAATGGCAACCGTTTTGACGGAACATCAGGCACCGCTGCCGCTGTAGAAATTGTGGCTCCCATGTACTGCGGCTTTATTGACAATGAAGTCAAATCAGCGACATCCCGGAACAGTGAGCTTGTCTCGTTAAGCGCCGACCACGTAGGTGCCAATAACAATCGCCTGACAAGCAGAGATGATCAAAACATATTAACTGTTCAAGCTCGCCGCTATGTGCTCATGGGAAACATGACGACGGGCAATATCATAGTGAACAACGGAACCGCCAGCGCAGGTGCCATTCCGCTCCCGGAACCGTGGAAATCACTGAATATCATTATTTGAGGTTTCACTAACAGACCCACAGGACACTGACGCAATGAAATATTTATTATTACGCAATGAAAAATCAGTACGCGATATCGCCGACAAGGCTTACAAAAACCTGTCCGACAAAGCCCGAAAACAGGCGGAAACCGCCCTGTTGAAAATCAACCCGGAACTCAAAACATTCAAGTCTATTCGCAAAGGTTTTATTGTGCGTATACCCGAGATTCCTGAAGACAGAAAATCCAATCGCCGAAACGCTATTGACCCTATTGAAAACATTGCCCATGAAACATCAGAAAAACTAAAACAGTTTGAAGACTCCCTCAACAAAAAATTTTCCGCCCTGGAAAATCGACAAAAAAGTTTTGTACAAAGCCTCAAAGCGGCAAGCAAAGAATTAAAAAACCAAGCCACTGGAATAGCGGCAACGAAAACTTTACAGAAACATGTCACCGACTCAAAAAAACAAAATGATAAAAATAAAAAACTGAGCATTACCGCTTTGAAAAAAATGCAAAAAACAATCGCCGCTTTTGACCGTTAAAATAAACCGGTGGCGCTCTTAATTGAGCAAAAGTGCAGAATGCGGTAAAGAACGACGCTTATTTCGAGTTTTTGCGTTTGAAGAACGAAACCACCAAAGGCAGGCGCATTCCAGCATTTGGAATAACCCACCACAGCACCTGTCGCAATTCCGGGACAATTCTGCTAGAGTCGCGCGCGGCTGACCACAGTCCACCACTGGATCACCAGCGGTCGTTTTTGAAACAAGAACAACGCAAGAACAACGCAAGAATAAAGAGAGACCATGCATCCCATCGTTAATATCGCCGTCCGCGCCGCACGCCGCGCAGGTAATCTCATCGCCAGCGCCGTGGAACAGGTGGACCGCCTTGACATCACCGAAAAAGCCAGCAATGACTTTGTCACCGAGGTTGATCGTCAGGCCGAAGAAGCCATTATCGGTATCATTCACGAAGCCTATCCCAACCACGGCATTCTTGGCGAAGAAAGCGGTGAGCAGGCAGGCAAAAAGGATGGGGTGGACTATCAATGGATCATCGACCCGCTGGATGGCACCACGAATTTCCTGCACGGTTTCCCGCAGTTTGCCGTGTCCATAGGCATGAGCCACAAGGGCCGTCTGGAACACGCCGTCATTTATGACCCCATGCGCCAGGAGCTGTTCACGGCCTCCCGTGGCGGCGGAGCCCAGCTCAATGATCGCCGTCTGCGCGTCACTCCGCGTAAAGGATTGGAGGGCGCTCTGCTCGGCACCGGCTTCCCTTTCAAGCAACAGCAGCATCTGGACGCTTATCTGGCCACTTTCAAAGCCTTGTTTCCCATGACTGCGGGTATTCGCCGGCCCGGTTCCGCGGCACTGGATCTGGCCTATGTGGCCGCTGGCCGCCTCGATGGTTTTTGGGAAATCGGACTCAGCCCCTGGGACATGGCCGCTGGCACGCTGCTGGTGCAAGAGGCCGGTGGACTGGTGAGCGACTTTGGCGGTGGTGACGACTATCTCAGCACGGGTAACGTTGTTGCCGGAAACCCCAAAGTCTTCAAAGCGATTTTACAGAAAATCCGCCCGCATTTAACAACAAAACTCGCCAGATAATGACTGCTTCACTAGCGGCATTCCCGGCAAGCCTGACTCAAGTATTACCCTTGTGCGCCGTTGTGTTTCCTGAATTTACCTTGAAAAGGCAAACGCATCGCGTGCCTAACATACGCATGGCTAACGACACCCTTCCTGACAACCCGTCAGGTAAATCACTGGAAATCACCTTGCGGGACTGCCTCGATGGTCTGGAGGATTTCACCCTGCAAATGGCTTACGCCACCACCCACGCACAATTTGAGATTCTCGCCATTGGTGACGTAATAAAGAATAAAAATGACTTGCCAGCAAAACCCGCACCCCTTACGCTGGTAACTGCATCCATTAACAATAATCACTTCCAACCCACAATCCGCCGCCAACGGCGCGTCTGAATACCATGGCCAAAATCACCATTAACCGGGAAAACTTTCAAGTCGATGAACGCGAGCTGGAGCAAGGCTCACTCAGTATCGGCCGTAACCAGGACAATGATCTGAGCATTGATGACCCGGCAGTCAGCGGCCACCATGCACAAATTGTCACCGTATTTGACTCCTCCTACGTAGAAGACCTTGGCAGTACCAACGGTACCTTCGTTAATGGTAAACAAGTCAAAACACATACCCTGCACAATGGCGATGTGCTGACCATGGGCCATTATCAGATATTGTTCCAACATGAAACAGCTGCGGCAGTCCAAAATGCCAACGCCACCATGATGATCGGAGCCTCCCAGCTCGAAGAACTGACGACAAAAGCCAGGCACAAAGACCGTAGAAAAGCACCCGCACGCAAAAATGCATCCGCCGCTCCGCTCCACGACTCCCGGCATGCACCTGCTGCACCGCCGCCAGCCGACAAACCCAGGCTGAAGATCCATGAAAACAGCGAGCAACCCATCGCAGGCAATACCGAATTACCCGATATTGACGATAACGAAAACATACTGGGAGAAACACAACCCGTCCCTTCCAGCCCTCCCCTGTACAATCGCCGAAAAGGCGATAACAGTATCCTGCCATCACTCAAGGTTATGTTGCTGGCTGTGCTTGTCACGGTCATCACCTTCAGCCTGTTGATGCTGATTTTTAAATAAGCCTCCCGCCTTAAATTGTGAATTAAGCGCTAAAGGCACACTGCTTTTAACCGTCTCCACGATCTCTGCGTTTATAACACCTCACTTGTCAGTGCCGCTGTCAGTGCCACTGAATGATCCTTCATACCGGACTTAGGTTTAAACCAATCAATCATTCACCTCATGTAACGCCATCCGCGCTTTACAATTTTTGGTACACTTGCGCGATAGGCCAACAATAAAAGCCAACATGAGTCACCTGCGGTAGAGGAACCCGACGATGGAACTATTATCAAAATTATTAAAAATCATGGTGGCAAAAGCGGCCTCAGATCTGTTTTTATGCACCGCCTCCCCTCCCGCATTCCGCATTAACGGCGCATTGCAAACCTATGCCATAGACCCACTGAACCCAGGCGCCACAGAAAAAATGGCCCAGCTGGTAATGCGCCCGGAACACACTGCCGCTTTCAAGGAGGATCTCGAAATCAGTCTGGGTCACACCGTGCCCGGTATTGGCCGTTTTCGTTTCAATATATTCCACCAACGCGGTGAAGTCAGCCTGGTCATTCGTCTGGTACCACTGACAGTGCCGGGATTTGAGACTCTGGGCATCCCCGAATTGCTCAAAGACATCACCATGCTCAAACGTGGACTGATCCTGGTCGTCGGGCCTTCCGGGGCAGGCAAATCCACCACGCTGGCGGCAATGATCAACCATCGCAACATCAACACCAGCAGCCACATCATCACCGTGGAAGATCCCATCGAATACATGCTGACGGCCAAACAATCAGTAATCAATCAACGTGAAATCGGCGTTGATACCCACTCCTACCACAAAGCACTGATCAATGCCCTGCGCCAGTCACCGGACATGCTGATGATCGGTGAAATCCGTGAGCATGAAATTATGGAAGACGTACTGGAGTTTTCTGATACCGGCCACCTCTGCCTTGCCACCCTGCATGCCAACAACGCCAGCCAGGTATTCGAGCGCATTGTGCATATGTTTCCGCAGGAAAAACGCGAATTACTGCGCTACTCGCTGTCGCAAAATATCAAGGCTGTCGTATCACAAGTTCTGGTACCCACCCGGGACGGTGGCCGCACTGTGGCTGTAGAACTGCTCATTGCCACATCCCGGGTGCGCGACCTCATTCGCCGGGGTGACTTTACCGAACTGGCCGAGGTGATGGAAAAAGATACCAATTCCGGCATGTGTACCATGGATCAATCATTGTACCTGCTGTATGCCGACGGTAGAATCAGCGAAGAGACCGCCCTGGCTTATGCCGAATCCCGCAGCAACATGCGTCTGCAAATGCGTTTGTCGGGAGTATCGCCCCACACTTCTGTCGATACAGAGATTAACGCCTAGAGCGGCCGCCCGAGAATACGAAGCCTGCTTCAAAGCGGCTTTCCCTCGCGAGGCACCCCGCATTCCCGGACAGGCTCCCGGTTTAAACTATTCACTGCGTCGCTGACGCACGACAAAACAAAGGAAAAACATGACCACAACAGAAATCCCCCTCATTATTGAGCCCAAGCAATTACAAGCACAGCTCAACGCGCCGGATCTGCTGATCGTCGATCTCTGCAAGCCCTCAACCTATGCCAGAGCCCACGTACCCGGCGCAATTCACCTGGGCTACGCAGAAATCATCGCCATAAAAAAACCCGCAATGGGTCTGCTGCCTGATGCCGACACCCTGAGCCAGACATTCTCCAATATCGGCCTCACTCCCGAAACCCATGTCGTCGCCTACGACGACGAAGGGGGTGGTCGTGCTGCCCGTCTGCTATGGACACTGGATGCCATCGGGCACAAAAAATCCTCATTGCTCAACGGCGGCATCGGTGCCTGGTTCAATGAAGGGCATCCTACGGAAGACACACCGGTACAAGCCACACCCGGTAAATACCAGGCAACTATCGTAGACACTGTTGTTGCAGACCAGCAATTTATTCATGAACACCTTGATGATGACAACGTAATGCTGCTGGATTCCCGCTCCCCGGAAGAATATCGCGGTGAAAAAAAATTCGCCGAACACGCCGGACATATCCCCGGAGCCGTAAACCTGAACTGGTTTGAAATAATGGATCAATCACGCAACATGCGACTCAAGCCGGAAGCTGAATTACGTGCAATGATGGAAGAACGTGGTTTAACGAAAGACAAAACCATCGTAACGTACTGTCAAACCCACCATCGTTCCGCACTCACGTATTTTGCATTGAAGGTGTTAGGTTACGCCAAAATAAAAGGCTATCCAGGCTCCTGGTCTGACTGGGGCAACAGTGAAAATCTGCCAACAGAAACCGGATAGCCGACTATACCCCGGATGCCTCTGTCAGCATCCGGGGTGTTCATCGCAAAAAAGTACCGTCGTGGCTAAGTCTGCTGTAGTAACAATACCCGGTGATTTTGAATCATGTTCATTTATGGCGGCGTTTTTGGCGCATTTTGTTTGCGTTTCCTCACCCGTGTTAATAAAACACTGGCAGTAATAGCACTGCGGAAATCAATACACTGACTTCGGTGATTTCAATTAATGCTCCCGCGATATCACCGGTCACCCCCCCGATGCGTTGTATCATCAGACGCCGTGCCAGTACGAATACCACGGCCACGGCAAATATCAGCCACAGACCAATGCTGCCTGCCAGTAATACTACGCTGGCAATAACGACCACCATAACCAGCATCAGGCCGCGGCGTGGCAGGTCGGCAACCAGTGCGCTGCCCAGACCCTGTTGACGCACGTAGGGAGTGGTGAGAAATAACAATGAGGGAATCGTTCGGGCTAACACCGGTGCAATTATGATCATTAGCAGTGGCAGATTGTACGCTGAGG
>JALSGT010000065.1 GCA_026982555.1 Chromatiales bacterium
GTGGTAAGTGTGACATCATTGGGTTTGAGGCCGTTGTAATTGCTGTCACTGGATGTGGCGGCGGCCAGGATGATAGCGTAATTTTGATCGCCATCAACAGTGCCATCGTCAAGCCCCGTTACGGTAATGGTTTGAGGAGTGCTCCAGTTATCTGCGCTGAAAGTAATGTTGTCCTGATCAACACTGCCCTCGCTGGTATCGGAACTGCTGATGGCAATGCTGACATCATTTGTCGGCGCACTGGTGAGCACCACCGTAAACGAGGCAGTAGTGCCATCTTCGGCGGTGTTGCCACTGATGGCGGAGACGGTAATGCTGGCAAAGGGACTGCTACCGTTCAGAATTTCATCCAGATTCGATACACCATCACCATCTTCATCAAAGCTGTCCGTCTCATAATCTGCTTCGAGAATGTTGAGAGGATTATCTCCGGGTTTCACATCGATTGTTTTGCTGGCACGGGCCAATATGATGGGATTGCCAGGGGCACTACTGGAGATGTATTCAAATTCTACGGTAAAAAGATGACTGCCTGGAGAGATACCCGTCAGACGAATGAAAGCATTACCATCAGTGATGGTCATCTGCTGACGCTCACCACCATCAACCCGAATATAAGCCGTCAGTGCATTGTCTGCCGACAGACCGTGTAGAGCTTTGGGTACGGCAATGCCTCCGCCATCTGGCTGCTGGGTCGTCACGGTGGAGTTGCCTTGTGTACAGGCGCTGATGACAATGGCAATGCCGGTAAAAAAAACAACCGTTTTAATGCGGGTCAGCAAGACAGAAAAGGCCTTTGTATTCATGAGAACTCTCTAAAAACAGGGGAAAACTAAAAATGAGGAAAATGCCGGAATCAATAACACCATATATTATTGATATCAGGGGACAGGTACTGGCGCATTGATGGTGATAGTGGACTGTTCGGTGCCATTATCATCGCCACCACCTCCGCCACCTCCAGCAACAGCAGCACCAACAGCCAGTACACCCAAACCGACCCATAACCATTTGTAGGATTTTTCTTTTTCGAGTTTTGGCTTGGGCTCAGGCTTGGTTAAGGCTGTCAGCGTTGTATCGACAACCGGGGCACTGATGGTAACGGTGACGGGTGAGAAGGAATAACCATGTAACAAGGTGTTACCCGCCGTGTCCGTCGCCTGAATATAATATTCAAGGCCATCAACACTGATCTGCTCGGCATTGATGGTCACCGCATAATCGTTAGTGCCCGCCACGTTGTGCATGGTTTTGGCCTGGTATTCGTTATTACCAATGCCACGGTAAAAAAGGATGACACTTTTGATGGCAACATTATCGATGACGGTAACGCGGACGGGATGATCTGCACCCGCCTCAATCGTGCTCACATGATTATTTTGTGTCACAGCAGGGGCAATAATATCAGCGGCCGGCAGTGCAAGCTGGTCTGCTTGTGTGATGGTTGTGACGAACAGAGTCAAGGCAAACACACTGACAAGTGCATAAAAGAAATGCTTCATTACGTTAAATTCCCCATTCAGTGTTTTCTTCTTTCAACGCCTGTATGCCTGCCAGCAAAATTCAGCATGCGAATAAATGTCGCCTTTTCATCGCCAATTCTGTTTTTGCAAGGTAGACGGTATCCACCCTGTCAAGCTTCGGGGCATATCTTTCTTTTTTAATCACAAATGTTAGATGCGCTTTATTGAAGGTGCTTTGTTCAGAAATAATGGTGGCAACAAGCAATCAGAATGCCGTTTTTTTAACAAGCGGCTTTTCCCGGTTTATGCGATCACCCCTTAACAACGCCCAAGATGGTAAGCGATACACAGGAATAATACATCTGCATTATGCACACTTTAATCATTTTGAATGCTCATTCCCATAACCACGCCGCTCCGCGCACACCGCTGGAATCACCATGTTTGGGCGGCACCAGCCGTGTACGCACTGGCGCATTCCCCGCCCCTGCTGAAAATACAAATTCACCCCACAGCGCAGGCACCGTTTGGTACAAACGCGCAATATTCGACAATCCGCCGCCCAGCACGATCACCTCCGGGTCCAGCAGATTGATCACCGCTGCCAGCGCACGCGCCATGCGCTGCTCGTAACGTTGCAGACTTGCCACAGCTGCTGCATTGCCTGCCTCTGCCAGCGCCACAATCTGCACCGCCTTCTGTGATTCACTGGCCTCTGCGACATAATCCCGTGTCAAACCCGGCCCGGAGAGAAACGTTTCAATACAGCCGCGTTTACCGCAATAACATTCCGGCCCTGGCCACTCTTCTGCCGTCAGCCATGGCAGCGGATTATGTCCCCATTCACCCGCAATGGCATTGGCACCTCGCAGCAACTGGCCATTAATCACAATGCCACCGCCAGTACCCGTGCCGATAATCACCCCGAACACCACAGCAGCACCTGCCGCCGCACCATCTGTGGCTTCAGACAGGGCAAAACAATCGGCATCATTGGCCAGACGCACAGGGCGTTGCAAAGCCGTTTGCAGATCCGCCTGCAAAGGCCGCCCATTGAGGCATACAGAATTGGCGTTTTTCAATCTGTTGGTATCCGGTGCAATGGCCCCTGGCGTCGCGACGCCTAAGCTGCCGTTTTGCCCCAGCATTTTTTCCAGCGACAAAACCAGTTCGGTCATCGCCCGCAGCGTCGCGGTGTAATCACCAGCAGGTGTTGCCACTCGCTGCCGCGCCAGTATTTCTCCCTGCTGATCCAGTGCAATGGCCTCGATTTTTGTGCCACCAAGATCAATACCGATACGCATTAATCGCCAACCCGCTCAATACTCTGCAACTTGTTGTTATCATCCACACGCAGGATAAACTCACCATACACCCCTTCCCGCGAAACAAATGACCGCAGGGACTCTGCCGGAAATTGCAGATGCTGTCCGTTAGCCAATGTTACTACTACCGCATGCACGGCACCTTCGTAATATGCCAGATATTTTTGTGCCGAAATGGCCAGACGAAACCGGTACTC
>JALSGT010000066.1 GCA_026982555.1 Chromatiales bacterium
TCATCCCCACCACAGACAGCCCCCGTGCTCTGGCAATTTCTGCCGCAGCCACCACATTGGCTGAATTGCCGGAGGTGGATAACCCAAAAAACACGTCGCCCTTTTTAGCAAATGCCTGTAATTGACGAGAAAACACTGCTTCATAACCGTAATCGTTAGAAAGCGCGGTAAGCTGGGAGGCGTTGGTGGTTAAGGCCATAGCGGGCATTCCATCTCGCTCCATCTCAAAACGCCCCACCAGTTCAGCAGCAATGTGTTGAGCATCGGAAGCACTGCCACCATTACCAGCCAACAATAATTTGTTATCCCCACACAACGCATCAACACAACACTGTGCCACATCAGCGATACGAGCAAGCATATCTGCATCCTCCACCAGTCGTTGTTTAACGTTGATAGAATCCTGCAACAGGGTTTTAATCGTCGCTATTTTTTTTACGGCATCGGTCACTTATTGTTCTCCCTGGATATTTTCTGACCCACAGATATGTTGAATAATGTCGGACAGTTGGGTGATGGTACCGCGAGGGAAAACCATTTCGAACCCATTTTTAGCGGGTTTTCAGCAAATATTATGCATATTTAACAAAAAGAGGAGCGAAAAATGAACCCATTTGCTTATCCCTTCAGATTGCTGCTGTCCTGAATAGCTTACTGAATTGGCTCGGTTTTTCATGCAACATGGCGAATGATAACATAGGCCAAACGGATTCAATGCAGCACTGCACACTGCCAGAACCACGCAGTCGTATCGCAAACCGGCAAATAAAAACCATTTTCCCGAGCCCTATGCTCACACCAATCAGCTTGGTACACTTTTGTACCCTGAACATGTCTTTTGCTGTTGCGATACAGGATACCTGCCACCACCATGAAAAAGTCCGCCCGCCCCGCTGTTCTGTTTTCACGATTTCTGCTGCTTGTTGCCGCAGGTAGCCTGTTGATTGCCTGCGACGGCAATACTGAACTCATGAAACACACCCTGGACGGCGACCCTTCTGCGGTTCAGGCCGACCTGGCCAATGGTGCGCCCGTTGACGAACGCAATAATTTCGGCTGGACAGCGCTCATGCATGCCGCCCGACAAGACCAGACGGCAATCATGGCGGTGCTCATTGATGCCGGTGCGGATATCAATGCCCAGGATGACGACGGCTGGACACCGCTGATGCGTGCCACTATCAAGGGTAAAATTGCTGCTGTACAGTTACTCCTGCAACGCAAGGCTGATACCGAACTGGCCGACAAAGATGGCTGGACGCCGCTGTTATGGGCGAGCAATCGCGGCTACAGCGACATACTCGAACTATTGCTTGCCAATGGCGCTAACGTTAACGCAAAAGGTAGAAAAGGGCGCACAGCAGTCTATCTCGCACGCAAAGAAAAGCACAATGACGTTCTGGATATACTGCAAAAAGCCGGTGCTAAATAATAACAACTCATGATTTAATCAGGAGAGGTAACAACACGATGACTCGTGGATTGCTCGCATTAATCTTTGTATCCGGGGTGTCAATGTACCTTCTCACTGCCTGCACACCCAGCTCGAACTCCACCTCCCGCAGCGCCCAGTATGTGGTGGACAGCGGCATAGACGAAGGCAAGCGCTGGCGGAGAGATAACCGTCACTTTGCCGTTGAAGTGAAAACCGAGGCATTGGCAACCGATGGCATTCATGACCCTGACAACGATGCCATCCATGCTTTACAAGAACCCGCCGAAGCACTCAGCGCCTTCCCGCTGGGCCGCCGGGGTGATGTCGATTGGGTCAAAGCCCTAAGCTTAGGCATCATCGAGCCTCGTGCCGATCTGCTGGAACAAGGCCAGATGACGGTGCTGGACTTGGATATTATGTTCAAAAACACCGGCCAGATGCCTTGGGTGAAATTTCCCCACGCCGCACACACCCAATGGCTGGCCTGTTCCAATTGCCACCCGGCAATTTTCATTGAGAAGAAGGGAGCCAACAAATTGTCCATGGATGGCATTCTCGCAGGCGAACACTGCGGTCGCTGCCATGACAAAGTTGCCTTTTCACTGTGGACTTGCGAACGCTGCCACAATGTCCCTCACGAAGGGACGCCCAAGCGCTGGAATGAATCCCTGGGCATACCGCCCAGCCCGGCCACTGTAGACTGAAAGCCCACGGGCTGGGGTGCGTACTAACGCGCCCCGACCAGCAATGCCGCCACCTTATCACTGCCTCTATCCTTTGCCACACTGAGAGCAGTCTGACCATCTTCGTCACGCGCCGCCGGATCAGCGCCTTGTGCCAGCAACACCTTGGCCACTTCAGGCCGGTCAAAGGCCGCAGCGGCCATCAACGGGGTACGCTGCTTCAACCCACGGCCATTGACATCAATGCCTGCTTTTACCATGAGGCTGACAATATCAGCATGTCCCAGTCCGGCACCCAGCATCAGCAATTCTTCGCCATCGCGCTTATCCAACATGGGTGTTTTGTCCTGCTGCAAATTGTCCAACAGCAACTGCACAGTTTCCAGATGCCCAAAATAAACAGCATTCACCAATGGCGCGCCACCACTGTCATCACGCAGCTGCGCATTGGCACCGCTATCCAACAGTAACTTCACCACCTCGTGATGCCCGGCCGTTGCCGCAACAATTAACGCCGTCGTACCATAATTATCCACTGCATTTACGTCAGCACCTTGCTCAATCAACCACTGAGCCACCTCACGATGATTTTCAGAAGCGGCAAACATCAAGGCATTTTTACCTTTGTTACTGCGTTGGTTAACATCCGCTCCGCGTTGCGCGGCAGCCTGTACAAATTCTAAGTTGCCATCTTTCGCGGCATTCATCATTTCAGAAGTGTGCTCGCGCGAACAGGCACTGAGTAACACTATACTAAATGCTGCAACACACAGTGCTGCACGCTTTACCCACCCGTTATTCATTACTTGAACCTTCGGAAATATTAACCAGAAATACAAAATAAACCCGTTATTGTTTAAATCCAGGCTTAACGCTTCATTGACGCATAAAATTCAGTATTCACTTTCGTATCTTTCAGACGGTCCAATAAAAACTCAATGGCCGCCAGTTCATCCATGGGATGCAATAGTTTGCGCAAAATCCAGATTTTCTGCAATTCATCAGGCTTGGTAAGGCGCTCCTCACGACGTGTGCCGGAACGATTGATATCAATGGCAGGATAAATACGTTTTTCAGCGATACGCCTGTCCAGATGCACCTCCATATTACCGGTGCCTTTAAACTCTTCATAAATCACATCATCCATGCGCGATCCGGTATCCACCAGGGCGGTGGCCAGAATCGTGAGGCTTCCGCCTTCTTCGATATTACGTGCCGCACCAAAAAAACGCTTGGGACGATGCAGAGCGTTAGCGTCCACACCACCTGTCAGCACCTTACCGGAAGAAGGAATTACCGTATTGTAAGCACGCGCCAGGCGTGTAATCGAATCCAGCAAAATAACCACATCTTTTTTATGCTCCACCAGACGCTTGGCTTTTTCGATGACCATTTCTGCCACTTGCACATGGCGACTGGCGGGTTCATCGAAGGTGCTGGATACCACTTCACCCCGCACTGAGCGCGCCATTTCGGTGACTTCTTCAGGACGTTCATCAATGAGCAACACAATAAGAATACATTCCGGATGATTGGCTGCAATACTTTGGGCAATGTATTGCAACATCATTGTTTTACCTGACTTGGGCGGGGAAACAATCAACCCGCGCTGGCCCTTGCCTACCGGTGAAGCCATGTCAATCACACGCGCCGTTAGGTCCTCCGTGCTGCCGTTGCCTATTTCCAGGGTCAGGCGCTCATTGGCAAATAATGGTGTAAGGTTTTCAAACGGTACTTTGTTTTTAGCATTTTCCGGCCGGTCAAAATTGATTTCGCCCACCTTGAGCAGCGCAAAATACCGTTCACCGTCTTTCGGTGGGCGAATTTTGCCGGAAATGGTATCACCGGTACGTAAACTGAAACGTCGAATCTGGCTGGGTGATACATAAATGTCGTCCGGACCCGCCAGGTACGAACTGTCTGCCGACCTTAAAAATCCGAACCCGTCCTGTAATATTTCCAGCACACCATCGCCGTAGATATCTTCACCATTTTTGGCATGCGCTTTGAGCAGCGCAAAAATAATATCTTGCTTACGGGCCCGGGCCATACCTTCCACGCCGGTACTTCGGGCAAGTTCGGTAAGTTCAGAGGCAGTTTTTTGTTTCAGTTCGGTCAGGTTCATAGGCATAGGATCACTGGAATAGTTTAAGGGATAGAATTTGGGGGACTCACCAGGGCCACGATTTGGCATCTGGTATGTTCAGAATCTGAAATTCTGTGCGACAAACAAAAATGGGTAATGAAAAGAATGCTCTAAAAAGGAATTATTAAAGGAATTTTGTTTTTTTAAGGACTTACCAGAAAATCAGTTCGTTTACTTGAGTTTAGCTCGTTTTACGCGGAAAAAAGACTGGAACACGGCGTGAAGCAAACGCTTTGAGACATTGGTTTTGCGCTAAGCTACCACGAAGACCGGACGCCGTCCAGCCCTCTGTCTGACACGGACCGGCCACCTTCCATTGAAAGGCAACCGGTAAAACCGCGATCAGTCCTGCAAATCAGACATTGCTGTCAATAAATGCTGTCAATTGTGACTTGGATACAGCACCCACCTTGGTCGCTTCCACACTCCCGCCCTTAAACAACATCAGGGTAGGAATACCACGAATGCCGTATTTGGGTGGCGTGCCGGGGTTTTCGTCAATATTCAGTTTGGCAATCTTGATCTTGTCTTTATATTCCTCAGCAATTTCATCAAGAATTGGCGCAATCATTTTGCAAGGGCCGCACCAGTCAGCCCAATAATCGACCAGTACCGGACCTTCCGCTTTCACAACTTCATCTTCAAAAGAATCGTCTGTGAGATAAACGATGTTTCCACTCACTGATAGGCCTCCATCAGGAATTTCACCTGTGTCATTGTTATGTACATTAATGTTTACAGTGTGGTCTGACTCACACACCCAGTATTAGTTACAGCTTGAACGACCATTTCAGCCTAATCGCCCGCACATTTCAAGCACAATATCGCCACATTCCTGTTATTCTTTACCGCCATGACCGATACGCACACCACAAATATCTCTTTTCGCGAGCTGAAACTTGCCGAACCTTTGTTACAAGGCATAGACGCTGCGGGCTTTTCCCACTGCACGCCGATACAGGCACAAACCCTCCCACTGACGCTGAACGGACAGGATATTTTGGGTCAAGCACAAACCGGTACGGGTAAAACTGCCGCGTTTTTACTCGCCGTGCTCCATCGTTTGCTCACAACACCGGCCAACCCCCGACGAAAAAACAATCAACCACGCGCTATCATCATTGCCCCGACACGTGAACTGGCCGTGCAAATTCACAAAGATGCGCTGCCTTTGGCCGAAGGTTGTGACATGCGGCTGCGTGTCGTTTACGGCGGATCCGGTTATGAGCAGCAACGCAACGATATTGGCGAAGGTGTCGATATTCTCATCGGCACTCCGGGGCGGCTCATCGATTATTTCAAACAACATGTTTACGATCTCAAAGAAATCCAGGCCATGGTGCTGGACGAGGCCGACCGCATGTTCGACCTGGGCTTCATCAAAGACATCCGTTACATGCTGCGCCGCATGCCGCCACCCACCGAACGTCTCAACATGTGCTTCTCCGCTACCTTGCCATTGCGCGTGACTGAACTTGCCTATGAGCACATGAATAACGCCGTCACGATAAAGGTCAGGACCAACAAGGTCACCGCCGACAAAGTGAAGGAAATCGTTTACGGCCCCTCCAACGACGAAAAGATTCCTTTGCTCATCGGTCTGCTTCGCCATATGAACCCGATCCGCACTATTATTTTTGTCAACACCAAACGCGCTGCGGAAAAAATCTGGGGCTTTTTGGAAAGTAATAACTTCAAGTCCGCCCTGCTCTCCGGCGATGTGCCTCAGAAAAAACGTCTACGCCTGCTGGACGAATTTCAAAAGGGTGAACTGGCCATCATGGTTGCCACCGACGTGGCAGCCCGCGGGTTACACATCCCCGCTGTCAGTCATGTGATCAATTACGATTTACCGCAGGATAGCGAAGATTATGTGCATCGTGTTGGTCGTACTGCTCGCGCGGGTGCCAGCGGCGACGCCATCAGCTTTGCCTGTGAGGACTATGCCTTTTCGCTGGCCGATATTCAGGCGTTCATTGGTTATGAAATTCCACGCGGCAGAATCAGCAGCGAGCTGATCGCCAATGATCTGGCACCTCCGGTACGCATCGAACGGAAATCCCGATCCCATGGCGGAGGGCAACGCTCTGGCGGGAAAAAAAACACGGCCAAACGGAAGCATTCGCGTAACCGTTCAACCTGAAATCCGCAATTGGACGGCCTGTAGGGTTGCGTTGAATGTTGTGACTGGCAAGGCGCGATGAGGAGTCATAGCCCGCTATTGCGACGATTCGCGACGTGGCCAGACGCAAAAGGCAACGTGCTATACCGGTCGTAGCGACTCACTCAATCCGTGAATGCGCCAAAACCACTCAACAGGCTATTGATCAAAATGTGAATACATCCTCGAAGCGGTCAACGGCGGAATTTAGGTTCAAGCTAATACCACCTGATTACGCCCCTGATTTTTTGCGCTGTACACGGCCTGATCAGCACGGTCTACCAACCCCGTTGCCAGTGCATTCAGATCATTCTCATTTTCAATGCGCTGTAGACTCGCCACTCCGATGGAAATGGTTGCCGCCAGCGATTCACCGTCCAACGCTCTGAACAAATGGGCCGCAATCACTGCGCGAATACGCTCGGCAATTTCCATCGCTGCATCACTGGGAGCATTGACCAACAGCGCGGCAAATTCTTCACCGCCGTAACGACCCAGCACATCGCTGGCCCGAAGCTGTTCACGAATCAAGCCAGCAACTACCCGCAGTACCTGATCCCCAGTCTGATGACCATGTTTGTCATTAACCTTTTTGAAATGATCCACATCCATAAACAGACAGGTCATCGGCTCATTGCTGCGTTGCGCACGCCCCACTTCTTCCAATAAACGCTGGTCAAAAAAACGGCGATTATTCACCCCGGTCAGGGAGTCCGTCAGGCCTACACGTTTCAGACGTTCGTGGTTGGTGGCATTCTCTACACAAATCGCCACCACCGTCGCCAGACGCTGCAAAAAATCTGTGGCCGCACCTTCGAGATAACGCTCCTCCTGTGTACTACCCAGGTTGAGGCTGCCGATGACTCTGCCGTAACGTACCAGCGGCAGCAAAGCAACACTGTGCAGGCTGGTGGTATTTTCTGCAAACAAGAATCTGTGCTCGTGCTGCCGGTACTTACCCAGCCTGGGTTCAACAGAAACGCCAAACAAATTATCCAGATTATCGGCATCATGTTGAAAAAGCAGTTGTTCCATTTCTCCCAGACGCACACCTTCTTCTTCAAGGATACGCTGGATTTCATATTCAGGGTCGTGCAACACCAGACTCACTGTATCCAGCCGGAAGGCTGTGCGATAGTTGAATAGCAGCCGTTGCAGTAATTCTGTGAGTGACGGCGTACTGATCAGGCGCAGTTCCTGTTCATGAAAGCGCCGTTGTTTTTGTTCATTTTCACGCGCCTGACTTAAAAATGTCCGCAGTTTACGGCGCAAAAGCTGATTTTCATGATAAAGATCATTGCTCACTTGCATCAAATTTACCCCGCGCCAAAAAACAACGCCAACCCCGGTGAGGCTGGCGTGTTTTTTTGATTACATGAGATTAATACCTGACATTCTGCAAATACGTGTGTTTGTGCTGGGTAAGTGCGGGCACTCGCAGAGTCCAGGTAACAAGCCTGCTTTACGCCACCAGCTGCCTCGCCATCGTGTCCAGTTCTTCGCGGCTTTCCACCGTACACTCCAGTACCTTGGCCACTTGTTCAGTATCAAGGCCGATGCTGTCCAACAAGCCAGCAGGTAATTCATCACTTTCGGCATCCCCCATATCCAACCCTTTGAGCAACCGGTCAGCCAGCACCACTACCCGCACATAATTGGCATGCAACCCGTCGTAAGCGGGGTTGTGATGCTCCTGCTGCACAACAATAATTTCTTTTGGCATGTTCCAGGCCTCCATCAGCCAGGCTCCCATTTCCATATGTGTACTACCGATCAAGCGCTTTTCCAGTTCAACAACAGCTGCCTCCGGCTCCTTGTTTACGGCTCGCTGCAATACCGCAAATTCTTTTGGAAACAAATGCCCCAGTAATAAAAAACCAAAATTGTGTAACAAGCCCGCCAGATATGCCGTGCCTGGGCGTGGGCGCAGTTCACGCGGCACCCTGTTGCACAAGGCCTGAGTCAGTGCTGCGCTGTAAGTCGCATCCCGCCAAAAAGCATTGAGACCCAGCGGGCCTTCCGGTGGCACCTTAAAAGGTCGTGCAGCCGCCACGCCAAGGGAGATATTCATCACCATGTCATAACCCAGCACACGGGAAATCGCCTGGCGCACTGAAGCCACTTTGCCTTGATAAGCGTAAAACGGTGACTGCGCATACCGCACAATCTGCGCTGAAAGGCTGGGATCTTTTTCAACCAGCTTGGCCAGGTCCTCAGCATGCGCATAAGGATTGGCATTGAGCTGAATGATTTTTTGCGCCAACGTCGGCATAGCCGGTAACTGTGTAATGCGCTCGATGCGCTGACGCATGCTGGTTACCGGCGCTACATCAACTTCTTCCACGTCAGTCTCCTTTTTGGCTTGTCTGATTTTCGCTTTTTGTTCCGCATCCTGCTGCGCTACGCGCTGTTCCGAAATTTGTGAAAATGTATTGCCATACCAGGCATTGCTGTGCAGCAATTGAAAATCCTGCCCGGTGATACGCACCAGCTCCCCGGCATTGCCGGAAGCGACATACACAAAATCCTGATCCAGCAGCGAGTCATCAATGACTGTCTCAAAGTTATAAGCCTCACCCAATGCCGGTAAAATGCCCGGCGAACAATCGGCAAACACACCACGGTAATCACGTTCCTCCGCAGGAACAAGCTTGCGATGCAGCTGACGATTCAGCGCATCCAGCTTCAGCCGATGGGTGATGGGTAACACCGCCATCACCATGCCGCTGACGTCTTTCAAAATCATCGCCTGTGCAACCCGAAACGGTGAAATATCACCGATATCCCCTTGCCACCGGCCTTGTGCATCTACAGGACAATGAATAACAGAATACTGCACATCCTGTTTGTCGAGATAACGTCGGACAGTAATCGAGGTAGACATGTTAACCCTTTGCTTTAAATAGATTTTGAGTGGCTTCAGCACATAGCGGCCAAGCTGCGGGAAAATGTAGTCATGGTCCCGACAAAACACTGAGCCACCCACCGGTTTGGCGGCGGATTGTTCCCACAAATTCTAATCATAAGCAATTGATTAACAACAGATGCTCGTGGAAACCCTATACTTTTATGTGTTTTCTGACCAGATGAAAGAAACGGGAGTGTGAACTATCTGGCAAAACATATTTCAGTACATCGTCAGGGTTGTTTTGATGGCGTACCCGTTTGTCAGGGTGACGAGGGCAGATCAGTCAACGATTCCACGGGGGCTTTAAGAGGGGTTTTCAGCATTTGCCGAAAGGCTTCCAGCGTGACATTTTTCTTTCCCGGGGCAGTGATTTGCAACGTGAGTGCATTGGGTAATATCTGGCGCTGGCCTGTCTGCCCTACGGCCAGCAGATGATAATCACCCCGTGGCAATTTGGCAGGAATCTGTACGGACAGTTCTTTTTCATTTTTTACCGTGACGGCCAATGCCGGCAACAGGGTCACCGAGGCCAGTCTCGTTTCTCCGGCTAAAAAAGCGGCATCACGGGCAATGACGAACCGGGTATGATTACCGGTAGCTGGATAAACCGTCACCAGCCGTGCTGATTCAGGCTGATGAATATCCACAACCTGGAGACCGTCGCGCGGCCCCAGTAAATACAGCAATTTCCCGTCCAGTTGCAGGCCAGTAACAGCGTCACTGCTAACGTACTGCCCAAGCGCATTCAGCCCCTGCGAAGTCCTTCGCCACAAACTGACCACCCCGGTCCGAGTCGCGGCAACCACTAAATCACCCTGTGCCCGCACGGCAATAAATTCACCGGGCATGGTGACTTTCTGATTCAGGCGACCATCTTCAGCCACCTCCCATGCTGACAGACCGGCACTGGTTACCAGCCACAGGGTCTGTTCGTGCAACCACATGTCCTGCACTGATATCGCATAGTTTGCCACTTCTACAGCTCGTTTCGGGTTACTCGCATCTACCACCAGCAAACCTGCCTGATCGTCGGCGATATACACATAACCGTTGCCAGCCGTCACAGCCATGGCTGCACCCGGGGTATCCACATGACCTGTTTGACGCGCATAAAACGGGTCGCGGATATCAACAATAATCACCCCGTCTTCGCCTGCTGCCACATAAACCTGCTCGCCCTCGATCCACAACCCCCGGGCCTGATCTTCCACATCCAGCCCTGTGACCCAAACAGGATTAAGCGGGTTTTTGATGTCATACACCTGTAACCCGCCAACACCACTGGCAGCATACAAATAGGTGCCCTTGCTATGCAGCTGCTGCAAAGTACCGCGCGCCTGATAACGACCGACATAGGTCGGCCATGAGGGCTGTCCCACATCCACCACTTTGATACCGCCCCACCAATCCAGCACATAGGCATAGCCGTCTTTGACTTTCACGCCCCAGGCGGCACCGTCGGTATCAAAACTGCCGATAATGCGCGGTACAACAGAGTTTCGCGTATCCACAATCTGTAGACCGGCTTCCCAGCTGGCGACATAAATCAACCCGTCGCCCAACTCAAGACCACGGGCATTGCCAGGGATGGGGGTGTGGCCGATGACCCTGGCCTGACGGGGGTCGCGAACATCCAGCGTGTATAACCCCTTATCAAAAAAGGCCACGTAGGCACGACCATTCTGCAAAACCACAGCCTCTGCCTGACCTCCGGGGTTGAACTGGGCGAAAGGTTCGGGTTTACTGGAATCGCTGACATCAAACATCAGCAGGCCCGCACGGTCATCGGCAACGAAAGCCACGCTATTCTTAACATCAATATCCCAGGCCTTGCCCGGTGTGTCGTACCCCCCCAGCCGCTTCGGGTGCCTGATATCACTGAGATCAATGATGTGAAACCCGCCGCGATGGTCCGCCAGATATAATGTCGTGTCCACCAGCTTCATGGTATAGGCCAGCCCCAGTCCGGCCATAGCTTCAGGCGGTAATTCGGCAACCCAGCGTGGACGGTGCGGGTCTTCAATGCTGATAATCTGCAAACCCCGGTCATCATCACCCACCAATGCATAATTGCCCAGCAGGGTCACGCCTTTGCTTGACCCTGGCGTGTGATAGTTAGAGAGATAACGCAGCTGACGCGGGTTGCTGATATCGTATAAGTGCAAACCGGAAAACCAGTCAGCCACATAAAGAATATTTTCTTTATCTCCTGTACCAAGGGCACCCCGGCGGCTACCACCCAGGTTCAGTCCTTCGGACGAAATAGCACCATCGCCACCACCCAGCATCATTACCCGCTGTAGACCATTTTCCGTGGCCAGCAAGGCGACATCATTCTGCAAGGTGCTGAGTATTATTGGCACGTCTGTATGAAAAGCCGCGCCACTGTCAGGCAGCTCAGGATTGCCCAGACTCAGCTGCAATACACCACCGTTGCGTAAAACCAACAAGGCACTTTTATCATCAGCGGGCTCTTTGTCCGTTGAAAAACCATGAATCGCGCCACGTTTGTTGAAACTGCCACGCCACTGTAAAACATCCGGCTCGCTGATATCGAACAACACCAAGCCACCGTGCCCGTCAGCAACCAGGGCCAGTTGATCCTGCAATTGCACATCGTCAGAAATGCCGGTAGTGGCCTGGGCATCTTTGAGCAACGCCTGTTCACCACTGATATCCAGCACCGTGATGCCTCTTGTGTTCACTGTCCACAAATGCTGGCCGCGTACGGCAAAGGCATCGGCGGCAACAGGCAACAGCCATTCCCGCTCAAGCCGGGGCGAAGTCGCAGAGGCGGAGGTAAATGTCCAACGCTGTAATTGTGTCATCCCTGCGCCAGCGCTCAACAATAAATAAATATTCCTGGCATCTGCCTGCACATCCAGCAGCTTGCCTGGCGCTACCAGCGTCGCCCGTATCACAGGCGCATTGGGCCGCGACACATCCCACCATTGCAAGTTGCCATTAGCCAGCATCGCCAGTAGTTGCTGGTTGATGACATGTAATTGTGTTGCCGGGGCAATGAGGGTGAACTGCCCCAAAATGCGGGCGGAATCGGCTTGTGGCGGGAAATCCATAATAAATAACTGCCGGTTGCTCGTCGCCAGATAGGCCCGTGAACCGTCTGTGGCCATGCTCTGTGGTAACGCAGACAAAGCCAGACGATGGGTGACATACGGTCCGGCGGGCATCAACACCAACTGCGAATCAGGTGTCCACTGCTCAACCCGCACGGTAGTCTGACTCACCTGACCCTGTTGCAAAACACTGGGGCTGAGCGCGGTGATACGGGAATCAACGGGAACCGCCGTACAACCTGTCAACAACACAATGGTAAACAGATACGACACGGCGGCCACAACGACGCTCCTCCGTCGTAACGGCTTTGTCCTTCTTGCAGGATGCATCGGTGAAGTTTATCTCGCCTCGCGCAGGTTTTTCCCCTGCTTATAGAGATTTTCCGGCATCGCCGGAATCAGCTCCTTAACCGCACTGGATGGTGGCATATCTACCTCAGTAAGCTCATCAATGGGTGCGCTACGTGCTGCACCGGAAGCGCGGATATTACCAAAATGGCCCACGCCTGGTACGATCAGCCGCTTGGCTTCCTGCAAATCCACCGGTTGTGGCTCGTAAAATACGCCGCGGAATTCCTCATCAATTTGTCGCACATAAATAAAATAAGTCCTGCCTGCGATAAACTTGTATACCCGTTCGCGCCACACATCTATTGATGCACGCTGGTCGGCATACAGCGTTTCTGAGTGAATTTTCAGCGCTCCCTTGCTGGGTTTGATGTATAACAACGTATAGGTGCCCTCATCCTGGGTCAGCAGGGTTTGTCCCTGAAACTCAATACGTACCGCGTTATCTGCCATACCTTTGCTTTTGTATGTCCTGGGACGAATAAAATACACCGCAGCCAACTGTTTCTTTAATTCCTCCGTGATTTCGCCAGACACAACATCAGGATGTTTTTTATTAACCGTCGCACAGGCCGTTAACAACACAATACCCATTACCGACATACAGACTTTGATCCACTGGCTACTGTTGTTCATTCCCCCTCCCCTGTTGCTGATTTAAAACATTTCAACCCGCAACCTTTCATGCTATTCCGGAATCACTCAAATTTATTTCAGGGTGCCGGGTTAGGCTGCCCCTGATGGATGGCTTCAATACCATCGACGACCTCCTCACTTAACGCCAGCTCCGCACTGGCCAGGTTACTCTGCAACTGTGTCATGTTAGTGGCACCAATAATACTGCTGGTTAAAAACGACCGGCTGGAGACATACGCCAGCGCCATTTGTGCCGGGTCCAGCCCATGCTCACACGCCAGGGCCACGTATGCTTCCGTCGCAGCCACTGCCTGAGCGTTAGAGTATCGCGAAAAGCGCTCGTAAAGGGTAATACGTGCATCCGCAGGCTGTCGGCCGTGTAGATATTTACCGCTCAGCACCCCAAAACCCAGCGGCGAATAAGCCAGCAAACCACATGTTTCACGGTGTGCTATCTCGGCCAGCCCCACTTCAAAACTGCGATTGAGCAGACTGTACGGGTTTTGCACGCTGACCACACGCGGCAGATCGCATTGTTCCGCCAGGCGTAAAAATTCCATTACCCCCCATGGGGTCTCATTGGACAAGCCAATGTAGCGAATCTTTCCTGCCTGCACCAAGTCTGCCAGCACCCGTAAAGTTTCTTCGATAGGCACGCTCTGTTCTGATGTGTGCGCATAACCCAATTCGCCAAAAAAATTGGTATTACGATCCGGCCAATGCAATTGATACAAATCGAGATAATCCGTTTGCAGGCGTTCAAGACTGCCATGCAAAGCCTGTTCGATATTAGTACGATCAAGGCAGGCCTGGCCATCGCGGATATGATCCACCCAATCAGCCCGACTCGCTACTTTGCTGGCCAGTACAATATCATCGCGCCGACCACGGCGCTTAAGCCACCGACCAATATACTGCTCAGTGAGCGTACACGTCTCCGCTTTCGGTGGCACCGGGTACAACTCGGCGGTATCGATAAAATTCACGCCCGCCGCCAATGCTGCATCCAATTGTGCATGGGCCTCGGCCTCGGTGTTTTGCTCACCCCAGGTCATGGTTCCCAGAGACAGCACGCTGACTTTGGTATCTGTACGGCCCAGTTTCCGGTATTCCATCGCATGCCTCGTTACAATCGCTAAAACGGTGACAGGCATCATACCGCCACTTCCACCCAGGCAACAATACACACGATTTTACCCGGCATATGCAACAATTGGCGGTTGTGTTAACGAACGTTGAAATCAGGCGTTTCAGCTTGACCATATACCTATTGATCAGTATCACGCCAGGGTGTCAGGCACCGTTCCAGAAAATTAAGTATCAGAGAAAAAGCCAACCCTAAAGCACCAATCACAAAAATGCCCGCATACATGGCCTTGATGGAAAACGTTTCCCACGATTGCCAAATCAAATAACCAATACCGGCATCGGCACCGGAAAATTCCGCAGCCACCACGATAACCAGACTGTAACCAATAGCCAGTTTCAAGCCGGTAAAAATAGCGGGCAATGCGCCGGGCAAAATCACTCGCAGTACAAAATTATGTTTTTTTATGCGGTAGACCCGTGCAACATCGTGATAAATTTTTGCCACACTATCTACGCCATGCAGGGTATTGATCAGTACCAAAAAAAAACTGCCGATGGCAACAACCACAATTTTAGACATTTCACCAATACCAAAAATAAGCATGATCAGCGGTAGAATGGCAATTTTGGGTATGGGATAAAGTAAGGCTACTAGCGGATAAATCATCATACGCACGGTATGGTTAAGGCCCATGCTCACACCCAAAACAATACCGCTGGCACAACCTGCCAGATACCCCCAGAAAATACGGTAGAGGCTGGCGCTGATATCTGTCCACAAACCCTCACCAGGACTGGTGAAAATCAAATAATAAAAAATGGCGCTGGGTGCGGGGAAAAAGCGGGCGTCGAGTAAACCACTGCGGGTACTGGTTTCCCATAGCAACAAAATACTCACTGGCGACATGAACAACCAAAAATAGCGATTCTTAAGCATCAGGCAGATTAATTGCTCTTAAAGATTAAAGGGCTCACATTCTTCACGCAACAATTCCATAAGTTCGCTAACCTGGTCCTGGTAAGCAGGCAATTTACGCAACGTCAAAAACTCCCGTGGTCGTGGCAGATTAATATCAATAATACTTTTCACCGTGCCAGGATGGGCACTCATTACCAGCACCCGGTCGGCAAGAAAAACGGCTTCTTCAATGTCATGAGTGACAAACACCAGGGTCTTTTTTTTGCGCTGCCAGATGTCCAGCAACAAGCCATGCAATGCACAACGTGTCTGGTAATCAAGAAACACAAACGGTTCGTCCATTAGCAGGAGGTCCGGCTCGTTGGCAAAGCTGCGGGCAATGCTGACGCGCTGGCGCATACCACCAGACAATTGGTACGGGAAATAATCCGTAAATGTTGTTAATCCAACCAGATCAATAAATTCATTAACAATGGCATCGAGATCACGATTAACCATATGTATGTTATTTTCCAGCAGAAAACGAATATTGTTGCGTATCGTCATCCATGGGAACAAACCATGCTCTTGAAATACCATGCCAATACTGCCGGGCTTGGAAGCATTCAGTGGCTGAATATTCAGCTCACCGGATGTCGCCGTTTCCAGGCCTGCGATGGTGCGCAGCAAACTGGTTTTACCACAGCCGCTGGGGCCAAGGATGCAAAAAAATTCGCCTTGCTCGATTTTAAAATTCAGGTTTTCATAAGCGACCGTTCGCTGTTCTTTTCGGGAAAAAGTTTTACTTAAGTGGGCAGTAAAAATTTGCATGGAAATTTTGTGCCGCTTGCTATGGATAGCGCCCCAGCTTTTTAACTGCCGTACGGGCATAATTAAGATCAACAATGCTATCAATATCCGGCATGGTCTTCAGATAACCCTGTTGATAGTACCATTGCGCATCGGCTTTCAAACTTTGTACATTCACCAGGCCATCCGGGCTCAAGCCAACCGGCACCACAGCTTGATAAATGGAAACATCCTTGATGCGTGTGGACTGTGTGAGGATGCGAATAATATCCTGTTTGCCGATGCCTTTTTCAAAGGCATCGTTGTAATCACGCAAACCGCGCACATAGGCATTCATGAACCCTTGTGCCTGTTTCGGGTGCTGCTTCATAAATATGGGCGAATAATAAATAACGGCACTTTGCTGGCTGGGATAAATTTCGTCATTGCCCGCAACACGCACGGCAAAATCATGTTTAATCGCAGCGGCAACGAAGGGTTCTATTTGCACAGTGGCATCAATGGATTTGTTGGCCAGGGCAATATTCATGTCTGAATAAGCCAGCGTGACCAGTTTGATGTCTTTTGATGTTAATCCAGCCTTATGCAGATATTTTTCGATAACGATTTGCTGTGAAACGCCTTTGGCGGTAACCGCCAGGGTCATGCCTTTCAAATCGTTGAGATCACGATAACGACCACTATCCAGATGATCCTTGCGCACGATTAACGCTAAATAACCGTGACCGGGGCTCACTGTGCCTTTGTCTGAAACGATCTTGATAGGGATATCCTGAGCAATGGCATTATACATGCCAGCGTTAACGTTGCCGCCAGCGACAAACAATTGTCCCGTGGCAAGAAAGGGTACCATTTTTGCGCCAGAAGCTTTGAAGGGATTAATGACGGCTTCAATACCCTCTTCACGAAAATATCCCCGTTCTTTGGCGATGAACACGGCGGCAGAACTCATCACCGGGGAAATGCCAACAGGCACTTCCAATAATTCGGCGGCAGAACTGTTGCTGGTTAACAAACTGGTCAGCAAAAAAATAAAAACGGGCAGATGACGTAAGGACATAATTTATTTCCGTTGATTAAAATGTGGATTAAGCACTAAAACACCCTCAACCTAAAAAAAGCAATGAGCATTTAACACAAAGTTGATTTTTTCTTTGCGGCCTTCGCGTGTATAACACATCTTTTATCAGTGCCACTACAATACAGCCTTCTGATATACCGCACAGTGCGAAACTCAGATTAAATGATTCCCGCAGCCTTTATCATATCGCATTCATAACAAACGTAAACTGCTGAAGTAGAGTCCGATGCCAATAACGGCAGCCAGCGCCCCAGCAACTTCACGCCAACTGACGTGTTCTTTCAGCCAAAAAGCGGCCAGCGGCAAAATAAACAAAGGGCTGGTAGCGTTGAGTGTAGCGGCAACGGCGGCATAGGTGTATTTCAGTGCCACAACGGATAACCAGGTACCCAGCAACGCACCGGTCAATGAGGCAACCAGGAGAATTTTCAGCAGCCTTCCTTCGCGCAGCGGGGTAACCCAGCCCAGCAGGTCGCGCACCATCAACCCCCAAAAAGTCAGGCCAGCAATGGCAAATGCCTGGCGAACGAAGGTGGCCTCCAGTGCGGGTATGTCCGCCACGCCAACCTTGGTGGCAATAATGCCCAGAGCATTGGCAACCACAAACAACAACCCAAAAAAAAGTCCGCTACGGTATTTTTCGCAGGACCGTTTTTGCGTATTCTCTCGCGGCGTACGTTGCCACAATACATAGGTGACACCGGCAATGGCCAGCGTCATGCCCAACCAGGCCAGAATGGGAATCTGCTCGCCCAAAAAAATGACGGCAATCAGTGCGGTAGTCACCGGAATCAACGAACCGAGCAACAAGGTGCGTCGAGCGCCCAGTCGCATCAAGGCGAGAAAATACAGTGTGTCTCCAAAACAGATACCGATAATGCCGCTAAGTGCCAGCGCCACAATACTGTTTGTATCCAGCGATGCCAGCCCGGAATAAAATCCGGGCAATAATAATACCGCCATAAACAGCATCGCCACCAGCCCCTTGGCCAGATTGATGCCCATGGCCGTAATGCGGTCACCGACCTGTCGAAACAAAATAGCGGCAACGGCCCAGCAAAGCGCCGACAGCAATGCGGCAACAGCACCCAAAAGATGAGATTGGAATGAAGTAATGAAAAAATCCTGTATAAAAGTAGGTTGTCTGGTGTACCACAATATTCCGCGTGACACTTTATCCGCCACGTACTGGTACTATAGCACTCCACTCAGGCAAACCCACTCCACAAAAAATCAGAGGGGTCTACAAATGACACGGCAGGTTTTTATCAGAACAGGTGTATTGTTATTTACCGCGCTCGTTATCGTCAGCTGCACGCATACAACACATATTGGTCAGCCATTTATGACGGTGTCACATCCGGGAAAATATCAACTGGTTTATCATACACCGTCACAGGACTTTCCCTTACATGCCATGGCCACAGTCGATGGCCGGGAATTTTTAGCCATTGACGATGTTGTTTTGCCTACGGTACAAAGTCTGTATTTGCTGACTCACTGGAAGATTTTTGATGGCGAAACTGTGTTGGATCTGGGTACCGGCTCCGGTGTACAGGCGGTTTTTGCTGCTGACAAAGCCAGCGTGGTTGTCGCCACGGACATCAATCCGGCAGCGGTTAAAATGGCCCGATTAAATGCGAAAAGAAATGGGGCAAATAATATTATCGATGTTCGACAGGGCGATTTATTTGCGCCAATAAACAAGGACGAAAAATTTGATGTCATTTTGTTTAATATTGATTATCCCCACAGCGAGGCAACCCAGGGACTCTGGAAATTGCATGAGCGTTTTTTCGCTGAGGTGAACAATTATCTTAACCGCGGTGGACGAATTTATTATCAATCGGGTCTTATTGATAATGCTGCACGTATTAACAGTATGGTTAACAAAAATGGCATGAGCATTCTCAGTATGCGTATGGATGTTGCACTGGAAGCCGACAGGCAACCCATTGTGTATCTTATTAAACGCAGCCTGGATGTGGAAGTGAAAGCAACGACATGGCGCAATCACTAAGCCTGTTTAATATTCATACAATCCCGTGGAGCGGGTGATGGGAATCGAACCCACGTCATCAGCTTGGGAAGCTGAGGTAATACCATTATACGACACCCGCACGATCTGTCCTGATGTTCCCTATCGTAAGGATATTATTCCGTCATCGCAAACTGTGGATTCAAACAAGAGAAAGGTTCGCCATGTATCACCAATCCTGTGCTAATATTCTGCGTATTATCCAACACTGAGTGATCCATAAGTGTCTCTATCGGTAGGCCATCCATTGCTTGACGCCATCATCAAGCTCACTGCGCAACGCGACCAGGAAACGCTCGCGGGCGCTCTGGTTGACGCCATTCTTACACTTACCCATACAGACTCCGCCAGTGTTTATGCGCTGGGTGGTGAACTTGGTCATCTTTCCGCCAAAGTGCTGGCCAGTAATAACGAACCTGTCGGCAGTCACATTACCCCGCTGGATGTACGTCCTGGTTTACGTGCCTGTATCGAAGGTCACAATACAATCACGGTGGCGACAAAAAATGGGCACCAGATGATTCATCCCGTGCTGGAACAAGGCAACGTGGTGGGTCTGATGATTCGTGAACATGCGCATGCTTACGATCACCAGGGTGATGTCATTGAAGGTCTGATGTCCATTTATGCCAATCAGCAGTCCTTGTTGAATCATCAGCAACGCGATGGACTGACCGGCCTGTACAATCGGGTCGCGTTACAAAACTGGATGGGCAAGGCACTTACCACGGATCGTCATGCCGAACGCCGTGCCAGTGACACCGGTAACGATACGCCGCTGGGCTGTTTTGCCATGTTCGACATTGACTTGTTCAAACGCATCAATGACACCAAAGGTCACCTATACGGTGATGAGGTATTGTTAATATTTGCTGACCTGATGCGCGAATCATTTCGTTATAATGACCTGTTGTTTCGTTACGGTGGTGAAGAATTCGCCGCAGTGCTCAGTGACACCGATCTCGATACCGCACTGATGGTGCTGGAACGTTTTCGTGAAACCGTTGCGCAACACAATTTTGCCCAATTGAACCAGGTCACCGTTACCATCGGGGTGACACAAATTACCCCGTATCTGCAAGCCGACAAACTTATTGAACGTGCTGACAAAGCGCTGTATTTCGGCAAAAATCATGGCCGCAATCAAGCCAATGCCTTTGAGTGGCTGGACAAGGGCGATATTGTGCCGACCATTAGTGAACACCCACAAAGCTACAAACTGTTTTGAATAGTTGACCGTCTGTTAGCCGCTCGTTAGTCTTCGCGTCTATGCGAATCCAACTTAACGGTGAAAACCGCAACATCCCCGACCACAGCAACGCCCAGGATCTGGTCGAACTGCTGAAACTCACTGACAAACGTCTGGCCATGGAGGTCAACCGGGAAATCGTGCCGCGTACCACCTTCGCACAACATCAACTGTACGAAGGTGATCAAATTGAAATCGTGCATGCCATCGGTGGTGGTTAAATCTGGATAAAAATGCTCCACCCACCGGTAACCGGCACATCATCCTTCATATACCCGCCAATGGGTATATAATCCGGGGTCAATTGGTTGACCACTTCGAGGTAAGGCTAAGTACAAGATAATCAACGAATTCAGCTAATTAATCTCAAAAATAGATAGTCACCACTTCAATATTACGGCGCACCGCGCCACACGCATTGGTATTACAACTATGTCAGAAAACGCAAATTTACGGGATGACAGTTTCGTTGTCGCGGGCACCACCTATCACTCCCGCCTGCTGGTCGGCAGCGGCAAATACAAAGATCTCGACGAAACCCGACAGGCCACCGACGCCAGTGGTGCCGAAATTATTACCGTCGCTATCCGCCGCACCAACATTGGCCAGCACCCCGGCGAACCCAATCTGCTGGATGTAGTGCCACCCAGCCAGTACACCATTCTCCCCAACACCGCCGGTTGCTATACCGCCGAGGATGCCGTGCGCACCTGCCGTCTCGCACGCGAACTGCTGGATGGACACAAACTGGTCAAACTGGAAGTGCTGGGTGATGAGAAAACCCTGTACCCGGATGTCACCGCCACCCTTGAAGCAGCAGATACCCTGGTAAAAGAAGGTTTTGACGTGATGGTTTATACCAGTGATGACCCCATTCTTGCCAGGCGCCTGGAAGATATCGGCTGCTGTGCCGTCATGCCGCTGGCCGCACCCATCGGTTCCGGTTTGGGCATTCAGAATAAATACAATTTACGCACTATTATTGAAAATGCCAGTGTGCCCATTTTAGTGGATGCTGGTGTCGGCACCGCCTCGGATGCGGCCATTGCCATGGAACTGGGCTGTGACGGTGTATTGATGAACACCGCCATTGCCGGTGCGCAAAACCCTGTGCTCATGGCTTCGGCGATGAAAAAAGCGATTGAAGCCGGGCGCGAAGCCTTCCTTGCCGGGCGCATCCCACGCAAACGTTATGCTTCGGCTTCATCTCCGCTGGATGGTACTTTTTTCTAAACCTTCTTTACTTAACATCTAACGCAAGGGCGCGAAGATGCAGAAAACACAACACTTTAACTAAGAAAAAGCCTTCTTCAAACCCGGAAAACACAGAACACTACCACTCATGGCAGCTGTCCACTCATTTTTCTCTGCGCCCCTTGCATCTTCACGCCTTTGCGTTGAAAACTTTTTTCTGGGCCGCCGAAAAGCCAATGTCTGAAGATGCACATCGCCCCATCCGCAGTTTTGTCCGTCGCGAAGGTCGCCTGACCTCCGGCCAGCAATACGCGCTTGATGCGCTGTGGTCACGCTATGGCATCGACAGTGCCGGACCCAATATTCTGGAACCCGAACGCATTGCCCGCAATGAACCCATACTAAAACTGGATGACTGTTTCAACCGCGAGCCTAACGCCAACCGGCAGACAGTACTGGAAATCGGCTTTGGCAATGGCAGCTCACTGGCCGAAATGGCCGCCATTCTGCCGGATCACGATTATCTCGGTATTGAAGTACACCGCCCCGGCGTGGGCAATCTGTTGCGTTTGTTAGAAGAACACAAGCTACGTAATGTACGGGTACTCTGCGACGACGCTGTGCAAATTCTCAGGCACCGCCTGCCCAATGCCTGCCTCGACCGAGTGCAGCTGTTTTTCCCCGACCCCTGGCATAAACGACGTCACCACAAACGGCGCATTGTCAGCCCGGAATTCGCGGCACTCATCGCCACAAAACTCCGGCCCGGCGGCGTATTTCATCTGGCCACTGACTGGCAACACTATGCCCGACAAATGATGAACGTACTTGAAGCTGCCCCCGATTATCAAAATTGCGCCAATATTGGTGAATATTCACCCCGCCCGGACTGGCGTCCACTGACCAAATTTGAACAACGCGGCCAACGCCTCGGCCATGGCGTCTGGGATTTACTCTTTGAACGAATATACCCGTAGCGCCTGAGATTCAGGTGTTCATTGTCCTGGTTAATTCCCCTATTCGTGGCTTCAATTGGGGGGCAGTTCTAAATCAGTGTATTATAATTTGGTTTTTTTCGAGCCCCATTCCGTGCATAAGGAAGATATGAGGAAAGGTATCGTGGCATGTAAAAAAATACCGTTATCAAACCATCCACTACGCTGATTTCTGGAGAAGAAACCCGGTGAGCGATTCCGACAAACCGATGTTTAACCCTGTTTTACTAAAACGGCTCGTTGCCGCCGCGCTATTTGCCCTTCTCGGCCTGTATCTGGCCAGTGTGGTACCCAGTATCGAGATAGCCTGGGTTACCACTATTTTACTGCTGACGATTTATTTGTTTGCTTTTGAAATTGTGGGCGTCGATGTCGCCGCAGTGAGCATTATGGTGATCCTTGGACTGACCACCCTGCTGGCACCGTTGATGGGATTAGACGAGGGATTGGTGGACACCCAATATCTGTTCAATGGCTTTTCCAGCAACGCGGTGATGTCAATTATTGCTGTGATGATTCTCGGTGCCGGTCTGGATAAAACCGGATTGATGAGTCAAGTGGCCGCCTTTATTCTCAAAATCGGTGGCAGCAGTGAAAAACGTATTATTCCCATTATTTCCAGCACTGTCGGGGTAATTTCCTCGTTTATGCAAAACGTCGGTGCGGCAGCACTTTTCCTGCCCGTAGTATCACGCATTTCAGCACGCTCCGGCCTGCCTATGTCACGCCTGCTGATGCCCATGGGCTTTTGCGCCATTCTTGGCGGTACCGTCACCATGGTGGGCTCCAGTCCATTGATTTTACTCAATGACCTGATCCTCACCTCCAATACCGCACTGCCTGCCACACAGCAAATGGAAACCTGGTCATTATTTTCAGTGACGCCTATCGGCCTCGCACTGGTCGTCACCGGTATTGTCTACTTCATGTTAGCCGGGCGTTTTGTGTTACCGGTAACAGAAAAACAGGATGTCGGCTCAGCCACCAGCACCATGGCTTACTTTCAAAATATCTACGGCCTGGATTATGCGCTGTTTGAAGTCTCTGTACCGCCAGAAAGCCCGCTGGTAGGGCACATGCTCGATGATGTGGAGCATGCCTGTAAAATCCGTGTTATCGCCTCGCAACGCGGTGCCGATAATCTGCGGATCGGCCCCGGTGGACTGGCGCGCGATGTCGGCATCGAGGCCAACAGCGTGCTGGGTATTCTTGCCTCTCCGGAAAACCTCAACGCCTTCGTAGAAAAATTCAATCTGGACCTACACAGTGATCTGCTGACATTTTCCGAATCCCTTGCCGCCAACAAAGCAGGCATCGGTGAAGTGGTTATCCCACCCGGTTCGGGTCTCATCGGTAAAAGCGCGCGTGATGTATGGATGCGCAAAACTTATGGCATCGCCATGGTAGCCCTGCATCGCAACGGCGAGACCTTGCGTGAGGGCGAAGGTATCCGTGACCTGCCACTACAGGCAGGCGATACACTGGTGGTACACACCACCTGGGACGCATTTGCACGTTTGCGTCACAACAAAGACTTTGTATTGGTAACCACAGAATACCCACACGAAGAAATACGCCCAAACAAGGTAGGGGTAGCACTGTTTTTCTTCGCTCTGGCACTGACGCTAGTATTATTCACGGACCTACGTTTATCCGTCGCATTGCTCACCGGTGCCATCGGCATGATCCTCTCCGGCGTGTTAAAAATCGAAGAGGCATACACCGCAGTATCGTGGAAGACGGTGTTTCTCCTCGCCAGCTTGATTCCATTGGGACTGGCCGTGGAAACAACGGGAACCGCCAAATGGATTGCCGAGCAGACACTGTCCGTGGTGGGCGATATGCCGATATGGGTCATTCAGGGTGCAGTAGCCTTGTTAGCCACCTTCTTTACGTTAGTCATGTCTAACGTAGGAGCCACCGTATTGCTGGTACCACTGGCGGTAAACATTGCCATTGGCGTAGGTGCAGACCCGGCAGTGTTTGCACTGACTGTCGCCATTGCCACTTCCAACTCGTTCCTGATTCCCACTCACCAGGTAAATGCACTGATCATGGGGCCGGCCGGTTACCGGGTATCTGATTTTATGAAGGCGGGCGGCATTATGACGATTCTTTTTCTGGTCGTAATGATGGTGGTAATGAATATTATCTTTTAGATCTTAAACGTATGTAACATCGTTAAATACTCAACATTAAACCTAAACTCCACCGCTGACCAGCTATTCAACGGCAGGTTTCAGATCAAATAGACAGGTACTGGAACACTAAAAAGGGCTCTGCTTGTGCGCAAATTTCTGTTGGTAATCGTGGTCACCGTGTTGCCAGAATTTGCAGCAGCATCCTCAACAGACAGTAAAACACTGGACCTGACCAATCACTTTGTAGGCTATGCCTCTATCGCTGTTTTTGTATTGGCCTACCTGTTTGTGATGGCCGAAGAATTCACCCAACTACGTAAGTCCAAACCCGTGATCCTCGCCGCCGGCATTATCTGGGCGATGATTGCCGCCGTTTACGTCAGCAATGGCATGACCCACGAAGCTGAGGCAGCAGTACGTTATAATCTGCTGGAATATGCCGAATTGATGTTGTTCCTGCTGGTCGCCATGACCTACGTCAACACTATGGAAGAACGCCGGGTGTTCGATGCCTTACGTTCCTGGCTGATTCGCAAGGGCTTCAGTTTTCGCCAATTGTTCTGGCTCACCGGCACCCTTGCTTTCTTTATTTCACCCGTGGCAGACAATCTCACCACCGCTCTGCTAATGTGTGCCGTGGTACTGGCAGTGGGCGGCGACAATACCCGCTTTGTCAGTATCGCCTGCATTAACATTGTGGTTGCTGCCAATGCCGGTGGTGCTTTCAGCCCTTTCGGCGATATCACAACCCTCATGGTGTGGCAAAAAGGCATGGTGGAATTCTGGGGCTTCTTCGCACTATTTCTACCCTCTATGATCAATTTCCTGCTGCCAGCAGCCATCATGCATTTTGCCATTCCTGTTGAACAGCCCACCGCCAGCAATGAAAGGGTATCCATGAAACGTGGGGCGCGGCGCATCATCGGCCTGTTCCTGCTGACCATCGCCACCGCCGTCAGCTTCCATAACTTTCTACATCTGCCGCCAGTAATCGGCATGCTCACGGGCCTGAGCTATTTACAGTTATTTGGTTATTTTCTGAAAAAAACTGCGCATTTCGACGAGAGCAGCAACAATAACGCTCGCATGGGTGAGGTAGTGCCTTTCGATGTCTTCAACAAAGTGGCGCGCGCCGAATGGGACACCTTGTTATTTTTTTACGGCGTGGTGTTGTGCGTGGGCGGGCTGGGATTTATCGGCTATCTATCGCTCACCTCGGAAATGATGTACACCCAGTGGGGTGCAACCAATGCCAATATTGCCGTCGGTGTATTGTCGGCCATCATCGATAATATCCCGGTGATGTTTGCTGTACTCACCATGAATCCAGACATGTCCACTGGCCAGTGGTTACTGGTGACCTTGACTGCTGGCGTCGGTGGCAGTTTGCTGTCCATCGGCTCAGCCGCCGGAGTGGCCCTGATGGGTCAGGCACGCGGCCAATATACCTTTTTTTCCCACCTCAAATGGGCACCTGTCATCGCCTTGGGTTATATCGCCAGCATTGGCGTACATATGTGGATCAATGCCGATTTGTTTTAATGATATCAAAACGGGTATAGCACGTTGCCTTTTGTGTCTTGCCGCAGCAAGCAGACACCGAAATATTATTTTATTTTTCTGATCTCTGTTGCCAGTAATGCTTCAACTTTATTGAGATCAGGAATTACCACTGTGATATCAGCAAGTTGAGCTTGCTCGCTGGCCAGCAGAAGTTTTTGTTCGGGTGTTTCGATCACACTGATAGTGGATTTATCCAGCCTTGTGAGCCTGGGAATACCCTGTGACACCATACCGTAAAAAGGCAATTTATCATTACCACTAATGCCATTGAGTATTGTGGCGCGCACATTGTGCATTGGCATATTGCTGGCAATATTATTGGCTGCTTCAAAAGAAATGACCGGAATACGTACACCGCGCCAATTCATCATGCCCAAAAACCATCGAGGTGTCTTTTTCACCGGATTCAATTCACTCAGGCTGATAACTTCCGCAATGCAGGTATTCGGCAATACGATGGTCATATTCGAAAGCGGAATCAGCTGGGCACGAATAACACTGCTTTTTTCATCTGTCTGCGTCATGCTCTTATTCTCTGGTCGCGAAAAATTTGAATCTGTTAATCACAGTAATACTGGTAAAGCCTTTCTGCCAGGGCTTGTGGATTAGCACTAAAAGTTACCGTATTGGTTTTACGTGCCTGGTCTGGCATGCTGCTGATCACACAGCTATCGACATCTTGTGCCCAAACAATACCACCATGCCGTGCCATCGCTTCACAGCCACGCGCCCCATCATCACCCATACCGCTAAACACAATAGTACCCGCCATGTTGCCATAGTGACTGGCTACCGCACCCATAACATTGTCGATGCTGGGGGAGTAAATGGCATTTTCCATCGCAGGCGTAAGAGAAAGATAACCATCTTCGGTAATTTTTATATCTTTATCAGCCGGTGTAAGAATCACTTCATGATGTCGGATCAGGTGTCCGGCCTGACCCGCCAAAACAACAAAAGGTGTGACCCGGTTGAGCTGCTCTGCCAACAAAGAAATATGATTAGCGCCAATATGCTGGGCCAGAATAAACGCGACGGGTAAATCTTCTTCAACCGCCGCAAGAAACTGGCGTACCGCCTGCGGCCCGCCTAACGAAGCACCAAGTACCCAAATATTAACAGCCGCACCTTTAGGCTTTTCAATGGGAATGGTGACGACATCAGAAGCCGTTGATTCCTCGATGACCGGTTCAATGCTCACGGCTTCAACGTCCATTATGACATCAACAGGGGCCGTTGATTTATACGTTTGCAGGGTATCCAGTGTCCCTTCTGTCATTTCCGGTTTACCGACAGGTTCAATCACAGGTTCATGGCGTGTCGCAATATCCGATAATTTACGTGCAAGTTTTTTGGCCCACAGCGCATTGGCACCACCACCAGCGGGACTGCTGTCATTAAAAAAAATGGGCAGTGCATCGTAATCAAGAAGAGTATCTATCACATCGGTTTCAGCACCATTTTCCTCACTCAAATCGACCAATAATACATCTGGTGATGCATTTTCCAGTTGAGCTAAAAATCCGTCGCCAGGCAACTCATGCGCGACAACATTCAAACCCGCATCTTTCAACAATGCTGCAAGCCGTTGCTGTGTTTTTTCCGAGGTGGCAAGAATCGCAACCCGGGTGGCTGAATGATTCATGGCATCAGACATTGAAACAAGTCACTCTTAATGTTGTTTAACGTCAATAAGAATGCGAATATTTTCGATGAGCTCCTGTTCCTGATAGGGTTTGCCCATATATTGGTTAACACCGATATTAAAGGCACGCTGACGATGCTTGTCACCCGTACGAGAAGTAATCATGATTATGGGTATTGTTTTCAGGCGCTCATCGTTACGCATCGTCGTCGCAAGTTCATAACCATCCATACGTGGCATTTCAACATCCAGCAACATGATGTCGGGAGTTTGCTCAAGCATCACCGTGAGTGCATCAACACCATCTTTGGCAGTAATAATGTTGTAGTCATAGCGCTTCAACAGGCGCTCGGTAACCTTGCGCACGGTAATGGAATCATCGACAATCATCACTGTCGGCATCTGTTTTTCTGCTGCTGCGGCTTCTTCAATACTCGGCATTAACGGCACGGCCTGACCATGCTGTTGTGCCAGAGCGGAGCGCACCAGATTACCGATATCAAGAATCAATGCGACTTGTCCATCGGGCAAAATCGTCGCACCGGACAATACACTAACAGTACTCAACTGTGGCCCCACAGATTTAATCACGATTTCCTGCCGCCCCAGCAGGTTATCTACATGCAGCGCAATACGATGCTCGGCAACACGTATCAGCATTAACGGTACTCGTTGACGCTTTGCCGGTAGTTGCGGTGTTGTACCCTGTAATACCGTACCAAGATTTAGGTACTGGTATTGCTGCCCGGCATATTCAAAGTACCTTTTTTCATTGCCAATCAATGGCAACAGTTCGTCACTGCCAACACGCACTACATGTTCAATGTTCGGTAATTGAATGGCATAGGTTGCATCCGCCACTTGCACCATCAAAGCCTGATTGACCAATACGGTAAGCGGTAAACGCAGAGTAAACGTAGTGCTCTTGCCTGCTTCGGAATCAATATGTAAAGTGCCGCCCAACTGTTTGACTTCGGTATTCACCACGTCCAGACCAACACCACGACCGGAAACCTGGGTAACTTCTTCGGCAGTGCTGAAACCGGGTTCGAGAATGAACTTCATGATTTCGGAGTCGCTTAAATTGGCATCGGCTAACATGCGACCTTTTTCAATCGCTTTTTTGCGCAATGCCTCAAGATTAATGCCAGCACCATCATCCGAAATGGCCAGCACTACCTCGGAGCCCTCATGCGTAAAGGCAATATGCACATTGCCTTTGGCAGGCTTGCCAGCTTTGGCACGATCATCCGGCATTTCCAGACCGTGACCGATAGCATTACGCAGAATATGCTCCAGTGCGGGTACAATACGATTAAGTTGAGTACGATCAATCTCACCTTCATCACCTGTCACGCGCAAGTCCGCATCTTTACCAATCTCTTTGCACGTTTGACGCATAATACGACGCAAACGTGGCAACACACTGGAGAAGGAAATCATGCGGGTGCGCATCAATCCTTCTTGCAGTTCACTGGTGACACGTTGCTGTTGCAGCAACAACACATCCGTTTCACTGGACAAATTATCCAGCAGCGCCTGAATGCTGGTTAAATCCCCAAGACTTTCCACCATACCCCGGGAAAGCTGTTGCATAGTGGAGAAACGATCCATTTCCAGTGGATCAAAGTCCTCCGTATCAGTAGAGGTGGTCTCATGCCGATACATGATTTGAGTTTCAGTTTCGATTTCAAACTTGCGCAGCTGTTCCCGTAAACGCAGCACAGTCTGATCCAATTCTGCAAGGTTAAAGCGCGAGGCTCCCAGTTGCTGGGTAATACGAGAATTATAAATATTGATTTCGCCCGAATAGTTAACCAGATTGTTCAACAAGTCTGCTCGTACTCGCACCTGCTCATCGCTTGTGGCCACTTTTTTTGTGGCTTCGGTCTCCTTGCCGACCTGATCAAGTGAAATACTTTCCGTCAGCTCTTCCATTTCTTCCGCAGTCGTCGCTGGTATTGCGGAGGTTTCCGGTAGATTCGTTTCTGTTTTAATTTTTGTTTCAACATCGGCTTCGGCAACAACAGAAGTGTCAAAAGGTTTACCGCCAATCGCAGCCTCAAGCTGCGCGAGCAAACCGGTCGGCGTGGAAGTGGGCTGTAGTTTACGTGCCGTTTCCAGACCCGTAATCAACCAGTCATGACAGGCTTGAATCACATCGATATGTGCGGACAGGGGTTCAATACGTCCATCAGCAATACGTTCCAGCAGGGATTCCATCGCATGAGCGAGGTCACCCACCGCCGGCACGTTGGCCATACGGGCACCACCTTTGAGGGTGTGCAACAAACGTTGCAACTCGGCAACATGGTCAAGCTGGTCGTGTTGAGTCGCCCATTTTTGCAGGGCATTTTCCGTGCTTTCCTGTAATTCATCGGCCTCTTCAAGGAACACTTCGAGCAGATCCGGGTCGTAATCCACAGCCGCAGAAACCACTCCCGGTTCAGTGTTGGCGATATTTACATCAACTGCCTCACCAGCCAGTTCTTCAAAAGCACTCTCAGGTAACTCTTCCGGGGAAGTGTCATCGGCAGAAATTATTAATGCATTGATGCTTTCTTCTTCAGGCAATAAATCATCATCACTCACCTCATTGACAATGGATTTTTCAGCATCAGACTTATCAATCAGAGGCTCATCAATAACAAGAATGTCACTATCGTCTTTAATTGATTGACTTTCCCCAGCCTCCGCTGTTGTTGCTAGACGGATAATTTGCGCACGTAACTCGCTGGGATCTTCCGGTATATCGCCATTACGCACCTGCTGAATAGCAAGTACCAACCAGTCCAGACCCTGTTGCACCAACTCCGGGAACCCCTCTGAGGCAGGCAAGTGCTGCTCAGTGATATTTTCCAGAAGAGATTCCAGATCATGTGCTAAATCACCGACGGCAAAAATATTGGCCAAACGTGCCCCCCCTTTCAGGGTGTGTAGCGCACGTTGTAATTCTATGAGTACAGCGTGGTCACCGTCATTGGAGGAAGCCCACTGTTGCATCAGGCCATCGGTAGTGGCCAGAATTTCATCAGCCTCTTCGGTGAAAATCGCAATGAGTTCAGCATCTTCGTCATCAGTATCATTAAGCGCTGCTGCCGCTGCAACAAAATTATCCAGGTTCGATGTTTCGGGTGCTTGAGTGGCCAAAACAGTTTCATGCAAAGCAGCGATCTGGCTCAACAAATCAGACTGATCCGGTGCAACAAAAGCCGTGTCAGCAAAAGTAACGGCAACAGTTTCGATAGCATCCGCAATCTGGCGGAGCAGATTTTGTCCCGCACTATCCAGGGGAAGTGCTCGCTCATGCATTGCCCGAATCAGTCGATCCATAGGCTCACTGAGTTCAGAAATAGAAATGACATCAGCCATGCGTGCGCTGCCATGCAGAGTATGCAAGGCACGATGTAAATCATCGTCCACTACGGCTTCATTGCCACCGGCATTAGACAGAAACTCCCGAATGGCACTGATATGCGTTGTGGTTTCTTTCTGAAAGACTTCGACAAGAGCCGGTTCGCGCACCGGCGCAACGTCAAGTTCTTCGGTAAAGACTTCATCCAGTTCTGCCGAAGGTGTGAGTTCAAGCGCGATATCCTCTAACTCGCTGATAGAACTCTCCAATGAAAGTGCATCATCAACCTCGGGCATCTCCCCGGAGATGAGCGCATCATCTTCGGGAGAAACGGAAACATCGAGTGACTGGCTTTCATCTGCTAAAGAAAGATCCAAAGTTGCCAGCAAATCTTCTTCAGGCACGATGTCCGGATCGAATTGTGACAGTTCTTCATCTTGAACAGGTGGTGCCGCTTCCATTTCACTCGGCGACACATCAATATCATCCGTAGTACTCATTGCCGTTGGTATGGACACTGAGACAATGTCGCTAACATTGAATTCACTACCATTGCTCATAGCGTCGGCTTGTGCGGCCAGCGCCTTGACAGGTGGACGCACATCCGTTTCTTTTTTCAGGTGTGCCAGTAACCCGCGAACAACCGTTTCTGCCTTATCCAGCAGGGTAAACATGCCAGGGCCAGGCACAATTTTATTGTCCAACACCCGATTAAGCAGGCTTTCAATGGACCAGGCAAAATCACCCATCACCATGGCACCCGCCAGGCGACCACTGCCCTTGATGGTGTGATAAGAACGACGCAGGGTTTCCAATGATTTTTTATCATCGTTATTGGCACGCCAGGCATGCAGGCAATCCGTCATAGTGCCAAGCACTTCGTCAGCCTCTTCCACAAAAATTTCGAGAATTTCTTCGTCGATATTTTCTTCCTGATATTCCTCGACGTCAGTCAATGCTTCCTCTGTTGCTGCCGGACTTCCCGATGCAACCTTTCCAGGGGAGATAATTTCTTGCGTTGTTTCGCTGGAAACATTCGGAAATGATGCGTCCATCACCAGTTTCTGTGTTCGGTTGGGATCATCACTTATGGGGATTTCTGACTCAAGCGATGGGCTGCTGACTGAACCCGAAGGCTTATTTTCAGTTGGCACGACATCTGTTTCAACATTAATAAGTGCAGAAACAGATTCAACGGGGTGGCCTAATTGTTCCACACTGATTTCTGCAACCGCCAGCACACTTTCAGGCTGACCGCGACCTTCCTCAATGGCTTCCAGATAATATTCGATACTGGTGATAGCATCGGCAAGATTATCGAGCTTTGCAGAATCAGGATGAACTTGCGCAGCAATCACATCTTCACGGATAAAGGCATTGGCAGCGCCCAATAATTTTGCCGCCTGTTCAAGACTCATTACTGCCAGTGCGCCCTGAATTTGTGCAAGCTTTGCAGGAACCTCGGCAATAACATCAAACTGGTTGGGCTCAACTGCAAAGGTATTGAAACCTTCTTTGACATCAGTAAGTACCGATTTGGCTTCTTTAATAACCAGCTTGGTTATTTGCACTTGTTCGGTGCGTGGCAACAACACTTCGGGAGAATCTGCATCGTCATTGACGGTAAGATCCGGCGCATCATTTTCAGTATGTGTTTGTTTGGTTTCTTTTAAAGAATCGAGTGAGGACTCGACATAAAGCAATGCGCTGGCAACTTCCATTAAATCAGCATCGGCAGGGTCTTCGCCATTTTCAACAAGCTGCTGGAGATGTGTAACCTGACCCTGTATTACTCTGCGCAAATCACCCAGACTGAGCATAGCCAGAGTATCAGCGGTGCGTGCCAGGTTTTCGGCCAGTGGCGATAATTCACTGGTTTCACGCTCAGTATTACGTACAAAAATATCCAGCTGATCTTTTACGTGCAATAAATCATCTTTAAGCACAGCGGAAACACTGTCCATAATATCAGCTGTTGAACCCTTGAGCTCATCTTCAGCCTGTTCCATTGAACCGCTATAAGGTAATAATTTTTCGAGATTAAAGGCCTGCCTCAACGTGGTAACACGCGGACCTGTCGATGTGGCCGTAGCCGTATAATAAAGACAATTCTTAATCAGGTCAGAAGATTCAGCGGTATCAATTGCAGATTCTCCATTTTTGATCAAACGTTTGATTTCGCGGTCAACCTGGCCCAGCAACACTTTCAATGCAGAACTGTTTTGCAAACCGTTATCAATAAGTGATTCAACAATCCCGCCCACAACCCACCAAAGACGTTGAGCAGCAACAGAGTGACAGGCATTTTGTAATTCACGTAACACGGCGGCCATTTTTTTCAGGCTGCCCGCAGGGTCTTTGTCACGCAACACACCAAGCAATGAAAGCTGATAAATAGGCCGCAGTTTTTTTGCGTAGCTTCGTATTTCCGGATAACTTTTCCCCGGCACAAGCCTTTTTTCAGGTGGCAATATTTCTAAATCAGGCGAAAAGAAGGCATTTTCGCTGAGCAGCGGCTCACCTCGTGCCGCACGCATATCATTAAGCAGAGGCGTCAACACAGCCGGTAAATCAGGGTGGCCATTTTCCAGGCGCTCAAGATAAGCGGGCAATTGCAGCGTGGCACGAATCAGCACCTCAAAAGCATCCTGCTGCTGGGTGATTTGTCCATTGAGCAACGCATTGGCGACTTTTTCCATTTCTTCGGCGAGCAATGCTGCGCCGTAGATTTCCACCATTTGCAGGGTACCGTAAATCTGGTGCAAGTAGGTTGCACAAAAACGGATTTGCGTAGTGTCACTGGTATCTTCGATAAACGCTTCCAGCGCCTGATGTGTTTGATTCAGGCTTTCCTGGATTTCATCTTTGACCCACGTCAGTGTGGTGTAATCGAGTTGTTCACCCATAATGATTTTGCGCGCCTATGCGTCGAGACCGTCGTGGCCATCAAGAATGTTTTGTTGGCGTTTGAAGGCCAAGGTGTTTGCGTAAGTGAATCGTGTGACATCGGGATGTTCCCAATTCAGTAATTCACCTACACCGAGTATCAACAGACCGCCGGGTTGTAAATGGTCGGCCAGGGTATTGGCAATATCAATACGCTGCTCTTTGTCAAAATAAATCAACAAATTCTGACAGACAATAATATCCATTTTGCCAATGGGTGCTGCACCAATATCAAGAATATTCAAATGATTAAAACAAACACGTTTCCGCAGCTCTTCATTAATCTGAAACTTGTCATCTTCGGTAACGGTAAAATAATTATTGAGCCATTCTGGCTCTATAGCTTTAATTTGCTGGCGGGTATAAATACCTTTGCGTCCGTGCGCCAAGGCACTACGGCTGATATCGCTGGCGGTAACACCCAGGTAATACTGGCAGTTGAGTTGTCGCATATGATCATCAACAGCCATGGCAATACTATAGGGCTCTTCACCCGTGGAACAACCTACGCTCCAGACATTGATGGTAACAGGTGAAGCTACACACTCATCATGTCGAAGCGGCAGATATTTTTCGCAAATCAGCGCAAGCACACTTTCCTGCCGCAAAAAGCGGGTTTCATGCACGGTGAGGTGATGCACTAGCTGATCCCATTCAATCGCACCTTCGCGCCCATTTTGCACATAATCAAAATAGGTCTGGAAATTATTAATCCCCAGCGCACGCATGCGCATGCCAAGATTGGTGACTAAAAATGAAATACGATTATCGGGTAAACGCATGCCAGTGCGGTTTTTCAACAAAACAGCCCATTGCTGGAACTGTTCAGGCTCCATTTGCGGCAGACGCTTAACCACCAGTTCTTCATAACCGGGTAGATATTCCATATTCGGCTTCATATAAAATATAACCGTTTAATCGGGATAAGTCGCAAGGTACTGATACCGATCAATCCGGCAATTTGAAGCCGGCTACCGATTTGCGTAGCTCGTTCGACAAGTCTGCCAGATTACCGATGGATGCCGATGTTTCATTGGTACCCGCCGATGTCTGCGTAGTAACCTCCTGGATCACATTCATACTTTCCGAGATACTGGAAGCAGCCGTGGCCTGTTGCTGTGCAGAATCTGAAATGGATGTAGTGAGATCGGCCAGATGAGTTGACACCCCTTCAATCTCTGCCAGTGAATCACCGGCATTCAGTGCAAGTTTGGCCCCTTCCACCACCTGCGTAGTGGACTGCTCCATGGAGGCAACCGCTTCATTGGTATCGGATTGGATGGTTTTCACCAGGGCTTCGATCTGTCGTGTCGCATCAGTGGATTTTTCAGCAAGTCGCTGCACTTCATCGGCAACCACCGCAAAACCACGACCCGACTCACCGGCCATCGCAGCCTGTATAGCAGCATTCAAAGCAAGAATATTGGTTTGGTCAGCAATGTCGTTAATCAGCTCAACCATATCACCGATTTCCTGCGAGCTTTCTCCCAGGCGTTTGATACGTTTTGAGGTTTCCTGGATTTGTTCACGAATTGTGTCCATACCACGAATGGTATCCTGTACAGCAGCAGCACCTTTTTTCGCAATATCCACAGAACGTGTTGCCACTTCCGAAGATTCAGAGGCATTACCGGATACTGTATCGATGGAAATGGCCATCTCATTAATAGCAGCAGACGCGGCGGTTATCTGCTCCGCCTGATGGTCACTGGCCTCAGCAAGATGCATGGCCGTAGCCTGTGTTTCCTGTGCAGCAGACGATACCTGCACCGTCGTTTCGTTAATGGTCGATACCAATCGACGCAACTGATCAATGGTATAATTGATAGCATCTGCAATGGCGCCGGTAATGTCTTCCGTCACTGTGGCGGAGGTTGTGAGGTCACCATTGGCAAGATCACCAATTTCATCCAGGAGCCGCATGATAGCATCCTGGTTTTGTTTGTTTTGCTGCGCCGTTATCGTCAAACGCTTACGGGTATCTGTCTGTATTTTAACACCCAGCCAGATAAGAATGAACAACGCGGCCGCACTCAACAGATTACCTGTCGTATTAGTCACAAAACGCTCATTGCCTAACCGGGTATAGGTGTTGCGTAATTCCGTAGTGGCATTGAGCAAAGCTTCACTTTTTGCCGCCATATCACTTGACGCTTTTTGCGCCTCAAACAGTGCCGGAGTTTGTTCAAGAATGCGGCCAACCAATTCATGGACGGTTTCAAATTGCTCCGCCACTTCTTTCAGTTTTTCACGCGCATCCGGGTCAGACACCCGGCGTATATTCATTTTGCGGTTACCTTTTAACATGCCGTCCAGCACCCGGCCAAACAACGCAGCATCACGTCCAAAACGTTCAGCTGCCGCAGAAGAGCCTGCACCACCTGCCAGCACTTTGTTTGCATTAACTGAAATACGCGGCACCAACATAAGTTGGCGACTGGCAATGTAAATCTGGCTGGAGTTCGCACCAGCTTCAATCATCAGGCTGACCACTTCATCAGAAAGCGCCAACAAGTTGGGCATGGTTTCATTCACCGCACCAACAAATTCACTCAACATGCGAATAGTGCCTTCAGCGCGTAGAACAGTGTCAGCATTTTTGCCAAAAATTTTCCAGAGTGCTTCGACTGCTGCCAAATTGTCCTGCGCTGTAGCTGGGGAGGGAGGTAAGCCGGTTTCAGGATTCCCTTCACGCAACAAATTAAGGTTGTTTTCAAATTGATTGCGGGTCTGCTTTAAAAGCCGGAATGCCGATACCGTGGCACTGGATGATTCCACAGCATTTTTCACGATACTCTGTGAGAGAACACGCTGCTCACCCGCCAGGCTGATGTATTCTTTATCGTAATCAGTTTGTGTTCCGACGTAAAAAAATGTTGCGGCAGCCAGTGCCAACAGGATCAGGAGCGTCCCACCCAGTAGCAGTAGGCCTGTGTCTGCGGAAAATTTTGAATCAGATGCTGTTTTCATCGTGCTCGGCTCCTGGCCCCATAAATTTTGGCGTTCAATATGAGACTGTGTGTGTTATAGGTAATGTAATTTATTGTTACGTAACTGTTAAACTGCGACCTTATAGAACTGCGGGTCTTCGATCAGTGTAGACATATCAAATAAATGCCAGATTTTTTCATTTTGTTTGAATGCACCACGAATATGTATTTTCATTGCCGGGTGCATTTTCCGAATGCGCGTTACCCGGTCTTCCGGATCAAAATGGCGCAGACCAGTGACTTCATCAACCAGCAAGCCTACAATCAATTCACCCTGGTTAATGACCAGAATACGTGACTGTTGCTGCAAATGAATAGCAGGCTGCCCCAAATAATTTTGTAAATCCACAACCGGCAACAATGTGCCGCGAATGTTCGCGAGCCCCTTTATCCACGGCAAAGTACCTGGCACCAATGTCAGATTCGGGAAATGCAAAATTTCGTTAACCTGGGTAAGTGGTGCAACCATCTCAACATCACCAAGACGAAAACCGATGCCACTCCACAGGGCGCGGGTTTCAGTTTGCTGCGGTAAACCTTTTGCATTATTTTTGCTTTGTTCCTCCAGCGATTGCAGGAGATCAAAGGGATGTATTTTGTTATCCACGTTTCCGGTATTCGTCGTGATGGACAATCAGACGCCAAGCAAGCTGTTGATTTTACTGATCAGCTCTTTTTCATTGGCGGGCTTGGTTACATAATCTTTTGCACCTTGACGCAGACCCCACATTTTATCCGTTTCCTGGCCTTTGGTGCTGACAATAATAATCGGGATGTCACTGGTTTCTGAATCTGAGGAAATCTGGCGCGCGGCTTGAAAGCCATTCATGCCAGGCATCACCACGTCCATAAGAATCAGGTCAGGCTTACCCGTCTTGGCTTTGTCCACGCCCTCTTCACCACAACTGGCCGTCGCAATGGAAAAGCCATGTTTTTCCAGCATGGAAGTCAATACATGAATTTCAGTGGGTGAATCATCTACGATCAGGATGTTTGCCATGGAATGCCTCTCCGGGTTTCAATGTTTAGTCGAACATGCAAGGCGGAACAAAAAGTAATAACCCTATGCATGTTATTGATGTTCTGCCAAATGTTCTTTTATGGCGCTTAACAACTCATCTTTGGTAAAGGGCTTTGTCAGATAACGGTCAGAACCGACGATGCGCCCACGGGCCCGGTCAAACAAGCCGTCTTTACTGGTTAACAAAATCACAGGGGTATTCTTGTAGTTATGATTTTTTTTGATCAGTGCGCAGGTTTGATAACCATCCAGGCGTGGCATCATGATATCAACAAAAATGACATCCGGGTTTTGGTCGGTAATTTTTGCCAATGCCTCAAAACCATCCGTCGCAGTCACCACAGCACAACCCGCTTTTTTCAGCAGCGTTTCTGCCGTACGGCGGATGGTTTTACTGTCATCAATGACCATCACTTTGACGCCTTCCAGGCTGATTTCTTCTGTATCGCTCGGCACCACTCCACCTCTAATGATTGGGTTGCAGTCTCTCGTGAGTCCAAGGCAGCACATTTTAGTCGCGCCGTCTAAACCCAGAAAATGTATTGTAAGGAAAAAGCCATTTGCAGGCTGGCTTCCATTATCGCACCCCTTAGGGGTTGACGGGAAATTAATGGTTCCTGGTCAGGCACTTCATACGCGCGTTGCGTTGACGAGATGCACTGCCGGGAACTCGCCTGTTAAATCAAAGGTATTGTCCCGTTTATTTATCACATTATTCAAGTACAATCCATAAGTGCCTGCCACTCAAGACTATATTGGCAAGGCGGGCAGCTCATGCAAACTATCGGCCAGGGTTACGGATACTTAAAGGCCAGTCATTTTTTTGTGGGGAACAGCATTTTCCCATCACAACGACCGGTTATAACTTATTTTCAGAATAAAAGTGGTGTTTTTTTAATCAATGTGCTTTAAAAACAAACAAATCATTCAATGACAACGCTCGCTTTATTGATGGACCCCATTACCGCCATCAAACCACAAAAAGACAGCAGTCTTGCCATGGCGCTGGCGGCACAGGCGCGTGGCTGGACGTTGCAATATCTGGAAATGGATGATTTATATCTGCGTAACGGGCAGGCCTGTGCTCGTTTGCGCGAGCTGGTCGTGCGCGACAACAATGATGACTGGTTCAGTCTGGGCGAACCGCAAGACCGGCCACTGGCCGAACTGGATGTGGTGTTGATGCGCAAAGACCCGCCTATTGATACTGAATATCTTTACGCCACACAGATGCTGGCTCTGGCCGAAGCGCGAGGCACCCTGGTGGTAAACCGTACCCAGGCCTTGCGCGAAGCCAACGAAAAACTGGCCAGCACCTGGTTTCCGCAGTGTGCGCCGCCAACACTGGTCACCCGTGCGCAAACCCGCTTGCGTACATTTCTGGCCGAACACAACGACATCATCATTAAACCACTGGACGCCATGGGTGGTGCCTCCATCTTCCGCGTACGTGCCGATGATCCTAATGTCGGCGTGATTTTTGAAACCCTTACAGAACATGGCAGTCGATATGCCATGGCCCAACGGTATATTCCCGAGATCAGCGCAGGCGACAAACGTATTTTATTGGTGGACGGAGAACCTGTCCCCTATGCGCTGGCGCGGGTACCCGCCAAGGGCGAAACACGCGGCAATCTGGCGGCAGGTGGTACCGGTGTCGGTGTTGAGCTTAGTGCGCATGACCGTTGGATCTGTACACAAGTGGCGCCCCGCCTTAAGGCTATGGGGCTGATGTTTGTGGGCCTGGACATCATCGGTGATTTTCTCACCGAGGTAAACGTCACCAGCCCCACCTGTATTCGTGAGCTGGACACACTTTACGGACTGGATATCGGCGGACAGCTAATGGATGCCATTGAGCGTAAATTAAACGCATGATCAAAACATTTGGGCACATTTTACTGATATTTATCCTGGCCTTCCTGGCGGCCTGTGATCACAAGCCCGCTGCTTATCACGAGCAATTGCTGGTATTTGGTACCGTGGTAGACGTAAAACTCTGGGATGTGGAGGAGGCTCAGGGTCGCCTGGCCGTGGCACGCCTGGCCGATGATTTTGATTACATGCACAACGCCTGGCATGCCTGGCACCCTGGTCCGCTGGGACGGGTCAACCAGCTACTGCCCAGCGGCGAATCATTTACCCTGCCGCCCTCTCTTCTGCCATTGATTCAGCGCAGCAGTGATTTATCCCGGCGCAGCAACGGCCTGTTTAATCCGGCCATTGGCAAACTCACCGCATTGTGGGGATTTGCCAGCGACGATCCCCCCAAAGGCCCACCACCCAGCGCCGAAGCCATTCGTGCCATTCTTGACCAGCAACCTGGCATGGACGATATCCGTCTGAATGGCCTCACGATACACACCGCCAATCCGGCACTAAAACTGGATTTTGGTGCCTTCGCCAAAGGTTACGCGGTGGATCGTGCCATTGATGTGCTACGTGAGTTTGGCATTAATAACGCGGTGGTGAATGCTGGCGGTGACTTGCGCGCCATTGGTCGTCACGGTGATCGCCCCTGGCGGGTGGGCATTCGTCATCCACGGGAAGCAGGCATCCTGGCTTCGGTGGAAGTCGAGGGTGATGAGAGCATATTTACTTCCGGCGATTACGAGCGTTATTTTGACTGGCAGGGCACACGTTATGATCACATCATCGACCCGCGTAGCGGTTATCCGGCTCAGGGTTTGAGTTCGGTAACCGTATTTGCCCGACGGGCGGATCTTGCCGATGCCGCAGCCACGGCATTGTTTGTGGCGGGCCCGGATGAAAAGGACTGGTTACCTGTGGCGCGTGCCATGGGGGTCAGTGGTGTGATGCTGGTGGATGACGAGGGCAAAATACAACTGACGCCAGGCATCCGCGAGCGTATTTATTTTATACCGTCTGCTGATAATGAGCGAACCCGCCTTGAGATTCGCATCAGCGCAGCATTATGAATTGGGTAAAATTCAGTCGGGGCGATGCCGTGGTGTGGTTACTGGCAGCAACGCTGCTGGTGAGTGTGTACACGATGTTCTGGCAGGCAGATGGCCATGGCGCCGAAGCGGTGGTGCTGGTAAATGGCAAACGCTGGGCGCGGCTTGACCTGTTTCAGAATCAGGATCTCAAGGTACCAGGGCCACTGGGCCACAGTCATATTCAAGTGCGCGACGGCCAGGTGCGCTTTATGAGTTCCCCCTGCCCCAACAAACTTTGCGTACACACCGGCTGGCTCAGCCAGGGCGGTGAAGTGGCCATCTGCCTGCCGAACAAGGTAAGCCTGCAAATTTTGGGCAGTGACCCCCGTTTTGATGCGATAAATTTTTAACCACCTGAAACCATGAATCGCATTATTCAAACAACGCGTGACGACTACCTCATTGCCGGTTTTGCGGCATTGGCAATTACCATCCATATTGCGGAAAGCGCTCTGCCCAGCCCGTTGCCTGGCATTAAACCGGGGCTCGCCAATGTGGTCACACTGGTCGTGCTGTGTCGCTATGGCTGGCAAATGGCGGCCTGGGTATCGTTGCTGCGGGTGCTGGTGGGCAGTATTTTGCTGGGCACTTTTTTATCTCCCACGTTTTTTCTCTCGGCTGCCGGTGCTCTGGCCAGTGTCGCTGTGCTGGGCCTGCTATTTGCCCTCTCCCGTGCTCTGCCAGGCTGGGCCGTTGGGCCAATGGGCTACGGGGTAGCAGCTGCCTTGGCGCATATGAGCGGACAATTCTGGGTAGCCTACGCGGTTTTTGTGCCGCATTCCGGTTTGTTAACCCTGTATCCTCTGTTGATGACACTGGCCGCCGTGCTGGGCATTGTCAGCGGACTGTTGACCCGCGCCATACTAGCGCGGTTGAATAGCCCCCCGCCCGGCGGCAATCCAGTATAATCGGCCTAACTATTATGCAACAACACTCAACCCCGTAATCATGGCTACTGCCCAGGCAACACAAACACGCCCGCCCGCCCGGCCTCCTATGCGCCCCAAAATCAGCACTGGGGACCGTCTCAGCTTGACCGTCTTTTTTGCCATCGTGCTGCACAGCCTGATTATTCTTGGCATCAGTTTCAGCGGTGAAGATCGCGCTCAACCGTTGCAAAAATTACCCGGACTGGAAGTTACCCTGGTGCAGAGTCGTAGCGACAAAGAAATCAAAGACGCCGATTTTCTTGCTCAGGCCAATCAGGAAGGCGGTGGGGATACGGAAGAAAAAGTACGGCCATCCACGCAGGAAGTGCCTGTGGTGCCCACGGGCGAGACCGGCGAGGTACGGGAATTTGTGCCGGAAACAAAAATTGCCACCCAGTCCGAGCGACAACAACAGGAATTACTCACCACAGCCAATTCCGAACGCAAAGTAGCAGCAGGTCTCAACACTCCGCAGCAGGAGCAACATCTCACCGCCGCGCAATTGCTTTCTCGCAGCAAGGAAATTGCCCGCTTATCCGCCGAAATTGATCAGACCCAGCGGGTATTTGCCCACCGTCCCAAACGCAAATATATTTCTGCACGCACCAAAGAATATAAATATGCCAGCTACGAAGAATCCTGGCGTGCCAAAGTGGAGCGTATTGGTCGGATCAACTTTCCCGACGAAGCGCGGCGCAACAAACTCTCCGGCAGTCTGATTATGGCGGTAACGCTCAACAAGGATGGCAGCATTCAATCCATCAAAATCCGCCAGTCATCGGGACATAAAATTCTCGATGACGGTGCGATACGCATCGTGCGTCTGGCAGCGCCCTTTGCGCGTTTCTCTGAAGATATTCGCAAAGAGGTGGATGAGCTGGTCATTACCCGCACCTGGGTATTTGAGGCCGGCGAGCGATTTTCCGCAAAATAACCGGAGAACACCTCCTAAACTCACAACAAAAACTTGTGACTACTGTTGCTTGGCTTCATACTAGGCACATGGCCGAATCCGGTTATCTGAAAAATCAGTTTCTCATCGCAATGCCCACATTGCTGGATCCCAATTTTTTCCACAGTGTTGCTTACGTCTGTGAACATAATCCGCATGGGGCGATGGCCATTGTCATTAATCAGCCAGTGGGCTTGACGGTGGGCGAGCTGATCGAGCAAATGAAACACAAAGCCCCCAAAACCGTACTATCAGAAAAACCCGTGTTTCGTGGCGGGCCAGTCGATGTGGATCGTGGTTTTGTCTTGCATCAGTCGGGCAGCCAGTGGGAGGCGACTCTACCGATAACCGACAATATCTTTCTCACAACATCAAATGACATCATCACCGCCATGGCCGAGGGGCACGGCCCGGAACAAAGTCTGGTGGCGCTGGGTTTTGCGGGTTGGGGGGCGGGGCAGCTGGAAGCGGAAATTTGTGACAATGCCTGGCTGAATTGCCCGGCAGACAGCAAACTGTTATTCGAGACGGAAGTGGACAACCGCTGGGAGGCCGCCGCTGCATTAATCGGTATTGACATTCATCAGCTGACCGGCGCAGTGGGACACGCGTAAACCGCGCGATGATCAAGAACACAGACAGCGCAAAAATGCGCACCTTGTTGGGGTTCGATTACGGCCTGAAACGCATCGGCGTGGCCGTGGGACAGGAACTCACCGGCACCGCATCGGCGCTGCTCACCGTGCGCGCCAATGATGGTAAACCGGATTGGGACACCATCAGCAAGCTCATCGGACAATGGCAACCGGACGAAGTGGTGGTGGGTTTGCCGCTAAACATGGATGGCAGCTTTCACGAATTGAGTTACCGGGCGCAGCGATTTGGGAATCAGTTACGCGGACGGTACAATCTACCCGCCCACTTTATGGATGAGCGTCTGTCTTCACTGGACGCGGAACGGGAACTCAACGGTAAATCGCGCAAGGTTAAGGCTGCCGATATCGACAAGGTGGCGGCAAAAATCATTCTGGAATCCTGGTTAATGGCGCAACAGGCGCGAAAATAAAAAGGGTGGCAATGCAACAACTCATCGCACAAATCGCCGAAGAGCTGCGTCATAAGTTCCGTCACGATATCGCTATTGAAGATACACTGATGATTGGCATTCACACTGGCGGTGTCTGGGTGGCGGAACACCTGCATCAAATGCTCGACATCAAACAACCTCTGGCACAACTGGATATTTCGTTTTACCGTGATGATTTTTCACGCATCGGTATGAACCCGCAGGTCAAACCCTCACAACTGCCCACCTCGGTGGACGATGCACACATTATTCTGGTGGACGATGTTCTGCACACCGGCCGCACCATTCGCGCTGCACTCAACGAAATTTTTGATTATGGCCGACCGGCAACAGTTACCCTGGCCGTGCTGGGCGAACGCCGTGGACGTGAATTGCCTATTCAGGCCGATGTGGTCGGCAAACATATCCAACTCAGCAAACACGAACATGTCAAACTCACCGGACCCGAACCGTTACAGCTGGAAGTGGTGGAAACACCGTGAGACGGCGCAACCTGCAACTGGATGAACAAGGTCGTCTGCGCCACCTGCTGACCATTGAAGGCCTCAAGCGTCAACAGATTGTGGACATCCTTGATACTGCCGAGTCTTTCATCACCAGCAGCGACCAACAGGTACGCAATGCGCAGGTACGCAAAGTACCTTTGCTACGAGGTAAAACCATCGTAAATCTGTTTTTTGAAGCCAGCACCCGGACACTGACCACCTTCGAGCTGGCCGCAAAACGCCTGTCAGCCGATGTATTAAAGATCAACATCAACACCTCGGCCACAGTGAAGGGCGAAAGTCTGCTGGACATGCTGCAAAACCTGGAGGCCATGCAGTGCGATATGTTTGTCGTCCGTCACAGCGACAGCGGTGCTGCGCATTTAATTGCGCAACATGTCGCACCGCACATCAGCGTCATCAATGCCGGGGACGGCCAACATGCGCATCCCACCCAGGCGTTACTGGACATATTTACCATTCGCCGCCACAAAGGCGAATTTGCACCGCTCACTGTCGCCATCGTCGGCGATATCATGCACTCGCGGGTAGCCCGCTCGCAGATTCATGCACTCACCACGCTGGGCATTTCTGATTTGCGCGTGATTGCACCGAAAACGCTGATTCCCTCTCAGGTGGAGGGACTGGGTGTACATGTTTACCACGACATGAAAGAAGGTCTGCACAACGCCGATGTGGTCATTATGCTGCGCCTGCAAAAGGAACGCATGCAGGGTGCCCTGTTACCCAGCGAACAGGAATATTTTCAGGACTATGGCCTGACTGAAAAAAAGCTGGCTGTCGCCAAAACCGATGTGATGGTCATGCACCCCGGGCCCATTAACCGTGGTGTGGAAATTGACTCCGAAGTTGCTGACGGCCCGCGTTCAGTGATTCTCGAACAAGTCAGCAATGGTATTGCCGTACGCATGGCAGTCATGTCCATGGTGCTGGGACGACCGCCCATGGATAAAGAAAGTGAAGGAGCGCCCTGATGAAAATTTCCATTCTGGGTGGCCGCCTTGTTGATCCGGCAAACGGGCTGGATCAAATCACCAACATTCATATTGCCGCCGGCAAAGTGATTGCATTGGGCGATGCGCCCGCAGGCTTTGAGGCGGGGCAAAGCATCGACGCAAACAGACAAATTGTTTGCCCCGGGCTGGTGGATCTGCGCGCCTGTCTGCGTGAACCCGGTCAAGAATATAAAGCCACCATCGCCAGTGAAACACGCGCCGCCGCAAAATCAGGTATCACCACATTAGTCTGTCCCCCGGATACCGACCCGGTAGCGGATACTCCAGCAGTGGTGGATCTGATTCGGCATCGCTCAATACAGGCTGGTTTTGCCCGGGTGCTGTCGTTAGGCGCATTAACGCAAAATCTGGATGGCAAACAACTGGCGGAAATGGGCGCACTCAAAGCCGCCGGCTGTGTGGGTGTCAGCAATGCACGCACGGCGATAAAAAGTACTCAGGTGATGCGTCGCGCCATGGAATACGCCGCAAGTCAGAACTTGCCCGTTTTTTTGCATGCCGAAGATCCGTCGCTGGCCGATGGTGGCTGCGCGCACGAAGGTGCAGTGAGTGTGCGCCTGGGATTACCGGGAATTCCAGAGATTGCGGAAAGCATCGCCGTAGCGCGTGAATTGCAGCTTGTTGAGCAAACCGGCGTGCGTGCTCACTTTTGTCAATTGTCCAGCGAACGCGCGGTAAAAATGATTGCCCGCGCACAGTATGATGGCCTGTCCGTGACGGCGGATGTGGCCGCACATCAACTGTTTTTGACGGAAATGGATATTGGTTATTTTGACAGTCAATGTCATGTACGCCCGCCTTTGCGCACCCAACGAGATCGTGATGGTCTGCGTACCGCATTAAAGAACGGCACCATCAATGCGATTTGTTCCGATCACCAGCCCCATGATACGGATGCCAAGCTCGCACCATTTCCATCCAGTGCGCCGGGCATCAGTGCGTTGGAGACCCTGTTACCGCTCACTCTGCGTCTGGTGAACGAAGAGGTGCTCAGTTTGTCTGCGGCCATTGCCTGCCTTACCCGTCATCCGGCGAAAATTGTCGCCGCCAACAGTAGTCTTGCCATTGGTGATTGTGCCGATGTGTGTATCTTTGATCCTGAACAATACTGGGAATTCACCACAGAGAGCATGGCCAGTCAGGGGCACAATTCGCCCTTCCTCGGGTGGGAATTCAAAGGCAGGGTGACACATACTTTGTTAGCCGGGCACATCGTATTTAACACCAGGAGCTGACTTCTTTCCTCGCAACTTAAACCTGGAAACTCGTAACTCACATGACACACCGCAATACCATTTTTGTCGAAAACGCCAACATTCTTGAACGCCAGGAACATGCGGGCGATCAGATTATTTTGCGCCTGCATGCGCCGGAAACGGCAGCACATGCCCTGCCCGGCCAGTTTGCGCATATTCAATGTGACCCAGCCCTGCCCATGCGCCGACCGTTATCGCTGATGCGCGTCAATGCCAAATCAGGCTGGGTGGATATTTTGTTCAAGGTGCTGGGTGACGGTACCCGCCTGCTGGCTCAACGTAAAACAGGCGACCAACTTTCAGTGATGGGGCCCATTGGCAAACCGTTTGTCTCACAGATGAAACATTCACGCCCATTGCTTATCGGTGGCGGCGTGGGCATACCGCCCATGGTATTTTTAGCCGACACCCTGCGGGAAATAAAAGGTGCCTATCAACCCTTTGTGATTATGGGCTCAGAAGTGCCATTTCCGTTTAAAAGCCAACCATCGAAAATAATGGTTCCCGGCATACCTGCCGAAGTCATCGCTGCCATGCCGCTGATGGACGATTGGGGTATTGCCTCTCGTCTTGCCAGTCAACAAAGTTATCCCGGCTGTTTTGAAGGTTACGTCACCGACCTTGCACGTCACTGGCTGGATACCTTATCAGTAGAACAACGCAAAGAAGTCGCCGTATTCGCCTGCGGGCCGCATCCTATGCTGGAAGCCGTTGCGCAACTGGCACGGGAGTATCGTCTACCGTGTCAGGTTTCACTGGAAGAGTTTATGGCTTGCGCCGTGGGTGGATGTGCCGGTTGTACCGTGGAAGTGCAAACGGCAAACGGCCCGGCGATGAAACGGGTGTGTGTGGATGGGCCGGTGTTTGATGCAAATAGCGTGTTTCCACCCATGTAACTTTACCCGGCTCTTTACTGTATTAAAGCGGTGATTGAGTCCCGCCCGCACTGTGACATACATTACAACTGGCAGAAGTATGGCTGACAGCCCCCGGCATATTGCGGGTTGTCCCGCCGGGCATAACAATAGTGATATACGCGCCCGGACTCAAGCCGCTCATGTTGGGGGTAAGAAGATCAATGGCGTTCACTGTATAAAAGTTCCCGTAGGCATCGACTTCAAGCCTTGCACGCAAATCTGTGCGAGCCAAATCTGCATAATATTCTACATAGCCACCTGTTGCCTGAATGGCCGTACCAGCGGTCACAAAAGCCCCGGTACCTGGGCCACCATTGACGTGGCACTCCATACAATTTGCACCCCGTCGGCTGTCGTTGTGGCTATTGGTTGAGCCTTTCTGGCTCAGGCCAATGACACCACCATCGTCATTATTACTTCCATTTCCCAGCTTTCCATTTCCGCTGCCACTTCCACAGGCCGTGAGCATAAAAAACAGCACCGAGATACTCAGTATCAGTGGCAACAAAGGATGACGTGCGAAAAGCTGGAACAACATGGACTAAAACTCCTGAGAGAAACCATCAGAAAATATAATCAAATCTCAATTTACGGTGTATCTGGCAGTTAAACGGTACAAATTCTAAACACTTAAATCCTGGTTTTACCTTTCACGGCATGATCAACGATCATCAACACCTACCAAGGTTACACCATTCATAGCATCACTCATTTTTTTAACCCCAGCCTTCTGGCCCAGTTTAATCATCAACCGCAATTCGTTGGCGGAGTCAGCATGATGCAAGGCCGCCTCATAGGATATTTGCTTGGTTTTGTAGAGTTCGTAGAGTGCCTGGTCGAAGGTATTCATTCCTTGCTGATTCGATTTGCTCATCACATCCTTAAGTTCAGTGACATTGCCTTCACGAATCATCTGGCTTACCAACGGCGTATTAATGAGCACTTCAACAGCCACCCGCCGACCCTGTTTATCCGGGGTAGGAATAAGTTGTTGACCAATAATAGCGCGCAGATTAAGCGATAAATCCAGCAAGGTTTGTTCGCGCCGGTCCTTGGGGAAAAAGTTGAGAATACGGTCCAGCGCCTGATTGGCATTGTTGGCATGCAAAGTGGTGAGACACAAATGCCCTGTCTCGGCAAAGGCAATGGCGTGTTCCATGGTTTCACGCGTGCGTATTTCGCCAATCAAAATCACATCGGGTGCCTGGCGCAGAGTATTACGCAGCGCAGCCTCGAAACTGATAGTATCAACACCTACTTCCCGTTGGGTGATAATACAGCCATCATGCTCATGTATGTATTCAATGGGGTCTTCTACGGTAATAATGTGGTCACGGCTGTTGCGGTTACGCTGGCCAATCATGGCAGCCAGGGTACTGGATTTACCCGTACCGGTGGCACCGACGATAATAATCAGACCACGTTTGGCCATGGATAAATGCGCCAGCGCGTTTGGCACCTGTAAATCATCAAAGGTGGGTATTTCGGTTTTGATACGACGCAACACAATACCCACATGGTTTTTCTGCTGAAAAACATTAACGCGAAAACGCCCGGTACCGGGTGGATCAATGGCAAAATTACATTCCAGGGTATGTTCAAATTCGCGCTGTTGCTGCTCATTCATCAGCGCAAGCGCCAGTTTACGCACTTGATCTGCATTCAGCGGTGCATCAGAAATAGGTGATATTTCACCGTTAATCTTGAAACTGGCAGGAAGTTCCGCTGTGAGAAAAAGGTCAGAAGCCTCTTTGCGGATCATCCTTTTCAGTAAGGACTGAAAATCCTGAATAACATTAAATGGTTTTGCCGCCATGAGTATAAAGATTGCCCCCTAAAGTAAGTCTGCGCTAGTTATACGCCTGCGCATAAAAAAATGATCCGCACATTTAATAACCATTTCCGGCCTGTCTGCGGTTTATATTTCCAACCCGCATGATTACAACAACCAAAAAAATCTCATATCGCCATACAGATCAACAACTTATTGCTATGAAAATCCATGCGTTTAATAGGACTTGGATTATATAAAAGTATCTTTATTCATCGCCTTGGAAGCGGCTTCCTGCTTGGTAATGACGCCTTTTTGCAACAATGCCTGCAAATCCTGGTCAAGTGTTTTCATGCCACTGCCCTGTCCGGTCTGGATCGCAGAATACATTTGCGCCACTTTGGCTTCACGAATCAAGTTACGAATAGCCGGATTGGCGATCATAATTTCGTGTGCGGCAATACGGCCACCGCCCACTTTTTTCATTAACGTTTGCGAGATAACTGCACGTAGTGATTCCGACAACATAGAACGTACCATTTCTTTTTCTGCGGCGGGAAATACATCGATAATACGATCAATGGTTTTAGCCGCAGAGCTGGTATGCAGCGTACCGAACACTAAATGACCCGTTTCTGCGGCGGTCAACGCCAGCCGGATAGTTTCCGGATCACGCATTTCGCCCACCAGAATCACGTCGGGATCTTCACGCAACGCCGAACGCAAAGCCTCATTGAAACCCAGAGTATGGCGGTGTACCTCACGCTGGTTAATCAGCGATTTTTTGGATTTATGCACAAACTCAATCGGGTCTTCGATAGTGAGGATATGACCGTGGTCGGTATCGTTTTTGTAGTCAACCATGGCCGCCAGGGTTGTGGACTTACCCGAACCGGTTGGGCCGGTAACCAACACCAGACCACGCGGGGTTTCGGCAATATCCGCAAAAATGGCCGGACAACCTAATTGTTCAAAATTAAGGATGGTACTGGGGATCGTACGAAATACTGCGCCTGCTCCACGCTGGTGATTAAAAGCATTAACACGAAAACGCGCCAGGTCAGGAATTTCAAACGAAAAATCCACCTCAAGGAATTCTTCATAATCTTTGCGCTGACGGTCATTCATGATGTCGTAGATCAACGCATGTACAGTTTTGTGGTCCATGGGGGGAACATTAATGCGGCGAATTTCGCCATCGACACGAATCATCGGCGGCTCTCCAGCAGAGAGATGTAAATCAGAGGCATTGTTTTTGACACTGAAGGCCAGCAGTTCAGAGATATCCATCGGGGCTCCCGCAATACGTTACTGTTTATTTTTAAACGAGGTTTATTGAATATTTATTGTCGGTGGTCAATAACACCACACTCTACCGCAATTCATAACGACCGGTAGTGTAGAATTCTTGATATTCCAACACATTGACACATGTCGCATAAAATACCGCAAATCAAAGCAAACTGACCATGCCTGAGAATCACCCCTGCGGCAAGACAGACATCGAGCACCGCTTGCACAAGCTGGTGGCACGGGTGCGTCTTGCCGAAAAAACGTACGGACGTGAGCCAGGCTCGGTACAGATTTTACCGGTGAGCAAAACCCGCCCGGCACATAAACTGGCAGAGCTGACGGCATTAGCTCTGCCTGGCGTTGGCAACGCCTTTGGTGAAAATTATTTACAGGAGGCCGAGAACAAAATAACACAATTGGCCGAACTGAATTTGCAATGGCACTTCATCGGACCGATCCAGTCCAACAAAACCCAGGCCATTGCACAGTTGTTTCAGTGGGTACACAGTGTAGACCGAATTAAAATTGCCCGGCGACTCAATAATCAGCGCCCCGCCGATTTACCGCCACTGAACGTGTGTTTACAGATAAATGTCAGCAGTGAAACCAGTAAGTCCGGCGTCAGTCTCGACGCACTCCCGGCGCTGGCCTCGCAGGTGGCCACACTACCGAATTTACGTTTACGCGGCTTAATGGCCATTCCCGCCGCCAGTGGAAACATGACCGCGCAACGGGCAGCCTTTGCCACGGTGCGTGAGGTCTTTCATTCGCTGAACCTTTCACAGTCGCCGGAAATAGCAAAGCCGGAATGGGATACGCTGTCCATGGGCATGTCCGCAGATCTTGAGGCCGCAATCGCCGAAGGCGCGACCATCGTGCGTATTGGTACCGATATTTTTGGCCCTCGTGTAGCACAAGGTACTGTGGATTAACTTGTTTTTATTCGTCATCTAGTGAACCATTGCCATTATGAAACAAATCAAACTGACATTTATCGGCGGCGGCAATATGGCGGCCAGTCTTATCGGCGGTCTACTGGCCGATAAACTGCCCGCAAAGCAAATTACCGTGGCCGACCCCGCAACCAGCACCCGCGATTCTCTTGCCCGCCATTTTGGCGTGAATACCGAAGCGGATAATGTAACAGCCGCCGTCGGTGCAGACGTGTTAGTGCTGGCGGTCAAGCCTCAAATGCTACAGTCAGTAGCCGAAGCACTGGCATCTGCCGTACAGAAAGACCGGCCACTGGTGATCACCATTGCTGCGGGCATTCGCAGCGCCGACCTTAACCGCTGGCTGGGTGGCGAAACGGGTGGCAAGATTGCGGTGGTGCGCGCCATGCCCAATACGCCGGCATTATTGCAGACCGGTGCCACGGGCTTGTTCGCTAATGCGCAGGTAAACGAAACACAACGGGATCTGGCCGAATCCATTTTACGTGCCGTGGGACTGGCGCTCTGGGTGGAAAAAGAGGATCAAATGGATGCCGTAACCGCCTTATCCGGCAGTGGCCCAGCCTACTTTTTCCGTATCATGGAGGCCATGGAAACAGCTGGCACCCAGCTGGGACTTTCCGCAGAAACCGCGCACCTGCTCACCTTGCAAACCGCATTGGGTGCCGCCAAGATGGCGCTGGAAAGCAGTGAGCCTGTGGGTGTTTTGCGTGAACGAGTGACCTCGCCCGGCGGTACCACAGAGCAAGGTCTGCGAGTAATGGCGGAACAGGATATCGACGGTTTGATGGCCCAGGTACTCAAAGCAGCATCTGACCGCTCCCGGGCCCTGGCTAAATCGTTGGGCGAAACAAAATAGTGAGGGAAATATGATGGGAGGCTCCTACGCCGGTAATGCCGGGGTATTTTTGGTGCAGACCTTGTTTGGGCTGTACATGGGTGCGGTGCTGCTGCGTTTTTTGCTGGCCGTGGTACGCGCTGATTTTTATAACCCCATCTCTCAGTTTTTAGTGAAAGTGACCAATCCACCGTTAGTGCCATTGCGACGTGTGATCCCCAGCCTGGGCGGTATTGATATAGCCTCACTGCTACTGTTACTGATTTTGCAGATTCTGGAATTGCTCGCGGTCGGACTGATCAGTGGCATCAGCTTTCAGCCAGTGGGTCTGGTTGTACTGGCCGTGGCGGAATTACTGTCGTTGTTATTTCAAATCTACTTTTTCACTATTTTGATTCAGGTAGTACTCAGTTGGGTAAGCCCGGGTGGCCATAATCCCGCTGTGACCTTGTTGTATAGCCTCAACGAACCCATATTGGGCCGGGCACGACGTATCCTGCCTCCAATTCACGGTTTTGATTTGTCGCCCATTGTCGCCATGATTATTATTCAGTTACTGACCATTTTGCTGGTAGCACCAATCCGAGACCTTGGTCGAGGCTTGGCCTTCGGCTGAAAGCGTTACCTGACCCCTGGTTCATAGCGTCCACTATGACCGGTATAGCACGTTGCCTTTTGCGCCTCGCCAGCCACAAAATTCAGCACATTCTACAGGCCGTTCAACTGCGGATTTTAGGTTAAACACTCACAACAGGTGTAGCTTGATTGATTCAAAATAACCGTTTACGCGGTATTTTGAGCCACTGGTCGGAACACGGGAAATTCTCGTTTTTCATCAACCACCTGGACTAAACTTCCCTAATCTTTGGCCGTTAATTGATAGCAAGATGTCAGCCGTGTACGGTATTTTCGGCCCTGCGCGGACTTTAAATAAGTCAATTTGGGTAACAACGGGATGGCAAAAGACCAGTTTACAGAACAATTAGAAGCCTATAGTCGCTGGAAAGAAGACATTATCAGCCACATAAAGGCCTACCGGGAGTGGCTATCGGAACACGATATGAGCACCCCGGAAGATGATTTGCGCATGTATGAAATTCTTGATGCGCTGGACTCAGACCACATTACCATTGGTTTTGCAGCAGAATTTTCGCGGGGCAAAACCGAACTGATCAACTCGATCTTTTTTGCCAATTATCAACGTCGCCTGCTGCCCTCTTCTGCCGGACGCACGACCATGTGCCCCACCGAATTGTTTTACGATGCCAAAACAGAAAAACCCTATATTCGTATGCTGCCCATTGAAACTCGCCTCGAAGACACCAGCATCAGCGAATATAAACAAGATGCCAATAACTGGATCAATACCGATCTTGATGTGGATTCACCAGAACACATGGTGGAAGCCTTCAAGGAAATTGTAAAAACCAAATTCGTACCCGTTGAAAGTGCCATTCAGCTTGGGTTGTATAGCACAGAAGAGTTTGAGCAATGTGAGATATCCCCCACCAGTATTGAAATTCCTATGTGGCGCCATGTAATGATCAGTTTCCCGCATCCCCTGCTGAAACAGGGACTGGTGATTCTGGATACTCCGGGATTAAACGCCATGGGCTCTGAACCGGAATTAACCATGGATATGTTGCCCAATGCACAAGCTGTGATTTTTGTACTCGCTGCCGACACCGGTGCCACCAAAACCGATATGGAAATCTGGCGGCAACACGCCCAGGCATTTCGTGAAAATAAAGAAAGCGGCGGCCTCATCGTCGTACTGAACAAAATCGACACTTTGTGGGATGAATTACAGGACGAAGCCACCATCAATGCCAGCATCCAGGAACAAGTGGATAAAACCGCAGAAATGCTCAATATCGAGGCCAGCACAATTTATCCCGTATCCGCACAAAAAGGCCTGTTGGCTCGGGTAAAAGGCGATGAAGAACTCTTGGAAAAAAGTGGCTTACTGGCCCTGGAAGCCACACTTTCGGACGATGTATTGCCTGCAAAACAACACTTAGTACGCAAAAATATCGTCTCACGCATTGGTTCCATGGTGGAAACCACCCGAGGCGTATTAGTGGAACGCCATGAAGCCGTGCAACAACAATTGGATGAGCTACGCTCCCTGTCTGGGAAAAGCGCGGATGTCCTCATGGAAACCATGCAAAAGCTGCGTACCGAACAGAGTATTTACCAAAAAGATGTGGAAAACTTTCAGACCAGCCGCCATGTGTTGAAGCGACAACTGGTATCACTGATTGAAGCACTGGGTCTGGATTCCATGGATCACCTGATCACAAAAACACGTACCGATATGGTAGACAGTTGGACGACCCATGGGCTGAAACACAATATGAAACGATTTTTTGAAGGCACCCGGGATAACATGACCCAGGTGAATTACCAAGTTGAAAAATCCAACGGCATTGTGCAATCAATTTATGACCGTTTCCGCGACGAACACGGCTTCACCGACCTCAACCCCACACTGTTTACCACTGCGCGCTACAGCCGTGAACTGGACCAGCTCTACAAAAAAGCCGCTGATTTCAGAGACAGCTCCATGACGGTTATGACCGAACAAAGTTTCGTGGTAAAAAAATTCATTGTCTCGCTGGTAAGCCACGCGCGGAATATTTTTTTCCGCGCCAATCAGGATGCCGAAGACTGGGCCGGCAGCGTAATGCGCCCTCTGGCAGCACGTATTAAAGAACGCAAAATTCAACTGGAAAAACGCCTGGCCAATTTGCAAAAAATTAAAAACTCCCGTGAAAAACTTACCGATAATATTACCAGCCTGGAAAACCAAAGCGAAGAATTAATAGCCCAGCTGGACACCATTAACGGCGTGCTTGACGCCGTTAATACACCGCTACCCCCGTTACAAGCGACCAATCAAAAAGCGGTTGCTGCATCGTAATTTCCTCTTTTTATCCAAGCCCTGTTTTTTTCTGAGGTATATCGGTTTCCTCATCCCAGGTAACGCATAGCGGCTTAATCACACATGCATGATTGAATCAACCTATGTGCAGATAAAAAAATTAAGGGCAAAGTAAGATAAGTTTTATGCCTGAGAAAAAAACATGGTTGACATTAATGAAATTATTCACGATGGTTGAATCAGGCTTGATGGCCATCAATGCAGTGGGGAAGTGACCGTGGATAAAAATAAGACCTACCAAAACCGTTTTTTCAGAAGCCTGCAAATAACAGGCATTTTTCTTTTCATGTGTGGTCTCAGCCAAGCGGGTGAACCACAGGTTTTTGGTGACTACACAATACATTACAACGCTTTTAATACCGATACATTGCAACCGAAAATGGCTGCCGCATACGATATTGTGCGCAGCAAAAACCGTGCAATGCTCACTATTTCTGTGCTTAAAAAAACTGACTCGGGCAACAAGCCGGTACGCGCAAATATTGCCATCAGCGCCAGCAATCTTACGGGACAACTCCGGACCTTAAAGGTCCGCGAGGTGGACAAAAACAATGCAATCTATTATTTGAGCGAATTTCATGTATCCCATGAAGAAATGCTGAACTTCACGCTGAAAATTCTTCCCGAAGGCAGCTCCCAATCCATGACGGTCAGCTTCCGACAAAAATTCTTTACGCAATAACACCCATCAAGCCGTAACCTGTGGTTATGTACGACAACCAGCAAACGGCAGCGGACTCCCATCGAGCAAGCCTATTTTGGCCCACTTAAGGTTTCAGGCAAAGAGTCCGCTATCTTTATATTAGAGATCGTTATATTTGGCATACTGTCAGTAATAAAGCGTTTTTCGATACTCGTTGGTTGACTGTGAGCAAATAAAAAAATGCGCATAAGATTATCAACCCGACTGATTTTGCTGATTGTAGCACTGCAAATGTTAATGTTGTTTCTATTGGTGTGGAATAGCAGCAAACTAACAACAGACAGTCATATAGAAATGTATGAAAATATGCTGCAATCAGAAAGCCACCTGTTATCAAAGGCACTGGTTCCTGGCCTTGTTTATAATGACACTGCCGTTTTACAAGATGTATTTAATCAGTTTGCAGAATTTGACAAACTGATTTACGCGGAAGTCAAAGGACAACAAGGTCGCATCATTGCGCAACTGGGGATACCGCCGGCCAACAAAAATACTGATAGAAATTACCAATCCGCATTATCAGATGGTGTATTTGATGTTGAAATGCCATTGCGCCTTGAAGGCCGGATACTGGGCCGTTTACGGCTTGGTTATTCACTCTCCGCAGCAAAGACATTAATCCAAAAAACACGGTTCCAAAATTTATTGACTGCCCTGTTAGGTGTAGCAATAACCCTGTCAGCAACATTATTAATTGCTTTATATTTCACACGAAATCTACGTCAACTGGAAGAAGGTGCAAAAGCCCTCTCTCAGGATCAACTGGACTACCGAATTGTATCCAGCGACAAAGGCGGAATAGGAGAGCTGGCCTCTACATTTAATCATCTTGCCCAACACCTCAGCGAAACCAGAATAGCATTAACAAAAGAACATGATGCCCTGGAGCGTGAAACCCGATTTATGCAGGCATTGCTGGATGGCATTGATGCAGTGGTCATGGAAGCCCGCCCACCCGGGTATCAATTTACTTTTGTCAGCCGGGAGGCACAAAACCTCATGGGTTATCCCGTGTCAGATTGGTTAAAAGCAGACTTCTGGGCAAACCATGTTTTCCCCGCAGATAAAAGCTGGCTGGAAGAAACCATTGCGGTGCATACAAAAAAGGGCGAATCATTTACCGTTGATTTTCGCATGACACATCGTCAGGGACATGACCTGTGGGTACGGGCTATTAACAGTGTTGAACTGGATGAAGAAGACAAACCCATTATGCGTGGCCTGATTCTGGATATTACCGAACAAAAAACCGCAGAAGACCGTATTGTCTACTTAGCTGAACATGACTCATTAACCGGGCTGATCAATCGCCGTCGATTCCAAAAGGAACTTGAACGAGCGACTTCTTATTCACAACGCTACCAGCAACAAGGAGCCGTATTATTTATTGATCTCGATCAATTTAAATATGTGAACGACACCTATGGACATCAATATGGTGATGAATATTTGCTGGATGTATCGCGTAAATTGTCTCAGGTATTACGACGTACCGATATTCTCGGGCGTCTGGGTGGTGATGAATTTGGGGTGGTTATTCCTAAATGCAGTTATGAAGAAGCGCATACCGTCGGCATGGCCTTATTAGGCGCATTAACACAAGAAAACCTGGAGCACAGCGGAAAAATTGTTCCCGTTAGCGCAAGCATTGGCATTGCCCTGTTTCCCTCACAAAGTGCCGTACCCAGCGATTTATTGGCGAAAGCCGATGCAGCAATGTACACCGCGAAGCGGAAAGGCCGTGGTCAGGTACATGTTTTTAGTGAAGATGATATGGAACTGTGGAATATGCAGGCGAAAATCCATTGGGAGGAACGTATCCGCTGGGCGTTAAGAGATAAACGTTTTGAGCTTTATTACCAGCCTGTAGTGGAAGTGTGTTCAGGGCTCATCACCCACTACGAAGCTTTACTGCGTATGCGAAGTGAAAGCGGTGAAATGATTACACCCAGCGCCTTCATGGAAACAGCCGAACGTTTTGGCTTGATTCGTGAAATTGATCGATGGGTGGTAAATGAGGCAATAAAAACACAAGCAGACAGCATCAAACGACATAAACCAATCAGTCTGGCAATCAACTTGTCAGGCAGACACTTTGGTAATGTCAGCATGCTGAAGTTTATTCAGGAAGCCATTCAAACTTATGGCGCTGATCCTCAAAGCTTGATGTTTGAGGTAACAGAAACCGAAGCGGTAGAAAACCTGTCCAGGGCGCGTGAATTTATTGATGCATTACGAGAGATTGGTTGCAAATTTGCGCTGGACGATTTTGGTATTGGTTTTTCATCATTTCACTATTTGCGAAACCTGCCCGTGGACTATATAAAAATCGATGGCAGTTTTGTGCGAAATCTTCATATGGATAGTGATGATCGTTTATTTGTTAAAGCCATTGTAGACCTGGCAAAAGGCTTGCAAATTCCGTGTGTCGCCGAGTTTGTGGAAAATGCTCACATCATTGAAGTTTTATTAGAGCTGGGTGTAGAGCTGGGTCAAGGCTATCACATCTCAAAACCCAAGCCTGAATTTATTGACGGACAAATTGTTGATATTTTATAGGCAACGCGCATTACTTGCCCGCTGATACACAATACAATCAGGCATAATCAATAATCAGTGGCGCATGGTCCGAAAATCGCTCATTTTTATAAATACTTGCGCCTTTAATCATATCCCGCAACGCTGGCGTAACAATCTGATAATCAATCCGCCAACCAACATTATTTGCCCATGCCTGTCCCCGGTTAGACCACCATGTATATTGCCCGGCTTGTTGATTGACAACACGGAAGGCATCAACGAAACCCAAAGAGCCAAAGACCTTATCAAGCCATGCACGCTCTTCCGGCAGACAACCGGAATTTTTTTGATTGCTTTTCCAGTTTTTAATATCGATTTCTTTATGTACGATGTTCCAGTCACCACACAATACAAATTCACGGCGTTGGCGACGCATGGCCTTGAGCCTGTCAGTAAAACGATCCATAAAACTGAATTTTATCTGTTGACGTTCCTCTTTGGAGGAACCAGACGGTAAATATAACGAAACAACACTGAGTTTGCTGCCATCTTCGCGGGTGAAATCCGCCTGAATAAAACGCCCTTCGGCATCCATGTCTTCAAAGCCTTCACCCAGGCCACGAATAATACGATCCGGCTTTTGCCGTGCATAAATCGCAACGCCGCTGTAGCCTTTTTTCTCGGCATCAACATAATAACAATGGTACCCGGCAGGATAAAAATCAGCGGCTTCCAGTTGATGTTCCTGTGCCTTGGTTTCCTGAATGCAAACTACATCAGCATCTTGTTTTTTTAACCACGTAAAAAATCCTTTTCTTTCAGCGGCGCGGATACCATTAACGTTGGCAGTAATAATTCTCATATAAACTCCGGTGGTGTGTTGTGTGTATTATAACCGCAGGCTTGCCAGTATAGGTGGTATGTAGGGTATAATTTCGCCTTTTAATTTCAGCCAGGATCATTCATGCAAGCCTATCAACAGGAATTCCTCGATTTTGCCATTGATGTTGGCGTACTGCGCTTCGGCGAATTCACACTCAAATCGGGGCGTGTCAGCCCCTATTTTTTTAACAGCGGACTGTTTAATACAGGAGCCAGTCTGGCCCGGCTGGGTCGCTATTATGCGCAGGCCATCATTGATTCAGGTATCGAATTTGAGATGATTTACGGCCCGGCTTATAAAGGTATTCCGCTGGCCGCCAGCCTGGCTATTGCATTAGCGGATCATCATAACCGGGATGTGCCCTACTGCTTTAATCGCAAAGAGGCGAAAGACCACGGTGAAGGTGGCGTAATCGTAGGCGCACCATTAAAGGGCAAAGTTCTGATCATTGATGATGTGATTTCTGCAGGTACTTCAGTACGTGAGTCTGTGAACATCATTCGGGCTGCTGGTGCTACCCCTGCGGGCGTGATCATTGCACTTGACCGCCAGGAACGTGGCCAAGGTAAAATCTCAGCCATTCAAGAGATGGAAAAAGATTTTGGGTTACGGGTCAGCAGTATTGTACGTCTACAAGAATTGCTCACGTTTCTTACTGAAAAAGATAATCAGACAAAAGCCATGGAAGCTATTAAATCATACCAGGCACAATACGGTATTTAGTCTAAGTACGAATACGTGACTGAGCCGGAATTTCCAGCAAATAATTATTTTTTAATAATAAGCGGTTAATTTTTAACAGGAGAGAAATGACTATGAATAGTCGGCATCTATTATCAGGATCTACAGCATTACTTTTACTGACAACGGCATCAGTAGGCAATGCAACAGACCCTCAAGTAACAGACACCAGCTGGAAGGGCAATGTGGAGCTGGGCATCGTCACCACCACCGGCAACACCGAAACAGAAACCATTAATGCCAAGGCCAAGGCCACCACTGAACGGGAAAAATGGCGGCATACCGTTTTTCTTGAATCACTCAACAGTTCCAGCGGTGGTGATACCACGGCGGAACGTTATGTTCTCAACGGTCAAAGTGATTACAAGTTTGGTGAACATAACTATTTCTTTGTCATGGTCAATTACGAAAATGCCCGCTTTAGTGGTTACGATTATCGCGTCAGCGAAGCGCTGGGTTATGGTCGGCGAGTGATTGGCAATAACACATTGACCCTGGACCTGGAAATCGGTCCTGGTGCGCGGCAAAGTAAATTGGACACTGGTGATAGCGAAAATGAGGTTACCATGCGAGGCGCAGCAAAACTGGCATGGAAAATCAGTGATACCAGTACCTTTACCACAGACTTGAACACAGATGTGGGTGAGGATACCACCGTCACAAAATCGGTGACTGCCTTGACAGCACAAATTAACGGCAGTCTGGCGACAAAAATTACTTACACCATTAAAAATACTTCAGACGTACCTGTAGGCATTGAAAAAACAGATACTGAGACCGCCGTAACCCTGGTGTATTCTTTTTAGCCTTCTGAAAAAAACGGTGCTGTCATTTGCACCGGCTTGTTTAAAAACGGCTGACATTTTATGTTGGCCGTTTTGCTTTTGTGCAGAAAAAATACGGCACGATATCAGCCAATAACCAACTTCAACCCCACGGCAAGCGTAATGACTTCAAACACCCGCTTGATCCAGCGATTCCCTTGAGTAATGGCCAGATGCGCACCGATATAACCCCCGATAAACGAACCCAACAATAATGCAGGCAACCAGTCCCAGCGAATTTCACCCATCAGCCCCAGGGTGATCGCGCCACTGCCATTCCAAAACAACCCCACCAGCACCAGCGTGTGAGCAACAGCGCGCTTATAATCCAGCCCGAACCATCGCACCAGCCACAGGGTGACAAACAGTCCCGTGCCGGAAGTCAGTGAACCATTAAGCATGCCGATGCAAAACAGCACCGCACCACCCAAAAAATAGTGGCCGCGCGATTGTTTTGTCTGGGTGACAGACTGTCCCAGCTCAGGTTTGAAAACGGAATACAGCCCCAGCCCTATAGTCAACACGCCCAGTGCAATTTCCGCGCTACGGCCTGGCACAAACAAAATAACGCTGGCACCGATCACCACACCGGGAATGCCAAAACTGATAATGAATAACGTCAACCTGCGTTGCAGACTGCCCTCACGCAAATTGCGAAGGGTGGCACCGATACCCAGCGCCACGCTGGCAACTTTGTGGGTGGCCAACGCTACACCAAAGGGCAGGCCCAAAAAAATCAGTACCGGAAATTGCAACAGGCCCGCACCGCCACCGGCAAAGGCGGAAAAAATATTGGCCACCAAAGAGATCAACAGCAACAGAGATTGGGTGAACCAGTCCATGCTGTTTTTATGGGAGTATCAGGCGTTGGCGGGAAACAGGCTGGCCGATAACAAAGCCCATTGTTGATCCCAGCGCTCCAGTGGGGATTGTTGAAAACCACTGCGCACAAATTGATTCATGCGCCCTTCCGCTGTGGCCAGCAACAAGTTGGCAATGGCCGTAGAAGGGTGTCCCACCGGCAATTCATTTTTGCTTTCCGCTTCACGCAGAATCTGCTTGAGCTGGGTTTCCAGCCGATCATAAAACTGCGTAATGCGTACCCGCAAGCGGTCGTGTTCACCGGTAAGCGCATCACCCACCAAAATGCGCGACAAGCCAGGATTTTTTGCGGAAAACCCCAGCAACATAACCAGCAATTGCTGACAGCGGTCACTGGCATTGGCATGGTCTTCGAGAATGCGATTGATCAAACTGAAAACAGTATTTTCGATAAACTCAATCAACGCCTCAAACATACGTGCCTTACTGGGGAAATGGCGATACAACGCGGCTTCTGAAACACCCACCTCTTTTGCCAGAGCTGCCGTGGTAATACGCCGGCCAGGATTGTTTTCAAGCTGACACGCCAATGCTTCGAGAATTTGCTGGGCGCGATTTGATCGGGGAGTTTCGGTCACGAAAGAGTTCTCAGTTATGATTCAGATAAATATCACGTTCAATGTTGTACCGCTGGAAATCCTCATCGTTTTCCCGGTGCGTTTTATCGTTCACACAGTTTCACCTGAGTGCCACTGTGGGAGAAGCTGGCTATCTGTCATATCACTTTCTGCCAGGTGCTCAAGCACGGCACCGCAACCTGACAACAGAAGCGCCAAACAGAAAAATCCTGGGATTGATAATCGTATTGGCAAGATCGACTATCTTTATATATTTATGAATTTCTTGCCCTGATCAGGGTACCTACGCCCTCATCGGTAAAAATTTCCAGCATCACCGCATGCTGCACCCGGCCATCGATAATATGTGCGGTACTCACGCCAGCCTGTACGGCTTCCAGGGCACAGCGGATTTTCGGTAGCATACCGCTGTGAATGGTTCCGTCGGCAATGAGTTCATGAACCCGGTCTGCACCCAGACCCGTGAGCAGCTCGCCCTCTTTGTCCAACAACCCGGCGGTATTCGTCAGTAACATGAGTTTTTCCGCATGCAGGGTTTCCGCCAGCTTTCCTGCCACCAGGTCGGCGTTAATATTATACGACTGACCATCCGTACCGACACCAATAGGTGCGATCACCGGAATAAAATCGCCACTCACCAGCATGTCCACCACGGCAGGATCGATGCTGGTCACTTCCCCCACATGGCCGATATCAACAATCTCCGAGGCATTCATCTCCGGGGCGGTTTTTTCAAATGTGAGTTTATGCGCACGGATCATATCACCGTCTTTGCCGGTGAGACCTACCGCATTACCACCCTTTTGATTGATGAGATTGACGATTTCCTTGTTCACCAGTCCACCCAGTACCATCTCCACCACATCCATGGTTTCGCTGTCCGTCACCCGCATACCCTGGATAAAAGTGGACTCCTTGCCAATGCGTTTCAGCAGTTTGCCGATTTGAGGGCCACCGCCATGCACTACCACGGGATTGATCCCCACCGTTTTCATCAACACGATGTCGCGGGCAAAACTGTTTTTCAGATTGTCATCCACCATGGCATTACCGCCATATTTGATGACAATGGTCTTGCCAGCAAAACGCTGAATATAGGGCAGCGCCTCGGTCAGCACCTGAGCGATGTTCATGGCGGATGTGGTATCAAGAGTCATGAGGCCATTGTAAATCGACTGGCGCAGCTTGGCCAATGGCATTACATCATGCGGGTTTTTGCGAGACTCGGCATTAACGCTTCTGCGAGGACGCACTCGCGACGTGTACCAGGGGGGTGGATATGGATATTGTTGAGGGCTTTCGATTTCTCTTGGCAGGATAAATTACGAATTACTGATGTCTAATTGGGAAGGTTTGTGGGTAAACTCTGTGATGGTGGTAATAATGCGTTCCCGTTGCGAACAACCTGCCAGTCCGGTGCCCAGGGAGTTTTAGTGCTATCAAATACGCCACATATTAACAGCCCATCCATCGCGCACAGCTCGTCATGGGCTGAAACCCATAAGGGTAACTGAGCCATGACATCGATCTTTGGTGACGTTTTCACGGAAATGGCGGTGCTGCTGTTGGTGGCCGCTGTTATCGGTGCCATTGGTTTGCGGTTACGGCAGCCGCTGATCGTTGCTTTTATTGCGGTAGGCGTAATCGTGGGCCCATCTGTGCTTGGTTGGGTATCTGCAAATGATCAGGTTGATCTGCTGGCCAAACTGGGAATCGCGCTGTTGTTGTTCGTGGTTGGGCTCAAACTGGATCTGCACATCATCCGCTCCATGGGATCAGTGGCATTGGCCACCGGGCTGGGGCAGGTCTTTTTTACTTCCGTCGTCGGTTATTTTATTGTCATCGCCCTTGGCATGTCCCCGGTAACAGCGCTTTATGTCGCCGTGGCATTGACCTTCTCCAGCACCATTATCATCGTCAAATTATTGTCCGACAAACGCGAGGTCGATGCACTGCATGGACGCATCGCTATCGGTTTCCTTATTGTTCAGGATATCGTTGTGGTGCTGGTGATGATTGCTCTGACCGCACTGGGCGAGGCGGGTGACACTGCCGGCCTGGGCAGGGAGGCGCTTGCCGTATTGCTCAAGGGCGGGCTGTTTATTGTTGCTATAGGCCTGTTGATGCGTTACGTACTGACACCGCTGCTGCATCAATTGGCTCGTTCACCTGAATTGTTGGTGTTATTCGCCATTGCCTGGGCGGTAGCCCTGGGGGCGGCGGGAGGCCATTTGGGGTTCAGCAAAGAAGTGGGTGCTTTTCTCGCCGGTGTGTCGCTGGCCTCCACACCTTATCGCGAGGCCATCGGTTCACGCTTGGTGAGTCTGCGGGATTTTCTGTTGCTGTTCTTTTTTATTGATCTGGGTTCCGGGCTGAATCTGGCCATGCTCGGCGCGCAGGTGATGCCCGCCATTTTACTGTCGCTGTTTGTGCTCATTGGCAACCCATTAATCGTCATGATCATCCTCGGTGTCATGGGTTACCGTAAGCGTACCAGCTTTCTGGCGGGGTTGACGGTGGCTCAGATCAGTGAATTCTCCCTGATTCTGGGCGCCTTGGGCTTGAGCCTGGGGCATATCGATGCCGATACCATGGGACTTATTACCCTGGTGGGTTTAATTACCATCAGCGCTTCAACCTACATGATTCTGTACTCTCATCTCCTTTACGAGCGACTTTCCCCCTGGCTGGGCGTATTCGAGCGTAAGCATGCATACAGAGAAGAGGCTCAGGATCGGGACCGGGAGCAGCACAGGGTTGATGTCATTCTGTTTGGTCTGGGGCGGTTCGGCACCGGAATTGCGGAGGAGCTGCGGCAACGTGGCTACCGGGTGCGTGGGGTTGATTTTGATCCCAACCTGATACACCGGCAAGAAGAGAATGATTTTGAGGTGTATTACGGTGATGCCGAAGATCCGGAATTTCTTACCAGCTTACCACTTGAACAAGCGCGTTGGGTTTTGAGCAGTTTGCGAGAGACCTCTGTTAATTTCGCCTTGCTGCACGGTTTGCGTGACCATGGTTACAAAGGGCGCGTGGCGGTAACGGCTCACACCACTGCCTGTGCCCAGCAATTGAAACAGGCCGGTGCCGACTTGGTATTGATTCCCTACGCCGATGCCGCTGCGGAGGCCGTTGATAACCTGTTTGGTAAACGTGACAGGCAGCCCGCCGAGACGGAAGGTGGCAGCCGTATTCGTGAGTGATCGCGATCTATATTGTGTGTATGCGTCTGCTGATGGAAGGGGTCGAAACGGTCAACTGCGGAATTTAGGATTACCGCTTTGCTTCTATTCAACCGGAGGAGAATGAAATGAAGAGATTCAATAATATTCTTTGCGTGATGACACCAGGGGCAGGACGCAAGCCCGCGCTGGAACGCGCCGTCACGCTGGCGGAAAACAACCAGGCAAACCTGACCGTTGTCGATGTGGTTAAGCGTGTACCCGCTGGCATTGGGATGCCGGGAGGCGGCCCGGTTTTTATGGACTTACAGACAGCAATCGTCGATGCGCGTGAACAGGAGCTGGATTCTCTGATTGAGCCCTACCGCCAGCGGATCAATGTACAAACCAAGGTGCTGACCGGCACGCCGTTTCTGGAAATTATCCGGGAAATATTACGCAACGGGCGTGACTTGGTCATAAAAACGGCTGAAACCTGGGAGTGGCAGGATCGCTTGTTCAGCAGTGATGACATGCACCTGTTACGCAAATGTCCGTGCCCGGTGTGGATCATGTTGCCGGAGGAAAAACCCAAGTACCGCCGGATTATGGCTACGATTGATTTTGATCTATGCGAGGAAGACACCGGGGGAAATGACCTGAATCGGCTCATTCTGGAACTGGCGAGCTCGATAGCGTTATCGAACTTTGCCGAATTGCATGTGGTGCATGCCTGGGAACCTGTGACGGAAAGTCTGATAAGAGTATTTAGCAGCGATTTGTCCGCAGAGCAAATCGCGGCCAATGTGGATCATGAACGACGTGACCAGCAGGCGCAGCTTGAACGATTGACCGGCAGATTGCGCAGCTGGATCGGTGCCGAGGCCTATGATTATCTGTTGCCAAAGCTTGACCTCCGCCGGGGCAATGCGCGCAAAGAGATTCCGGCACAGGCCAAGCGAATTGACGCTGATCTTATCGTTATGGGCACCGTGGCACGCACCGGCCTGGCTGGATTTTTTATGGGTAATACCGCAGAAACAATCCTCAATCAGCTTGATTGTGCTGTGCTTGCGGTCAAGCCTCCCGGTTTTGTAACGCCGGTTACATTGGAGGATGAGTGAAAATACGCGCTTTTCCATCCCATTAACAACAGGCTCTGTCTATAAATCCGGTCTTTACCGGTCACTTAGCCCCATTGCCAGATTGATATACCGTAACACCACTCCCAGCTCTCTCATCATTTTGCTGTTATCCAGCCGCCGGGATTCCTTGAGATAAGACAACATACCCGCACTCATCACTTGTTGTGCTTCTTCCAGACTTATTTCCGGCGGCATGGGCAAACTATAAACCTGTGCAATATCTTTGAAATATCGTGACATGGTACCGGGCTGCCCATCCGAAACATTGTACACCTCCCCAGATTTTCCTCGTTCGGCAGCGGCCATGCAAACCTGTGCAAGGTCATCCTGATGAATACGATTGGTATAGGGCGATTCTGCTTCATGTAAAATCGGCAGGCCTTTTTTGATGCGTTCAATAGGCAAACGACCCGGCCCATAGATACCGCCAACACGTAAAATAACAACGGGTACACCGGTATTGGCTGACCATTCCTGTACAGCCTGCTCAGCATCCAGTCGTCGTCGGCCTCGCGCCGTTTGCGGATTCACCGGATGAATTTCGCTAATCCATTCCCCCTGGCAATCACCATAAACTGCCGTCGTACTGAGCAATACCAGTTTTTCTGGCAACGTTTGCGCTGAAATAGCAGCCAGAAAATGCCGAATCAGCGGATCACTTTCCCCGTCGCCAGGTGGCGGAGCCAAATAAAATACGGTAGCCACCGTAGTCGGCAAAGTGCTCAGATCACTCATTTTTGCGAGATCAGCCTGTACGGGTTCAATGCCTGCCTTCTGCAAACGCTCACTACTTTCCGTACTGCGTACCAATCCGGCAACCGAGACATTTTTTTCACGACACAGACCCGCAATACGGTCGCCAATATCGCCACAACCCACAATAAACACAGATTTCATCAGTGG